>CAZHRW010000191.1:0-36860 GCA_964535025.1 uncultured Planctomycetales bacterium
GACTGGGACGGCGACGTCGACCTCGACGACTTCGCGCTGTTCAGAGAGAGCTTCGGCCGCGTGCGGTAACAGGACCGGCGCTTGGCGATTGAGGCGTCCCGTGGTACAGTGGGAGGCGCTGCGGAACGCTTCCTGGGAGGATGAACGATGCGCCGATCGCTTCCTGTCGTCGCGGCCTGTCTGGCCGTGCTGGCCCTGTCGGATGGTGCGCCGGCCGCTGTCACCGTGGAGTATCGGATCGCCGGCTCGGCCGACGATACGCACTGCTCGGCGGATGCGAACTATCGCGGCAACGACACGATGAACTTCCCCTACACCAGCGACACCCAGCGGCGGCCGTTCTTCCGCTGGGCCGTCGAGGTCCCCGCCGGCGCGACGATCACGTCGGCCCGCCTGCACGTCAAGTCGGCCTCGACGCGGAGCGTCGACACGTCGATCCGGCTGTGGCTGCTGGACTACGACAGTTGCCCATCATTCGCGACCAACCCGTACGACGCGCCGCTGGTCGCCGGGACGGGCGTCGACTGGGCGCTGCCCAACCCGTTCCTGGCGGATGCGTGGTACACCTCGCCGGACCTGCGGCCGCTGGTGCAGGCGTTCATCGACCGGCCGGGCTACGCGCCGGGTCAGTACCTGGGGCTGCGGGGCCAGTGGCTGTCGGGCGGGTACCGCTGGATCTACCAGGTCGACCACGCGTCGGTCGACGGGGCCGTGCTGGAGATCAGCTACGTGATCAACGGCGGGGAGAACCTGCCGCCGACCGCTCACGCCGGCTCCGACCAGGACCTCACCGACACCGATGGCGACGGCGTCGAGACCGTCGCGCTCGACGGGTCGCTGTCCAGCGACGCCGACGGGACGATCACCGACTACACCTGGTACGACGGGGCGGAGTCTATCGCCACGGGTGTCGCGGCCCAGGTGGGCCTCGACGTGGGCGTTCACACCGTCACGCTGGCGGTGACCGACGACGACGGCGCCACGGGCAGCGACACGGTGATCATCGCCGTCAACGCCGTGCCGGTCACCGCGCCGGTGTATTACGTCGACTTCAGTGACGGCAGCGACGCGGCTACCGGCACGTCGCCGGCCGACCCCTGGAAACACTGCCCCGGCGACGCCAACGCCGTCGGCAACGCCGCCCGGGCGGCCCTGGCGCCGGGCGACACGGTCGTCTTCAAGGGGGGCGTGAGGTACCGCGGGATGATCGTCTGCCGCCGCTCGGGCGCCCCGGGCGAACCGATCACCTACGACGGCAACACCGCCGGGACCTTCGGCGACGGCAAGGCCATCCTCGACGGGTCCGAATGGCTGACCGGCTGGACGCCCTGCGCGTCGGCCGCCGACGCCGGCGGCAACCCGAACTGGGCGAACCTGTGGGTCGCCTACGCCCCGGCGGGCACCCAGGCCAACACGTCGAACCTCTACCAGGTCGACACGCAGACGTCCGAGGCGAGGATGTGCTGGCTGGCGCAGGACCCCAACCAGGCCGACCCGTTCTTCATGGACAGCATCTCGCACTTTTACACCATCGCCCGCGAGCACGTCACCACCACCTCGCTGACCGACCCGGCCCGCCTGACGCAGGCCGACCCGACCTGGTGGGACGGGGCGTTCGTGATGGTCTGGCGGGTGCCCAACCTGGTCGATGCGCGGACCATCACGAGCTTCGACCCGGCCACCGACACGATCACCTATGGCGCCCTCGACAATGAGCCTTACGACGACCGCGACGGGTATTACGCCCTCTACAACCACATCAGCCTGATCGACCGGCCGGGCGAGTACTGCTTCAGCGACGCGCCCGAGCCGGACGGCACGCACAAGGTCTGGCTGTGGCCGCCGGCCGGCGACCCGGCCGTCCACCCGGTGAGCGTCTCGGTGCCCGCGGCGCGGGACCGGGCCTTCCGCATCGCCGCCGACACCGGCGAGCTGGTCTTCGACGGGCTGAGGATCGAAAAGTACGCCGGCGGCGGCCTGTACGGCGGCGGGGGGATCAACCACGACGGCGACGACGGCGTGCACGACGTCGCCATCGTCGACTGCGATTTCGCCTACATCCGCCACGACTACCGCGCCGGCAACGGCTACGGGGCGATCGCCCTCGGCGGGTCGGGCTTCACCATCGCCGAGAACACCTTCGTCGAGCTGCCGGTCACCAACGCCATCCAACTGGGGGCCAGCGACTCGGTGATCGTCGACAACACCATCGTGAAACCCGGACGCCACGGCCTGTGGATGAGCTTCCACAACTGCGATATCCTCGGCAACACGATGCGCGACGTCCGCGGCTCCCACGCCGACGGCATCGCCGTGTTCAACGGCAGCTCCAACGTCAACGTGATCGGCAACACCATCCTCAACAGCAACGTCCCGCTGTGCACGCAGAACTCCTCCGACGTCCTGGTCGCCTACAACCACCTGCACTGCCCCGGCCACTACGCCTTCGCCGACTACGGCGGCTGCACGAACCTGAGGATCCACAACAACACCGTCGTCCGCGACGACGACAAGCCCTCCCTCCGCAACGACAGTCACGGCCAGACGAAAAACAACATCCGCTACACCTACGCCGGCGGCGGCAGCCTCGTTCCCGACGCCGACGGCAACCTGACGATCGACCACACCATGGATGCCGACGTCTTCGCCGATCCCGCCGGCGGCGATTTCACGCTCAACGGCGACGGCCCCGCCGTCGACGCCGGCGTCGAGTTGGGCTATACCCACGACATTCTCGGCACGGCCGTCCCGCACGGCGATGCGCCGGACATCGGCGCCTACGAATACGTCGGCCGCCTCGCCGGCGACGCCGACGGCGACGGGGACGTCGACCTCGACGACTTCGCCGCGCTCAAGCGGAACTTCGGCAAGCCCGCCGGCGCCACGACCGCCGAGGGCGACTTCGACGGCGACGGGGACGTGGACCTCGACGACTTCGCCCTCCTCAAGCAGAACTTCGGCGCCACGCGCTAGGCCACCGTCTCGTCGGCTTCGAGTTCGGCCTTCATGCGGGCGGACGAGGGGTGCGCCGGGCCGCGCAGGGCGACCAGAACGCCCGGGAGGGACAGGAGCATCGGGATCAGCCGCGCCAGGAGGGCCATCGCCAGGATCCGGCTCTCGACGGCCCAGGCGGCGAAGAAGGCGACGTAGAAGCTCTCGGCCAACCCCACGCCGCCGGGCACGATGGGGACCGCGGCGATGATGTAGATCAGCGGGACGCAGATGGCGTACTGGTACCAGGGGATGCCCGCGTCCAGGCTCATCCCCAGCAGGGCGACCGAGCCGACCAGCAGCAGGTGGATGGCGAACGAGACCGCCAGGGCCGCCCCGACGGCGCCCGGCGCCCGCCCGAAGCGGTCGACCGCCGCGTCCGCCGCGTGCAGGTGCCTGGCGAGCGGCAGGCGGTTGTAGAGCCGCTGGAGGCCGAGCGCCTCCCGCACCCGCCGGCTCAACACCAGCGGCGCCCCGACGGCCAGGACGCCCAGCAGCACCGCCAGGCCGACGGCGATCCGCCCGAGGGGCCCGGCGTAGCCGACATCCAGGCCGAACCACGCCCGGCCGACGGCGACGGCCGCGAGCATCGCCGCCGACAGCAGCGCCAGGCTCGTCAGCCCCAGCACCCGGTCCAGGACGACCGCCACGAGACTGCCCATCTTGCCGCCCGCGGCGTGGCGGGCGGCGTACCAGGCCTTCAGCACGTCCCCGCCGGTGGTGCCGGGGAGGACGTAGTTGAAAAACGCCCCCATCCACGTCAGACGCACCGCCTGCCACCACGACAGCGCGATCCCCTGCGCCGCCGCCAGCCGCCGCCACCGAACCGCCGTGCCGTACACCATCAGGCCGAACCCCACCACCGCCGCGGCCAGCGGCCCCGGGCGCAGGCCCCGCACCGCCGAGGCGAACCCCGGCCGTACGTACGCCTCGACCGACCGCCCCGCCGCGCCCTCGGCCGCGACGATCGACGCCCAGCCCAGCACGGCCCGGCGGCCGTCGGGGGCGGTGACGGCCAGGCCCGCGTCGGTCGCCCGCGCGGCGGTGACGGGGCGCTCGTCGCCGTCGGCGGTGACCACGACGTCGTGCCAACTGACCCGCGAGAGCACCCACGCCAGCAAGGCCGCGGCGACGGCGACCTTGAGGGCGAGGATCAGTGTTTTGCGGAGTTGTCGGGCCATGCGGTGCGGTTCCACGGATGGGCGATGACCGGATTATAGCCGCCGGACGGCCCCACACAACCTCACCGGCGGGCCCTTGTAGGCCGCGTTGTCCACTTCTATGATTGGGTGCTGGGCCTTGGCGCAGCGCTGTGTTACGGAAGGATGGTACGATGGCGATTGAACTGACATGGCTGAGTCACGCGAGCTTCCGCCTTGCCGCTGATGGGCACGTGGTTTACATCGATCCGTGGAAGATCCAGGGCGCCCCCCATGACGGGCACCTGATCATCGTCTCCCACGAGCACTACGACCACCTGAGCCCCGACGACATCGCCAAGGTGGCCAGAGACGACGCCGAGATCCTCGCCTCGACGCCGGCGGTGGCGCGGCTGGGGTGGGGCCGGGCGGTCTCGCCGAACGAGACGGTCACGCTGGCGGGTATCGAGGTCGAGACGCTGCCGGCGTACAACCCGGCCAAGCGGTACCACCCGCTGTCGGCCGGCGGGCTGGGCGTGGTCATCGCGCTGGGCGGGATGCGTATCTACTACGCCGGCGACACGGACCTGATCGAGGAGATGGGGCGCCTGGAGCGCATCGACGTCGCCCTGCTGCCGGTCGGCGGGACGTACACCATGAATGCCGACGAGGCCGCCCAGGCCTGCTGTCGCATCACGCCGACCGTGGCGATCCCCTACCACTTCGGCGACATCGTCGGCACCATGGCCGACGCCGAAGCCTTCGCCACCGCCGGCTGCCCGGTCAAGATCCTCGAACCGGGCAAGACCGAGGTGCTGGGCGAAGAGGCTTGAGGTGTGAGACCTGAGGCTTGAGCAACAGGGGCGTTGTTTGCGCGCTTCACGAACGTCGTTGTTTCCTCAGGCCTCAAGCCTCAGGCCTCACACCTCCGTCAATACGTTCCCACCTTCAGCCCGTACTCCACGAACGTCCGGTAGGTCTCGTAGTCGACGCGGCTGGAGACGCTGTGGTCGGTGTGGAGGATGTAGCCGCTGGGGTCCATGGCGGCCGGGACGGTGGCGTCGATGAGGGCCCTGACGCGGTCGAGGTCGTTGCTCTCCAGCTCGCGGATGTCCAGGCCGCCGCAGAAGGCGATCCGGTCGCCGTAGCGAGCCTTGAGCTTCAGCAGGTCCATCCCGGCCTTGACCTCCATCGCCTGCAGGCAGTCGATGCCCGCCTCGATCATGCCCTCCAGGAGCGGCTCGACGTAGCCGCACGAGTGCATCACGACCGGCAGCCCCCGGGCGTGCGCATAGTCGCAGGTGCGCTGGTGGGCGGGAAAGATGATGTCCCTGTACATCGCCGGCGACATGAACGGCCGCTGCTTGAAACCCATGTCCTCGTAGAACCAGATCCCGTCGGGGACGCCTTCGGCGGCGAAGAGGATCTCCATCAGGTCGATCGTGAGCGTGGCGAACACGTCGCACATGTCCTTGACCCAGTCGGGATCGAGGGCCATGCCGATGAGCATGTACTCGTGACCGCACACCGGGTGGATCAGCTCGAAGACGTTGACGCCGGACCACATGAAAAACAGGTCCCGCTCGGCGCAGTAGGCCTTGGTCTTGCGGTAGCCCTCGAAGTTGATCCGCCGTCGGTACTCGTCGGCGTTGACCAGGTGGGGCCGGACGTGCTCGTCCCAGCCGGCGCGGTCCTTGACGAGGAAATCCACGTGTTCGGGCGTGCCGCTCTTGCCCTTCCACCATCGCAGCAGGGCGCCGTTGCCGTTGCGGACGAGCTTGGTTTCGTCGGTCTCCTCGACGATGTCCTCGCCGTAATCGAGGTCGGCCACGCTGTTAAAGGCCCACATCAGGCGGTAATCGTGGCCGAAATGCTCGGGGAGGTTCTCGTCGGGGCTGACGTGGCCCGCCTCGGCCCACCGGGCGCGCGTGTCGGCCCAGAAGCTCTCGCCGAGGCCCACGCGATCGACCGGCTCGCGGCGGAGGATGCGGGCGATACGTTCTTTACTGGTCAGGGTCTCGCTCATGAATGGCCTCCGGGGTCTCAACTCGCCGGCGGCGCCGGCGCCGGCGCGTCGGGGTGGGATTGTAGCGGGACGGGCGGGCGGTCACAAGGAGGATGCCGGCCTTCGCGGCGCCGGGCCTTCTCGACGGGCTCCCGTCCGCCAGCCGTCCGATTCCAGGGTGTTCGGCGCTTCCCGTCAGGCGTGGCGTGCCGTAGAATGCCTGACGAGCGTAAGCGGCGTTCGCGTGAAAGCGGGCGCCCTCGGCGCCGCGTCGATCGGGAGGCGTTGGAGATGGCCCTCGGCAAGGAACAGATGGACATGGCCTCGGTGCTCGACGAGGTCGTCGAGCGGATCGCCCCGCTGGTTCATCCCACGCGGATGATCCTCTTCGGATCGCTGGCCCGGGGCGACGCCACCGCCTCCAGCGATGTCGACCTGCTGGTGCTGGTGGACACGGACGGATCGCGACGCCAGATCGCCGATCGCATCGACAAGGCCCTTGCGGACCGCACCTTCGGCCTGGACGTGATCGTCATGACCACCGAGCAGTTCGAGCGTCAGAAGGGCGTGGTCGGGACCGTCGCCCGCCAGGTGTGGCGGGAAGGGAAGGTGCTCTATGACAGTGCCGCCTGAGGCCGATGCCGCCCGAGGATGGATCGAAAAGGCCGACAACGACCTCGCAGGCGTTCTCCCGTCGACCGATTGACGCGATTGCGGCCGAGTTCCCGCCCCTGAGCGAAAGCCTCCGTGTTCAGTTGCCGATCGGCTCGAGCCCCCCACTTCCGGTCTCCACGCGGGGCAGGCCTTCGTCGCGATCGGCCGCGGAGGGCAGGCCGGCGCCGTCGGGGTCGGCCAGGGGGTCCAGGCCCGCGTCGGGAGGCTCGACGGCGGGCAGTGCCGCGCCGTCGTCGGCCGCTTCCAGTCCGCGGTCGCCCTCGATGCGGGGGATCTGCGGCACATCCGGCTCGACGGCGGGCGGGGGCGCTTCGTCCGTCGCCGGCGGGTTGGGGGCGTCGGGGGCGCCGTCCTCATGCGCCGGTGGCGCGGCCGGGGGGCCATCGACCGGTCCGGTGGCGTCGGGGGCGTCGGGCGGGGCGGACTGTTCGTAGGACGGCGCGTCGGCGTTATCGGCGGTACTGAGCAGCACCCACGCCACGGTGACCGAGATGGCCGCCATGGCCAGCACGGCGACGAGGACGACCACGTTGAACCAGCGGGGCTTGTCGTGCATGGCCCCATCCTACCCGGCGGTGACGGCGCAGGAAAGGGGCGGCCCGCGACACCTCCGCCGGCGGCGGAAATCGGTTGACACCTGCGGGAACCCCAATTACACTCCCGGCCTGTTTACGCTCGCCGGGGATCACCACGCGACCCGTCACGGGACGGACTTGCGGGCCGGCACACCAGAGATCGTCACGCTTGAACGTCGCCGCCGCCGCCGTTGTCCGCCGGCGGCGAACCTGCCGGCGCAGCCGTGCAAGCGTGAAACGCCGAACGGATGGAGGTCAACAAGGACCATGGCGAAGAAAGCCGCGACCCAGAAGGCCGGGAAAAAGGCCGCCAAGTACGTTTACTTCTTCGGTGGGGGCAAGTCGGAAGGCAAGAAGGAGATGAAGCAGCTGCTGGGGGGCAAGGGGGCCAACCTGGCCGAGATGAGCAGTCTGGGCCTGCCCGTCCCGCCGGGGTTCACCATCACCACCGAGGTGTGCGACCTGTACTACAAGCTCGGGCGCAAGTACCCGGCCGACCTCGACCGGCAGATCGACGCCAACATCGCCAAGGTCGAGAAGTTCACCGGCAAGACCTTCGGCCACGGGTCCAACCCGCTGCTGTTCTCGGTCCGCTCCGGCGCCGCCGTCTCCATGCCGGGCATGATGGACACGGTGCTGAACCTCGGCCTCAATGACCAGACGCTCGGCGCCCTGATCGACCTGACCGGCAACGAGCGGTTCGCGTGGGACGCCTACCGCCGGTTCATGCAGATGTTCGGCGACGTTGTGCTGGGCATGGAACACGACAACTTCGAGCACGCCCTGGACGCCATCAAGAAACGCCGCGGCGCCGCGTTGGACACCGACCTGGACGCCGAGGGCCTCAAGGAGGTCGTCGAGGCGTACCAGAAGGTCTATGACAAGGCCGGCCAGTCCTTCCCGCAGGGCGCCCGTGAGCAGCTCATGGCGTCGATCGACGCGGTGTTCGGCTCGTGGAACAACGAACGGGCCATCCGCTACCGCCAACTCCACGACATCCGCGGCCTGCTGGGCACCGCGGTCAACGTCCAGTTGATGGTCTTCGGCAACATGGGCGAGACCTCCGGCACCGGCGTGGCGTTCACCCGCGACCCCTCGACCGGCCAGAACAAGTTCTACGGCGAGTACCTGATGAACGCCCAGGGCGAGGATGTCGTCGCCGGCACTCGCACGCCCCATCCGATCAGCTCGCTGGCCAAGGTCGACCGCAAGGCCTACAAGCAGCTCGTCGAGATCCGCCAGACGCTCGAACAGCACTATCGCGACATGCAGGACATCGAGTTCACCATCGAGCGCGGCGAGCTGTACATGCTCCAAACCCGCGGCGGCAAGCGGACCACGGCGGCGGCGGTGAAGATCGCCGCCGACATGACCCGCGAGGGCCTCATCCGCGAGACCGAGGCGGTCATGCGGATCGAGCCCAAGTCGCTCGACCAGCTCCTGCACCCGATGTTCGACCCGGACGCCGAGGCCACCGCCGACCAGATCGGCAAGGGCCTGCCCGCCAGCCCCGGCGCCGCGACCGGCAAGATCGCCTTCGACGCCATCACCGCCGAGGAATGGGGCGAGCTGGGCGAGCCGGTCATCCTCTGCCGCATCGAGACCAGCCCCGAGGACATCGGCGGCATGAGCGCCGCCAAGGGGATCCTCACCAGCCGCGGGGGCATGACCAGCCACGCCGCCGTCGTCGCCCGGGGCATGGGCCGCTGCTGCGTCGCCGGCTGCGGGGACCTGACGATCGACTACAAGGCCAGAACCATGACCACCGCCGACGGGCGGGTCCTCCACGAAGGCGACTGGCTGAGCCTCAACGGCACCAGCGGCATCGTCTACGCCGGCCAGGTCGGCACGGTCGATCCGAAACTCACCGGCCCGTTCGGGCAGATCATGCAGTGGGCCGACAAGTACCGCACGCTGGGCGTCCGCACCAACGCCGACAGCCCCCACGACGCGGCGGTCGCCGTCCGCTTCGGCGCCGAGGGCATCGGCCTGTGCCGCACCGAGCACATGTTCTTCGAGGGCGACCGCATCATCCCCATGCGCGAGATGATCCTCGCCGACGACGCCGAAGGACGCGAAAAAGCCCTCGCCAAGCTCCTGCCGCTCCAGCGGGACGATTTCGCCGGCATCTTCAAGGCCCTCAACGGCCGCCCGGCGACGATCCGCTTCCTCGACCCGCCGCTGCACGAATTCGTGCCGCACGACGCGGCCGGGCAGAAGGAAATGGCCCAGGCCATGGGCGTCACGCCCGCCAAGATCAAGGCCAAGGTCGAGGCCCTGCACGAGATGAACCCCATGCTGGGCCATCGCGGCTGCCGACTGGGCATCACGTACCCGGAAATCACCGCCATGCAGGCCCGGGCGGTCTTCGAGGCGGCCTTCCAGGTCAAGGGCGCCCACCCGGAGATCATGATCCCGCTGGTCGGTAACGTGAAGGAACTGGCCAACCAGAAGCAGATCGTCCTGGACGTCCTGGCCGACATCCTGGCCGAGAAGAAGCTCTCCAAGCCCCCCTTCACCTACAAGATCGGCACGATGATCGAGGTGCCCCGCGGCGCCGTCACGGCCGACCGGATCGCCGAGGAGGCCGAGTTCTTCAGCTTCGGCACCAACGACCTGACGCAGATGGGCTGCGGGTTCAGTCGCGACGACGCCGGCAAGATCCTCGCCGAGTACGTCGAGAAGGGCATCTACGAGTACGATCCCTTCCAGACCCTCGACCGCGAGGGCGTCGGCGAACTGATACGGATCGCCGTCGACAAGGGCCGCTCGACCCGCAAGGACATCAAGCTGGGCATCTGCGGCGAGCACGGTGGCGACCCGTCGAGCATCGAGTTCTGCCACCGCACGGGGCTGAACTACGTCAGTTGCTCGCCCTACCGCGTCCCGATCGCCCGCCTCGCCGCCGCCCAGGCCGCCATCGGCGAGCAACTCGACGCCGGCAAGAAGCCCAAGGCCGCCAAGACCGCCAGGAAGAAGAAGTAAGAGACCACCGTCCGCCATCGACAGACGCACCCCTCGCGCCCCGGCCGGCAACACCGGTCGGGGCGCCCTCGTGCGCGGCCCGGCCGGCCGGACAAACCGACAAGCACGATACACAGGTGGCGATAAGCCGCTGCCTCGTCCGTCCTCTCGCCTCCGCCGCGCAGGGGCGAGCCCATCTGTCACGCTCGCAGCGGCATGACCATGCACCAGGTGCGCGTCGCGTGGGCGAGGTCGATTTCGCTGTCACAGGTGGCCAGGTACAGATACCCCCGGCGGCTGTCGGACACGAACAACTGCGGGCGTTCGAGCTTGGCGGGGGTGGTCGTCGTCCCGTCGTCCCATCGGACGCGACGGCTGTAGGCCTGGACGGGGTCGCTCAACCGCCAATGCCGCCCGTCCGCCGACTCGACCGCGATCCCGGCTTGCGGCTGGCCGCCGATGACGCCGGTCATGTCCTTCATGATCGCCCGGTAGATCCGCCCATCATGCCAACAGAACGGATCTTCCACATGGGCATCCGGATGATCGAATCGTAATATGGGCCGATCGCCGAGCCGTCGGAACGGCCGGGTGTAGTGATCGGCCCAAGCCGCTCCGATCCTGAAGCGGCCGCGGAACCGGCCGTCGGCATCGTGCCGCTGGGAGCAGCTCTTGTACAACATCAACACGCTGCCGTCTTCATGGACCCAAGCCGCCGGATTGGACGTGATCACCGAATCCCAGCCCTCGGGATTCACCGCGAGAATCGGTTCGGCCGGTCGCGTCCACGGCCCCTGAACCGACGCAGCGGACGCCAGGCCGATCCGCTTGTTGTGCCAGGACTGCTGCCAGCGTCGATCGACCGGGTCGGCGGGATCCGCGGCCGTCGGCGTCGGGCCGTCGAAGGTCGAGCCGGTGTAGAACAGCAGGTAGGTCTTGCCGCACCTCCTGATCGTGGGATTGTGCGCCACGCGCGCATCGAAGGCGTCGACCTCGTCGCGGGCGCCCAGGACGACCTGTTCGAACTCGAACGGCCCTTCCGGCGTATCGCTTGAGGCGCGGACGATTTCAGAGCGCACCGCCCAGTGTGCGAACGGCGCATCGGCCGGCCAGCGTGAAGCGAACATGTGGTAGCGACCGTCTTCGGCTCGGATCACCGAGCCGCCCCACACCCAGTAGCCGTCCATCGCAAATCCCCCGCCGACCGGCGCGGGCTGAATCATCGCCGGCAAATCCATCGTGGCTGACATAGCATCTCCCTGGCCGCCTGGCGATCCTGCCAGGCCGATTGCACCTTCCGCTGCTGGTAATACTAATCTCCATCGTGTAATATTACCGCAAGAAAGCATTCCCCCCGGCTGAGAGGATCGCCGAACCATGAAACGAGGTCGAGTTTGGGCCGCCGCGGCGGCGGCCGCCGCGCTGGCGGTCATCGTGATGGCGGTGATAGTCTCTTCGCGCATCCGGCCGGCCGCCCGGCACGGGTCTGGGCGCACGGTGACGGACCTGGCGGGTCGGGAGGTCCGCGTGCCCGACCGGGTCGAGCGTCTCATCGCCCTCGGGCCGGGCGCCCTGAGACTCGTGGCCTACCTGGAGGCGACGGACCGGATCGTCGGGATCGAGGAGTTCGAGCGCCGGATGGACCGCGACCTGTACGTGCGGCCCTACGCGCGGGCGCTCGATGCGGACGTTCTCGCCCTGCCGGTCGTGGGCACCGGCGGTCCCGGCGCCATGCCCGATTTGGAAAAGGTTTTGATGTGCCGCCCGGACCTGATCGTCGCCGTCGCGTTCGATCCGGGCCAGTTGGACACGATCCAGGCACGGACCGGCGTGCCGACGGTCTATCTCTCCTACGGCGCGTTGGGCACGTGGCGCGACGAGGCCCGGCGGTCGCTGGAACTGCTCGGAGAGCTGCTCGGCACCCGCGAACGCGCCGCCGCCGTCAACGCGAGCCTCGACGCGCTGCAGGCGGATCTCCGGCGGCGCACCGCCGACGTCGATGACGCCGACCGCCCGTCGGTCTATATCGGCGGCGTCTCCTACAAGGGCGCCCAGGGCCTGACCAGTACGGAGGCCGGCTACCAACCCGCCGCGCTGGCCGGCGCGCGCAATCTCGCCGACGCGTTGGGCCGCGACGGCCACCTCATCGTCGACGCCGAGCAGATCCTCCTGTGGAACCCCGAGTTCATCTTCGTCGACGCCGCCAGCCGTGCCGTGCTGGAGCAGGACTTCCAAGGCAACAGGGGCCTCTATCGCCTCCTGAACGCCGCCGCGTCCGGCCGCGTGTTCTCCCTGCTGGCCTACAATTACTACAACACCAACATCGAACTGGCCTTGCTCAACGCGTACTTCATCGGCAAAACGGTCTACCCCGACCGATTCGCCGACGTCAGCCTGGACGCCAAGGCGGCGGAGATCATGGACGGGTTTCTCGGCATTCGCCCCGACGAAGAGATCCCCGCGTTCCAGGCCCTGCGTTTCCCGGCGACCGGACCGGTCGAATGGAGATGACATGCACGGGCCCAGTCTGACCGAGCAATACGCCCGCCACGTGAAGCGCAAGGTGCTGGTCGGCGGCGCGTTGGTGGTCCTGATCGCCGGGGCGGCCGTGCTGTCGTTGTGCACGGGGGCCTACCCGATCGGCCTGGCCGACGTCGCCGCCGCCGCGGCCGGGCGGGCGGACGCCGCGACCGCGCACGTGGTCTGGAACATCCGTGTGCCGCAGGCCCTGGCGGCCCTGCTGGCCGGCGGGTGTCTCGGCCTGGCCGGGGCGGCGATGCAGAACGTGCTGCGGAACCCGCTGGCCTCCCCGTTCACGCTCGGCGTCTCCCAGGGGGCCGTCTTCGGCGCGGTGTTCGCCATCACCGTCCTCGGCACCGACACCGCCGCGGCCGCCGATGCCGGACCCGTCGCGGCCTGGCACACGCACGTGATCGTCCTCTGCGCGCTCGGGGGGTCGCTGCTGACGGTCCTGGCGCTGGTCGCCCTGTCGGCGCTGCGCGACCTGTCGCCGGCGGCGCTCATCCTCGCCGGTGTGGCCATCAGCGCGTTTTTCGGCTCGGCGACGATGCTGCTGCAGTACTTCGCCTCGGACATCGAGATCGCCTCGGCGGTGTTCTGGACGTTCGGCGACCTGCGGAAGGCCCGGTGGCCCCAGCTTGCGATGATCGCCGGCGCGATCGTGCCGGCGGGGCTCTATTTCCTCTGGAACGGGTGGCGATTCAACGCCATGGTCTGGGGCGACGACACCGCCGCCGGCCTGGGCGTGCCGGTCGGCGCCATCCGTCTGATCTCGCTTCTGCTGGCGGCGCTGGTCGCCGCGGTCACCACCGCCTTCATGGGCATCATCGGGTTCGTCGGACTGGTGGCCCCGCACATCGTCAAGATGGTCATCGGCTCCGACCACCGGTTCCTCTTCCCCTACGCCGCCCTGGCCGCGGGGCTGCTGCTGCTGGTGGCGGATGTCCTCGCGCGCACGGTCATAGCGCCGGTCCTCCTGCCGGTCGGCATCGTGACCTCGTTCACCGGGGCGCCGCTGTTTCTGTACCTGCTGGTCAAACATCGAGACATACACTCATGACGCTGCGGATCGACGACCTTTATTTCGCCTACAAGGACACCGACGTCCTGCGGGGGCTGACCTTCGAGGTCCCCCGCGGCTGCCTGGCCGCGATCCTGGGCGCCAACGGGTCGGGCAAGACCACGCTGCTGCGGACGATCAACCGGCTGCTCAAGCCCCATCGCGGCACGGTCCTGATCGACGGGGCGGCGGTGGGGACCCTGAGCGGACGGCGGATCGCACGGACCTTCGGCTACATGCCCCAACGCCAGGAACCGGCCCACTGCACCGTCTTCGAGGCGGTCCTCATGGGCAGGAAAGCCGCCACCGGCGGCCGCGCCGCGCCGGAGGACCTCGCCAGGGTCGAGGAGATCCTCCACCTGGTCCACCTGGAGGACCTCGCCATGCGATCGGCCGTGCGACTGAGCGGGGGCGAACTGCAGAAGGTCATCCTCGCCCGCGCCCTGGCGCAGGACCCGAAGGTCCTGCTGCTCGATGAGCCGATCAACCACCTCGACCCGGTCAACCAAGTCGAGGTCATGAGCCTCCTTCACGCCGTCACCCGCGACCTGGGCATCACCTCGCTGGTCGTCACGCACAATCTCAACAACGCCCTGCAATTCGCCGACCGGTTCATCCTGCTCACCCGCGGCACGGTCCTGGCCGCGGGCGGACGGGAGATCGTCACGCCCGAGGTCGTCCGCGAGGTGTTTGGGATCGACGTGATCATCGAGCAGGTCGCCGGCGTTCCGGTCGTCGTCCCCAAGTTGCACGGCCTGCGGCCGCACAGCCACTTCGACGCGGCCGGCCATGCGCACGAACACACCCACGAGGTCGACGAACACGTCTACGACCACAAGCACACGTAACTGCCGGACGAGACCCGACACCGGATCGGCCGATGCCACGCGGGACAATCGCCCACGACGCCGCACGCCACCCTGATCCGCACCACCCGCATGATCCCCTCGGCCCGGCCGCCGCGGACTCACGCGGCCGGGCGATCATCCGGGTGGTGCGGATGCCGGGCGTGCCCCAGCCATCTCCCTCCGTCGCACGCCGGGTGGCCGTCGTGGGCAACCGGCCGGACCGGGCTCCCGCGGGACACCCCCCGGGGCGGACCGGACCGATCGCAAAGGTAAAACCCCCTTCCGCCGTCGCCAGAAGGGCACTCCGCGTCGATCAGGCCTTCGAGCACGTACCGCTCGGCACGGATCGCGTGCCACTCATCCACCAGGGCCAGTCCGATTGCTCGCAGCAGGCGTCTCATGCTTTCTCACTCCACCAGGTCGCCCGAATCGTAGCCGCGGGCCGTGAAGGCCGAACAAAGTGAGTGTGAGCAATGAACTAATAAAACGCCGGCTGCAAGCGCCGTCGGTCATTCGTTCCGGGCCGCGGCGATCATCTCGTCGACGGTCGTCCGGGCGGCGGCGGTGACGGTGTCGGCGCCGCCGTAGAAGATGATCAGGCCGCCGGCGTCGTCGGCTAGGACGCCGTTGGAGAAGATGCACTCGCTGAAGATGCCCTGGCGTTCGTAAGGTTCGACCGGTTCGAGGATCGGCCGCCGCGAGCGGGTCAGCAGGCGGTCGGGGTGGTCCAGGTCGGTGAGCATGGCCCCCAGGGCGTAGCGGCCGTTGGCGTCGGCGGCGTGGTAGATCTCCAGCCAGCCGGCGTCGGTGCGGATGGGCGTGCCGCCGGCGCCGACGCGTTCGGACTCCCAGGTGCCGGCGACGGGCCGGTGGAGGACGGCATGGTCGCCCCAGTGGAGCAGGTCGGGCGAGAAGGCGGTCCAGATGCACGCGTCGTTGAACTCGGTCCGGAAGGGCCGGTGGCGGCAGACGTAGCGGCCGCGGACCTTCTCCGGCAGCAGGCAGACGTCCTTGTTGAAGGTCGTGGCGACGATGCCGAGCTTGTCGAACGCGGCGAAATCGTCGGTCACCGCCAGCATGACGTTCACCCCCAGCGGCCCGACGGCGGTGTAGGTGATCCAGTACCGCCCGTCGATCGCCGCGATGCGGGCGTCCTCGCAGCCGTACGCCTCCCATGGCGTGGTCGGGCGGATCGCCGGGGCGTCGTCGATCCGCCAGTGGACCAGGTCGTCGCTGCGGGCGACCCGCAGGTGCGACAGGCTGGTCAGGAGCGTCTTGCCGCGGTAGCTGAAGGCCCGCCCGTCCTGTGTCGTCAGGTCCGGGTCGTCCAGCCGCAGGCGCCGAATGACGGTTTCGCCGGTGTCGTGATCGTACACGAGCGTGGAGATATGGTTCGCCGTCGGGATGGGCCGTTCGCCCACGCGGACCAGCAGCAGCGCCTCGCCGTCGACACGGACGGCGCCGGGGTTGATCGTGCAGAACACCTCCACGTCCGGCCGCGTCGGGGCGATGTCCCCCGGCCGGATCAGCGGGTTGGCCTCGAATCGTTCCACGCCCATGGTGACCTCCGTCTGTTCAAAGGATACGTCGGACCGGCGGCGCGGGGCCTCGGCTACAGGTCCACCTCCACCCGTTGGCCGTCGAAGGCGATTTCGACGTTGGCGGGCAGTTGAGCCGAGGTGCCCTCGTGGGAGATCTCGTGAGCGATGTGGGTCAGCAGGGCCCGCCGGGGGGCGATTCGCTCGATGGCGTCGAGCGCCTCGGCGAGGCTGAAATGGGCCGGGTGCGGCCGGTAGCGCAGGGCGTTGATCACCAGCAGGTCCAGGTCGTCCAGCAGCGGCCACGAGCGGTCCGGAATGGCCGAGACGTCGGTGCAGTAGGCGAACCGGCCGATCCGGTAGCCGAAGATCTCCATCCGCCCGTGAAGCAGCGCGATGGGACGGACCGTCACGCCGGCGACCTCCGTCGGCCCGTCGATCGCGTGCAGCCGTACGCTGGGCCGGTCCGGGTTGGTGTAGGGGCGCTCGGCGTAGCCGAACACGCGGCGGATCGTGGCGATCGTGGCGGCGTTGGCGTAGCAGTCGATGCTGGCGCCGCTGAGGTTGTTGAACCGCCGCAGGTCGTCGGCGCCCATGATGTGGTCGGCGTGGCCGTGCGTCAGCAGGACCGCATCGACCCGCGGCAGGCCCGTCGCCAGCACCGCCAGGCGGAACTCCGGCGGCAGGTCGATGACGATCACCCGCCCGTCGGGCAGCGTCACCGCGGCGCTGGGGCGATTCCGCCGGTCCCGCGGGTCACTCGAGCGGCACACGTCGCAGTCGCAGCCGATCATCGGGATCCCGTGACTGGTGCCCGTGCCGAGGAAGGTAATGGTCAGCCGCTCACGCCCCATCGGCACCTCCCGCCGCGACCATCGCCCGCACCAGGCCATCGAGCGTGTGCGGCTCGGCTTCGACGGCCGGCCGCAGCCCCGCCTCGACCAGCGCCGCCGACGTGACCGGCCCGATGCTGGCCAGCCGAACGCCTCTTCCGCGCCCAACCAACCAATCGCGGTCGATCAGCGCCAAAAGGTGTTCCACGGTCGAACGGCTCGTGAAGGTGATCCAATCGACCCGCCCGTCCCGCAGCGCCTCGGCCGCGACGGCGTCCAGGGCCGGCGGGCGGACGGTGCGATAGACCGCCACGTCGTCCACGGTCGCCCCGGCCTGCCGCAGGGCGTCGGGCAGCGTCGCCGTCGCCCGGTCGGCCCGCGCCAGCAGGATTCGCCGACCCCGCACGTCGCCGTCGGCGATCATCGCCGACGCCAGCGCCTCGCTGGTGTGGGGCGAGGCGACACGATCGGCACGTACGCCCCGCCCGGCCAGGGCGGCGGCCGTCCCGGTGCCGATGGCCGCGATCCGCACCGGCGCCAGGGCGCGGGCGTCACGGCCCCGCGCCGCCAGGCGTGCGAAGACCGCCTCGACGCCGTTGGCGCTGGTGAAGGCCAGCCAGGCGTAGCGCCCGATCGCGTCGAGGGCCGCATCGAGCGAGCTGAAATCCTCGATCGGCTCGATGGCGATCGTCGGCGCTTCGAGGACCGCCGCACCGAGCTCCCGCAGCGGCGCCGCCAGGGCCGACGCCTGCGGTGCGGCCCGGGTCACCAGCACGGTCCGCCCGCCCAGCGGCAGGCGCTGCCGCCATGTCCGCTCGGGCGCCAGGGCGACGACCTCGCCGATGATCAGCACCGCCGGCGGCCCCACCCCGGCCCGCTCGGCCTGCCGGGCGATCGTCTGGAGCGTCGCCCGCACGACCCGCTCGCCCGGCAGGCCGGCACGCTCGACGATCGCCGCCGGCGTGCCGCCGGGCTTGCCCGCGGCCGTGAGACGCTCGACGACGCCCGGCAGCGCGCCGACGCCCATGTAGACCACGACCGTATCCATCCCCGCCAGCGCGGCATCGTCGACGCGACTAGATTCCCGCCCCGGCGTCTGGCGCCCCGTCACCAGGGCCACCGACGCCGCACAGCGGCGGTCGGTCAGGGGGATTTCCGCCTGCGCCGCGGCGGCGACGGCCGCCGTGATGCCCGGGACGATGCGATAGCGAACCCCCGCCTCCCGCAAGGCGGCGATCTCCTCGCCCCCGCGGCCGAACACGAAGGGGTCCCCGCCCTTGACACGGACCACCAGCTTGCCCCGGCGGGCCAGGGCGATCAGTGTGGCGTTGATCCACCCCTGGTCGGCCCGGCGGCCGCTGGGGTCTTTACCTGCGTCGATGCACTCGGCCCCCGGCGGCGCCCACCGAAGCACCTCGCGGGGCGCCAGGCGGTCCACCAGGAGTGCGTCGGCCCGCCGAATCCAGTGAAGCCCTTCCAGCGTAAGCAGTTGCGCGTCGCCGGGTCCGGCGCCGATCAACACCACCTCTCCGCCCTGGGTCGCCTCGTGCATCGGGGCATTCTACCGCTCTAACCCCAGCGACGGCAAAATGTTTGCCCGCAGATTAAGTAAGCGCCGCCGCCGACCGATCTTCCGTGTAGTGACCGATCCCAACCGGAGAGCACGACGATGACCACCGTGGACACCTACCCGCCCGAGCGGCGTTTGTACCCCAGGACCCAGGTTCAGATGCGCATCCAGGTGCTTCGCCTCGATCCCAACGAGGGCGACCTGGTCGACGAACTGCAGATGGTCGACATCAGCCGCAACGGCGTCGGTGCCACGTGCGAGCGGATGTTCTATCCGGGTCAGCGGCTGATCCTCAAGCTGCCGGCGGCCGGGATGGACGTGCGGAGCATCTGCGGCGTCGTCCGCCGCTGCGACCGCGTGGACGACCGGTTCATCGTCGGCATCGAGTTCGATCATCCGATCGCCAGCCTCTGCGTCGACACCACCGGCTCGTCCGTCGCCGCCGCGGCCGCCTGACAGGCCCGCCGACATCGCACCCCCTTCGCCGCCGCCGCGGCCCCGGGGCGGTGTTGCGCACGCAAGCGACAAGACTTGCCGGATCGGCACCTTCCCCCTTGCCTTCGCCGCCGCGGTCCAGTATAGTTCACTGCGCGATCACGAGACGTGCCGTCGCAACTGTCGCGCTACCCGACAGGACGGCCCGCAACGATCCGCCGATACTGGGGAATAGTGTAACGGTAGCACGACTGACTCTGGATCAGTTAGTCAAGGTTCGAATCCTTGTTCCCCAATGTTGTAAGTGCCCGCAAGTCCAGAGCTTGCGGGTTTTTATTTTGCGCATCCAGGAAGGCGTGTTTTTCTGCGCTACGCCTGCGCTACACTCGCGCGGGTTTCTCGCCCGTGGCGACGGGCCGGCCGGCGTAGTTGCCGACCGGCCCCGACAGTGAAGTCAGACGGTATCGGGTCGGTCTTGTTCCGGCTCTCCGTCCAGCAGGTTAGACAAATCCGCCATAGCGAAGACCTCTCGTTGCCAGCGGTCCAGGGCCTCTTGTGTGAAGGGCGGCTCGCGGTCCCGCCAGGTTTCGGCGAGCTTGACGATCAGCCCGGCGAATTCAGGGCCGGCCAGGTAGGCTATGGGTTCCCCGTCGCGGCGGATTTGCACCAGCCGGCCCCCGTAGCTGTCGCTCAGCCAGTCGATCAGCCGTTGCCAGCGCGGGGCGTCCTCCACGTCCACGGTCTTCGTCTCGACCAGCGCGCCCTTCCCCGCACAGGCTCGCGGCGGAAGGGCTGGCCGTCGGCTATGCGGATGCGCCCGTCAAAGATTCCGCGCCGCAACACGAAAACGAAGACGCGGCCTTCCGCGCCGTCCAGGTCCTGCCGCGCCATCACGCCTTCGGGCGTCAATCGCCACTCCGAAGGCTCCAGGCGCTCGCAGTACGTTGCCGGCGAGTCGGCGGTGTCGCCTTGCGTCCATGCGGCGTAGGCGTCCTTCCAGTCATCCCATATCCGCGCGGCGGCCGATTCCAGGGCTTCGACGCCGCCGTACTCGCCCGTGAAGGTGATCGTGGCTTCCCCGAAGACCGGATGATTGACGCAGCGAAGGCGCAGCCGCTCGCGCCGCTCCACCATGCCGGCGGCAGTCAACAGGAAGATCGCCTGTTCCTGGTTTTCGCTCAGGTCATCGGCTCGGTACGCCTGCCAGGTTTCAGGAATCCGGCGCAGGAGCTCGGCAACGGCCGGCTCGAACAGTTCCACCGGGGCCGTGATTCTCGATTCTACGTTGGACATACGGGGCCGGTCTTCGCTCATGCTCATTCTCAATTCTGCCCCGTCGGCGCGGGCGGCAGACTGGCGCACAGGTCATCGACAAAGGCATAGAAACCCGGAAACAACAGCAGCCCCGCTTCGGCATCATCGGCGGAAACGTTCGCCCCGGTCGGGTGTCCCGACTTGTTGCGCTGGCCCCGTGCATGGTCGAAGATCGCCGATAGCTTGCGGTCCAAGGCGTCGGCTAGCTCGCCGCGCAGCTTTCTGTCGCCGGCAAGGTGCGTCAGGCACGCCCGGACGTTATCGAACAGGGTGGAAATGCCGGACGGCGGCCCGTTCAACGCCTTGTCGATCTTCGCCGCCCAGGGCGTAACGCCCGCCTTCGCCACTTCCGCCGCCAAGATCAGTACCAACCGCTCACACGCGCAGCCAAGCATTACGGCGGACGCCCGATTCAAGCCGGCCGCCCACGCGCCCACGGCCTCATTCAGGTAGGCCAAGGCGATTTCATCGGCGGCCCGGACACGCCCCCGGACGGCCGCCAGAAACTTCGGCGGGTCATGCGGGGATTGCTCGCCCCGCGCCAATAGGGCACGGCCCCTTCGCGTGACTACCAGCGACGGCATCCTGCCAGGGAAAGCGGAAATGTCGCCGCCGGGCACGCCGACAACGCCAATCCGAATCAGGTCCGCCCAGTACTCAAGGGCTTCCGCTCCGTCAAATGCGATTCCATTACTCTTGCAGCGATTGGCTACGTCCAAGAAGAAGTTGTGCGCACAACTGGGCAGTTCCCTTGCCAGCAAGGTTTCATTCATGAGTCGGCGGATTTCGGCCGCGTTGTCTTGTGCCATGATCGTAGCCCCTATCTTCCGTTGGTGGCCTGCCCGGCGCTAGCCCCGTTCATGGCCTGCCAGCGGTCGCGGGCCGGGCAACCGGCGGCGGTCCATTCGCGAAGCTCCTGAACGCTCCATCGGACGGCCCGGCCAAGGCGGATCGGCTCCGGCAATCGACCGCTCGCGTGCAGCGCGTAAAGCTTAGTTTTGCCAACCCCAATCATCCAGACCGCCGTCTTGGCGTCCACAAGTAACGGTTCAGTCGGTATCTTGGTTTCGCTCATTCTGCATGGCCGCCCGAATCTTCCTGAGCTCTACGATCGCGTCGGACAGGCCCCACAGCACCAGTCCCTGCACAAAGGCGCTCACGCCGACGCCGACGTATACCCAATGAACCGGCTCGGCCGGACCGTCGCTGTACCTGTTCACCAGTAGGTATATGACCGCCACAAGCAGGCCCAGTGATGCCAAGGCTCGCCCGGCGTAGTCCAGGCAAAGTTCCACGGACGGCGGCCATCGTGACGGTTTGCGGCGATTCTTCATATTGACCAGCCTTTCCGGGCCAAAAGTTACTCCGTTTAGGAGCAGCCGTCAACTTGGCGCTTCCGGCCGGTGTTCTTGGCTTTGCCGCACGGGGGGCTTGCTCTGGCCACGGGCGGCGGATTTGCGGGCCTGGGGCCTACCGTTGGCGTCGGCCGGGGCGTGAGCGTCGGCGGCGCTCATCGCGGGTTCTTCGGCGTTGCTCAGGACAGGCAGGGCCTTCGTTGGGGCGTGGCCGTTGGCGACGGCCAGGATCGCGTCGGCGGCGGTGTTGACGCTCGCCCGCACGGGGTCCAGGTCCAGGCGGGCGTAAACGGCCGTGGTGGCAATGTTCCTGTGCCCCAGGCTTCGGCCGATGATGGACAGGCTCGCCCCCGTCGCCGCCTGCCAGCTTCCCAGGGTCCGGCGAAGGTCATGCAGGCGAAGATTCTTGATTCCGGCCCGCTTCAGCAGCGCTTTCCACGGGACGGTCGGGTCCATAACGTGGCCGGTCCTGCCGACGCCAGGGAAGACGAACGGGCTCTGGTCGTCCGGGGCCAGGGCGGCGTTATCGTCGGCCCGGCGCTGAAGAATCTCGAGGGCGGCGGGGGGCAGCACACAAATCAGCGGCTCTTTGTTCTTCGATTGGCTTTCCGGTATCCGCCACAGCCCCCGCGTCAATTCCAGGTCCGCCCAGGTCATCGACATCACGTTGGCGCGTCGCGCCCCGGTGAGAAGGGCGACGGTGAAGAAGTCGCGCCACAGCGGCGGGGTCCTGTCATCTCCCAGGGCGTCGAAGAAGGCGCGGATTTCGTCGGCCCGCAGGAAGCGGTCGCGCGACTGTTCCTTGAAGTGCCGTATGCCCTTGGCGGGGTTGCCGCCGGTGTACCCCAGGCGGGCGGCGTGATTGAACATCACCGACAGCAGGGCCAGCATCCGGTTCGCGGCATAGTGGCCGTTCTCGCGGCCGACCTTGGCGTGAAGGGCCGTCACGTCCGCCGGGCGGACATCGGACAGCTTGCGGGCCTTCCAGCGGGCAAGATACCGCTTGTACTGGGCTTCATCTTCCTTCCAGGTCCGCTTGTGCGGCTTGGCGTGGCTGTCAAGGTACAGGGCGAACAGGTCGCCCAGAGTCGTTTCGCCCCGCGCCTTGCGGCGACTGTCGGCCGGATTCTCGCCCTGGGAAAGCTGGCCGGTCATCCGGGCGACTTCTTTGCGGGCCTCTTCCACGGTGACGCCGGGAAACCGGCCGATCTTCAGCCGGGTCGGCCGGCCGCCCATGCGCTTGTACAGTTCGAAGGTCTTGACGCCCGTATCCCAGACGCACAGCACAAGCCCCGGCGTCCGGGCGTCGGCGTAGTACACCCGGCCCGTCGCGGGGGCGCTCAGGCGGTCGATGGTGGCTTGCGTGAAGTTCATCTTCTCGGCCATTTCCTTGTCTCCGGGGCGTAGCGCAGAAGGCTCTGCGCTACGCCTGCGCTACACTCACGGTCAAAAACCGTCAATCTCGGTGTAGCGCAGAACACGTCATTCTTCTGTAAGTGCAAGTAAAATACAGGCCGAATAATGAAGGGCAATCAGTGAGTATAGCCGGACTCTATCACTCTGGATCAGTTAGTCAAGGTTCGAATCCTTGTTCCCCAATCGTTCCGCCCGGTTCCAGAGGCCGGGTTTTTTTCTGCGCCTGCGTCGTGGGCGCACCGCAGGCGCACTGCGATGCCCGCGATGCGTGGGCACGAGAGAAACTCCCCCCGGTAACGGTCGGCGTTACATAGAGTCGGGTACGTAACTACCCGCCGAACCTGAAGATAAATCCTGGCAGCGCTGCCGGACGTCACTGGCGCGGCGGACCAGGTCGTCGAGATGCTTCCTGCGGGAGGTCAGATCGGCAATGAGGCGATCGAGGGTGTCGAGGTTCATGGCGATGGTGTCCGATTCGCCCTGGGCCAGGGCCGTCTCGATCGCCACCAGGAACGCCGTGCCGTCAAGGAACTGGCTGTTGTCGGCCTGGGGCGGGCCTTCTCTTGTCGTATGGGTACCCATAGGGTCTCCTTCCTTTCCGGGTCGAGCCGGTTGCCGGCAAGCTCGCCCGATTCTATTATGCTGATAAGTCGGCCAAAAGCAAGAGACAACAGGCTTCGGCCCCGTTCGTAGCCGGCCCGGGCCGTCCCTACAGGGGGAAAAAAGATGAGATCGAGCGCCAAGGGCTTGCTCGTCGCCGCCGTGATGCTGGTGGTCGTCGTGGCGGTCGTGAAACGGCAAGCCGAGTCCCAGGCGTATCTTCCGCCGGGTGGCCAGGGGTTCGTCCTCCCGGCCCCGCCGAGCCTTCAGATGGCCTCCGACGGGGCGGGCCACCTGTTCATCCTGGACGGCCGCGGCGGCCAGATTTTCCTGCTCAAGCCCACCGACAGCGGCGGCTGGCACCCGGTGCGCGTCGCCCGCATCACCCCGTCCGAGCCGCCGGTCGCCCTGGGCCGCCCCATCCCCGCCTGGCAGGTGCTTGGCCTGGACAGGCCGGTCGGCCCGCCGCTGCCAACAGCCGGACGGTAACCGCCGGTACGGGCATGACTAAGCAGTAGGGATCGGCAAGCGGGCTCGTCAGGCGCGGATGAGGTTGAAGATCTTCACGCACGCGCCGAGCAGGTCGGGCATGTCGGCCAGGGCGACCATGTTGGCGGCGTCGGAGCGGCCACGGTCGGGGTCGGGGTGGGTCTCGATGAACAGCGCGTCGGCGCCGACGGCCATGGCGGCGCGGGCGAGGGGGGCGGCGAACTCCCGGCGTCCGCCGGAGGCGTCGCCGAGGCCGCCGGGCTCCTGGACGCTATGCGTCGCGTCGAAGCAGACCGGCGCCGCGCCGCGCATCTGGATCAGGCCGCGAAAATCCGTGACCAGCCGGTTGTAGCCGAAGCTGGTCCCCCGCTCGGTGATCAGGACGTTCTCGTTGCCCGCCTGGCGGACCTTCTCGACGGCGTTGGGCATGTCCCAGGGGGCCATGAACTGGCCTTTCTTGATGTTCACGCACTTGCCCGTCCGGGCCGCGGCGACCAGCAGGTCGGTCTGGCGGCACAGGAAGGCGGGGATCTGCAGCACGTCGAGGACCTCGCCGGCCGTCGGGCACTGGGACGGCTCGTGGACGTCGCTGAGCACCGGGCAGCCCACCCGGCGGCGGACCTCGGCCAGCCACGCCAGCCCCTGCTCGAGGCCGGGGCCGCGGTAGGACTGCAGCGACGAGCGGTTGGCCTTGTCGAAGCTGGCCTTGAAGACGTAGCCGATTTCCAGGGCCTCACAGAGCTCGGCCATCGCGCCGGCGACGGTCAGGCACAGCTCCAGCGACTCGGCCACGCAGGGCCCGGCGATCAGCGCCAACCGTCCGTCGCCGACGGTGATGTCGCCGAGGGTGCAGGTGCGAGGGCGGGTCATACGGGTAATCCTTTCCACGGCCAGAAGGCCGGCTTTCGCTCGCCCGGCACCAGCAGGCGGATCCGCTGGGGCAGGACCTCGATGTCCAGCGGGGTGTCGGGCCCGGGGTCGCCGTCGACCTGGCTGGGCACCGCGCCGGCCGATTCGACACGCAGGTGGCGAAACTGGCGGTAGATCACGTCGCCCTTGAGCGGGTGCATCCGCAGCAGCGTCCAGGCGGCGTGCCAGACCAGGCGGGGCCGGGCCGTGCAGCGGAAGACGACCAGGTCGAACAATCCGTCATCGTACTTGGCGTCGCGGCAGATCCGCAGGCCGACGGCGTAGCGGCTGATGTTCCCGACGAAGGCCAGGCCGGGGTCGTCGAAGATCACCTCCCCGTCGGCGATGATCCGCAGGGTCGGGAAGCTGTGCTCCCAGAACGTCCGCCAGATGGGCCAGAAGTAGCTCAGGTGGCTGATGTGGCCGGTCCGCACGGCGGCCAGGCGGCGAACGACCTCCCCGTCGAAGCCGACGCCGATGATCAGCAGGAAGTTGCGGTCGTTGACGCGGCCGACGTCGCAGTGGACCACGCGGCGGCGGCGGAGCGTTTCGACCAGCGCGCGGGGATGGGCGGAGATGCCGAGCTCCTTGGCCAGGAGGTTCTCGGTGCCCATCGGGCACGGCAGGAGGGGCACGTCGGTGCCGATCAGGGCGCTGGCGACCTCGTTCACGGTTCCGTCGCCGCCGACGACGACGACGGCGGGCGTGTCGCCGGGCAGGCCGCGGGCGTAGTCGGTGGCGTCGCCCGGGCCGCGGGTGACGTACTCGGTGACCGCCATGCCCGCCTGGTGCAGCGCGGCCCGCAGGTCCGGCAGCATCTGGTCTTGGCGGCCGTAGCCGCTGCGGGGGTTGACAATGAGTTGCACGGGTCGCATAATCTGTCGCTTTGTGACGGTCGGCCGCCCTGACGCCGGGTCTGCCGCTCCGGTCATCCCAATGATACCGTTTTCCCCGGCTGATGAAAGCCCGTGGAGGCTGCCAGCCCTTGCTGACATGAGGAGTTGCTCATGGACGCCGATGCCGCCGAAACCACGGCCCAAGCGCCCGTCGACGCCGACGCCGTGCTGGATGAGATCTTCGCCCGAGATACCTGGTCGGCCCAGGAGTGCCAGGAGCTCTACGACGCGCTGTTCCAGATGAGCCGCGCCGCCGACCGGTTCCGCGCCCGGGTCAACGCGCTGGCCGCCGAGACGCCCGAGCCGTCGGGGGCCGCCGCGCTGAAGCTGGGGCTCGCCCAGTACATGCTCGGGGACTTCGAGCAGGCGGTCAAGACCCTGGCCGCGGGCACGGACAACAAGGATCGCCGGTGGTACCAGGCGCAGTGCTATCGCAAGATGGGCCGCTACGACGGGGCGATCGAGAACTTCGAGCGCGCCGCCGACCGGGGCTGGGACGCCGGCGAGGCCGCCGTCGCCGCCGCCCAGTGCCGTTACCTCGCCGGCGAGCTCGACGAGGCCGCCGCCGCGGTCAAGGCGCTGGCCAACCACAGCGGTCTGGCGGGCTATCACATCCTGCGCGGGCTGGTCGAAGAGGGCGTCGGCGACTACGCCGCGGCCGCCGAGGCGTACAACGAGGCGCTGGAGATCGACGAGGACAACGAAGAAGCCCTGTTCCGCCTGGCGTACCTGCACGACATGCACGGCGAAGAGGCCGAGGCGCTGGAGTTGTACGAGCAATGCCTGGACCGCCCGCCGATCAACGCCAGCGCGGCGATCAACCTGGCGGTGCTCCACGAGGACGCCGGGCGGTGGGACAAGGCCGAACAGTGCCTGCGGCTGGTGCTGGCGGTCGACCCGAACCATCCGCGGGCGAAGCTGTTCCTCAAGGATGTGGACGGCTCGCGGTCGATGTACTACGACGAGGAGGCCGAGCGCCGCTCCGTCCAGCGCAACGCGGTGCTCGATATCCCGGTCACCGACTTCGAACTGAGCGTCCGCGCCCGCAACTGCCTGCGGAAGATGGACATTTACACGCTGGGCGATCTGCTGAGGGTGACCGAGGCGGAGCTGCTGGGCTCGAAGAACTTCGGCGAGACGTCGCTGATCGAGATCAAGACGATGCTCGCCCAGAAGGGCCTGCAACTGGGCCAGGAGGTCGAGCCCGCCCCGACCCGCCAGGCCGCCCCCAGCCCGCTGGAGCGGCTGGCCCCGGCGGGGATCGACGAGTCGATCCTGGCCAAGCCGGTCTCCGACGTGGAGCTGTCGGTCCGGGCCCGGCGGGCCCTGGACCGCCTGGGGATCCTCACCCTCGGCGACCTGGCGGCGCGGTCGGAGTCGGAGCTGCTGTCGTGCAAGAACTTCGGGCAGACCAGCCTCAACGAGATCAAGCAGCGGCTGGCGGAGAACGGCCTGTCGCTGCGGTCGCGGTAGCGCCCGGCACGGCGCGGCGAAGGCCCGCGACGGATGGGAGCGTCCCGCCCGTCGCGGGCCTTCGGCGTTTGGGGCGGCGGCTCAGGCCCGCCGGATGCTGGTGATGTGGATCGGCTCGATGGGCACGTCGTCGTAATGGCCCTTCTTGCCGGTCCTGACGCTGCCGATGGCCTTGACCACCTCCATGCCGTCGGTGACCTCGCCGAAGGCGCAGTAGCCGATGTTCGACGGGCTGGGGTCGCGGAAGTTGAGGAAGTCGTTGTCGGTGAGGTTGATGAAGAACTGGCTGGTCGCGCTGTCGGGGTCGGCGGTTCGCGCCATCGCCAGCGTGCCGGTGCGGTTGGGCAGGCCGTCGGCGGCCTCGTTGGCGACCGGCTCGTGCGTGGGTTTGGACGTCATCGAGGCGTCCATGCCCCCGCCCTGGATCATGAACCCGTCGATGACGCGGTGGAAGATCAGCCCGTCGTAGTAGTCCTCGTCAACGTACCGCAGGAAATTCTCCACCGTCTTGGGCGCCAGGTCCCCGCGAAGCTGGACGGTGATCCGACCCTTGTCGGTCTCAATGTGAACGGTCGTCGGTTGCGTCGCCATCGTCTCTCCTCTGTACGCGTTTACGCTGCGGCGGCGGCAACGGCGGGCCGTCGTCGACTCGCCGGATCCGCCGGATGATCACCGGCTCGACGGGCACATCGGCGGCCATCGGCCCGGCCGCGCCGGTCGGGACGTTGCCGATCCGGACGGCGACGTCGAAGCCCTCCACCACCTCGCCGAACACGCAGTACCCTGCCCGCCCCGCCGCGGGGTCGGCGTCCAAGTCGCGGTGGTCGGCGAGGTTGATGAAGAACCCCGCCGTCGCGCTGTCGGCGCCCGCCCCGCGGGCCATCGCCACGGTCCCCTTGCGGTTGGGCATGTCCCACCTGGCCTCGTTGGCGAGGGTTCCGTGCGTCGGACGTTCCTCCAGATCGGGCGTCACGGCCCCGCCCTGAATGACAAAATCCTTGATCACCCGATGGAAGATCAGTCCATCATAGTACCCCTGTCGAACATACTGCAGGAAGCTCGCGACCGTCCGCGGGGCCTTGTCGGCCCGCAGCACCACCGTCATGGCCCCCATCGACGTTTCGATCACCACACGCGGGTTCGCCGCCCGCGCCAAGCGCCCGCGCACGAACACCCCGCCGACAACCAGCCCCGCCGCCGCCACGACGGCAAGGAGGATCAACACCCCGGCTCTCCTGCGGCGTGCGGAAACGCGCTCCATGGATGCCGATTATGCGCGCCCGCCGCGGCCGGTTCAACGCCGCCATGCCATGGGGGCCCGTATTCTCATGTTCCGTGGCGAATCAACGGGATGATGCGTGTGCGAGTGTTCTCAGCCACATCGCGCAGCTCGTTGAACACGGCCGGGGGAATGTTGACCCTGGTTTCGCCCGGCTGGGCCCGCGCCCCGGTGAGCCGAACGACCCGCAGAAACAGCTGGAAATCCGGCTCGTTGACGCTGCGGGTCAGCAACAGGTTATCCGCGGCGTTCTCGATCTGGGCCGCCTGGTCCTTCTGGGCAGAGGTGCTGATCGAAAACAGATAAGTTCGCCGGTCGGACCCGAGGAAGGTCTGCTTGATTTTCTCGAGGATTTCCGTGCCGTAGTGCGGCGAAAACAGCAGCAGATTGAGCGCTGAGCCGACAATGAGGATGCCCGGCCCCGCCTCCGGAAGGTCGGCGGCCGCCCGTGCGATGGCCTCGTCCCACACGTGAGGCTTCACCAGGTTGGCCCTGATGCTGCCGTCGGTGGTCTTGTGCCAGGTCTGGATCTGCGGATCCAGCAGGATGAACGACACCCGGTCAGCGTAGTCGTCCAACGACAGCCGCCCAAGCGCCGTTATGCCGGCGACCACAAATGCCTTGTCGGGGTACTGCAGAGGCATGAAGATCACGCTTCCGCCCGCCTCGAGCCAGGCGATGGCAAACGCATTGGCCACCACCGGCTTGCCCGACCCGCCGGGACCACTGATGATGGTGGAACTGGGAATGCCGATCCCATCGGGCATCAATCGGTCGAGCCATTCAAAACCCGTACGAAGAAAAGTCATGTCGGGATCCCTTCATGTTGCCTGCCAGAGAATGGGCGAACCCTATCTCTTGAATTATAGGCGTGCTCGGACAAGGGCCCGACGCTCGCCAGGCGGCGCGGCGATCCGACAAGGGCGGAGATGTGAGCTTCGTCTTTCGCATCAGCCTAGACCTGTCGCGATGCCTCTTAACACGTAAATTTTTCTACGGTAAAGGCTTGCGAGGTTTCTGGCCGTGCTTGTTTTGCGCGGACGGTCCGGCTTGGCGGGGCGGAGGCTGTGGCCGCTGTGGCTTTCTTCGTCGTTGGCTGTAGCCCTCGTGTCCTTTGTGGCGACCTCTGTCAGCCTCAACACCCCGCAACACACAACGGTAATGGCCCGCGGCTGGTCATTCAGTACGTATCGGCGAGCGAGCGGACGGTCAGTTGGCGGCGGAAGTCGGCGGCTGTGAGCTTCTCGGCCGGGCGGGCGAGGATCTCGACGGGACGGCCGGGCAGCAGGTGGACGAAGTTGTCGGAGAACCGCGCGTCGGTCCGTTCCAGGGCCAGCCAGGCCCAGAGGGCCGGCTTGCGGGCGGTCAGTGTGATGCTGAAGGCCCCGTCGTCGGCCTTGCGGACGGTGGTCTTGATCTTCGGGTCGGCCAACTCGAGCCGCTTCGGCCGTGCCAGCGTGACCATGTTGGTCGCGAGGACCTCCCCGCGGCGGCCTTCGAGCGTCAGCCAGACGATCAGGTTCTCCGCCCCGTGGGCGCGCATCGACTTGGGCGCCACGCGGGTCCGCCGGCGAACGGTGCCGCCGTACCGCTGAGCATATTTGGCGAGGTTGAGTTTTCCGACCCGCTTGTTCTTCCGGGCCGGTGCGCGGACGGGCAGGCGCCCGCCGTCCAATTCCTTGCCGTCCAGGTCGGTCACCTGCCAGCGGACACGTCCGGCGACCGCGGCGGCGGTGTCGTTGGTCACGTGCACCTCGACGGTCGAGCGTTCGGCATCCTCGACGGCGGACACCAGGACCGGGGCGAAGAACCGCCGCGCCATGTAGTGCAGGGCCTTCCACCGGCCGAAGTAGTCGATCGACGCCCAGCTGGCCACGGGCCAGCAGTCGTTGATCTGCCAGTACAGCGTGCCCATCCCCCGGGGCATGGAGCGTCGCCAGTGCTCGACGGCGTACTTCATCGCCATGCCGTGCTGGATCTGGCTGAGCCACAGCATCGTGTCGAAATCGTGCGGCAGGCGGAACCAGTCGAGCATGTAGTGGATGATCGTGGCGTTGCCGGTCCCGCTGCGCTGGTGGTGCTCCATGACGGGGCTGGTGATATTGCGGTCTTCCGGCGCGGTGTAGGCCCGGACGGTCTTGGGCTCGGGGAACGACTGGAAGCCGAACTCGCTGTTGAAGCGGTGTTCGCAGGTGCGGTACCACTCGAACGGCTCCTTGCCGTGCCAGACGCCCCACAGGTGGGCGTCGCCGCAGGTGGGGTTGTTCCAGTCGCTGCGATCGCCGCGGGGGCTGTGCGCGCTGGACGGCCAGTAGTCGCGCTGGGGGTCGTATTTGCGGACCACCTGGGGTAGGACTTTGTCGAAGAGCGTTTTGTAATCGGCCCAGGACATGTGCCGGTCGGTCCAGGTGGGCGCGACGTTCATCTGCTCCATTTCGTTGTTGCCGCACCACAGCGCCAGGCACGCGTGGTGGCGGAGGCGCCGGACGTTGTCGACGGCTTCCTGGCGGACGTTTTCGACGAAGTCGGGATCATTGGCCGGCACGGCGCGGCAGGCGAACATGAAGTCCTGCCAGATGCACAGGCCCAGTTCGTCGCAGAGGTCGTAGAAGACGTCGCCCTCGTAGATCCCCCCGCCCCACACGCGGATCATGTTCATGTTCGCCGCGGCGCAGTCGCCGAGCAGGCGTCGGTAGTCGTCCCCGGTCAGTCGGGTGGGGAACTGGTCGGCGGGGATCCAGTTGCCGCCCTTGGCGAAGAAGGGTACGCCGTTGACGACGAACTGGAACGACTCGCCCCACTTGTCGGCGTGGCGGTCGAGTCGGAGTGTTCGCAGGCCGACGCGGCGGGTGGTGGTGTCGAGCACGACACCGTCGGCGTCGACGAGGTCGACGATCACCTCGTAGAGCGGCTGATCGCCCATGCCGTTGGGCCACCAGAGGGCGGGTTTGGCGATCGCCACCGAGACCGACCCGGCCCCGCGGCGGAGGACGACGGTAGCTTCGGCGACGGTGCGGTTTTTCAGGCGGATCGTCACGTTGGCCGCCATGCCGGGCCGTCCGTGCCGCTCGGCCTCGACGGCGATGCCGAGGTCGACGCGCCCGCGGCCGTGATGCTGGGCGACGGCGAGGTCGGTGATCCGTCCCTCGTCGAAGCCGATCAGCCTCAGCGGCCGCCAGATGCCGCACGTCGGCAGCGACGGGCCCCAGTCCCAGCCGTAGTTGGACTGCGACTTGCGGATCGTGCTCCGCCCCGGCCACGCCCACAGTGAATGGCCCTGCGCGACCAGGGCCCCGTCGCCCATCCGCTTCAGTTGGAGCGGCAGCGGGGAATCAAACCGTACGGCGAGGGTGTTCGTGCCCGGGCGGACCAGGCGGGTGACGTCGAATTCCCAGGTGCGGAACTGGTTCTCTGTGGCGCCGACGCGGCGGTTGTTCACCGTCACCGTCGCGACCGTATCGAGCCCGTCGCACTGCAGCACGATGCGGCGGTGGCCGCAGAACGCCTCGGACAGCTCGAAGCTCCGCTCGTACGTCCACGCGGCCTTGCCCACCCACTGCACGTCGATCTCGTGGGTGCGATAGAACGGGTCGGGGATCTGCCCCGCCGCGATCAGGTCGGTGTGAATGCACCCCGGCACCGTCGCCGGCAGCGACATCGCCGGCTTGCTCGAGTGGACCTCCCACGCCCCGCACAGGTCAACAACGTCCATGATGCGTCTCCTCGCAATGGCTTGACTGTTTGACGCCCCGAATCGCCGGTACTGTAGGGGGGCCGATCCGACGTGTCAAATGCAATCGACGGTGACCTTGCCCGACGCGGGCGTTCGGGTACACTGGCGGCCAACGGTTTTTTCAGGAGAACCCCGATGCCTTTGATGTTCGACATGCCGCTGGAGCAGTTGAAGACCTATTCGGGCATCAACCCGCGTCCGGCGGACTTCGAGGCGTACTGGGAGCGGGCCCTGGCGGAGATGTGGGCGACCGACCCGGCGCCGACGATCACGCCGGCGGCGTTCGAGGCGCCCTTCGCCGAGTGCTCGGACCTGCTGTTCACCGGCGTCGGCGGCGCGCGGATCTACGCCAAGCTGATGCGGCCGAACGCTGTCGCCGCGCCCGGGCCGGCGCTGCTGATGTTCCACGGTTACAGCGGCTCCAGCGGCGACTGGCTGAACGGCCTGGCCTACGCGGCGGCGGGGTTCACCGTGGCCTCGATGGACTGCCGCGGGCAGGGCGGCCTCAGCGAAGACGCCGGCGGAGTGCGGGGCAATACCCTGCACGGGCACATTATCCGCGGGCTGGACGACGAGCCGGACAAGCTGCTCTATCGCCAGGTCTTCCTCGACACCGCCCAACTGGCCCGCGTGGTGATGGCGCTCGACGAGGTCGACCCCGCCCGCGTCGGCGCCACCGGCGGCAGCCAGGGCGGCGGGCTGACGCTGGCCTGCGCGGCGCTGGTCCCGTCGATCAAGCGGGCCGCGCCGACCTTCCCGTTCCTCAGCGATTACCGCCGCGTCTGGGCGATGGACCAGGCCAAGGGCGCGTACGGCGAACTGGCCGAGTACTTCCGCCGGTTCGACCCCCTGCACGAGCGGGAGGAGACGATCTTCACCACGCTGGGCTACATCGACGTCCAGCACCTGGCCCCCCGGATCGAGGCCGAGGTCTGCATGGCGGTCGGCCTGATGGACACGACCTGCCCGCCGTCGACCCAGTTCGCGGCATACAACAAGATCACCTCGGCCAAGTCGCTGGTGATCTACCCCGACTTCGCCCACGAGGCCCTGCCGGGCCTGTCGGATCGCACCTTCCAGTTCATGCGCGCCCTGTAGTCGCCCGCGCAAACGACGGCCGGGCGGCGCGCGAACCCAGTCGCGCCGCCCGGCCGGAACACATGGCCCATCGCCTGACGGTCAGCCGCGGTGCCGGCGCCGCACGAGCAGCGCCAGCCCGCCGATCAGCAACACCGACAGCGTCGCCGGCTCGGGGAGGGTCATACTGGTGCGCGGGTCCGGGGCGGGCGTCCCGTCGCCGGCCCCGTCGTCGGCCTCGTCGGACGGCCTTGGCGTGCGGCGGGGCCTGGGGGGCCTGTCGGGCCGCTGCGCCGCCACGGACCACCCGGCCGGCGGATGGGCCCGCCGCATCAGGTCCGCCAGGCCGTCGACGAACGAAACGCCGGACGGCAGGACCCACCCCGAGCGGCCGAGTCCGGTCACCGTGTCGCCGGCGCCGGGCGGGGCGGGACGATCGCCGGCGCCGGGCTCGAGGGTGCCCCGGCTGCCCCCGCCGATACTGGAGGTATCCACCTCAGTGTTGTTCTTGTCCTTGTCGTCGTCGTTCTCGTCGCCGAAGACCATCGCAGCGCCGGCCGACAGTGACAGGACCAGCAGCACGGCCACGATCGTCAGGAGTTGGGTCGGTATCACACGCATGGGAACCTCCGGTGGCGCCGGCCGGACGGACGGCCGGCGAACACGATTTGAAGGCGGGCGGGGCGTCACTGGACACCCCGCCCGGCACGTCAACGGGCAGGAGCCTGAATGAGGAACGAAGGCTTACGCATGGCGCCGGCGCCGCACCAGGGCCGCCGCGCCGCCCAGCACCAGCACGGCCAGCGTGGACGGCTCGGGCACCGGCGCGCCGCCGCCGGTCAGGGCGTCGATGTTCGCCGCGCCGGGGCCGAAGGTCGACTCGGGCAGGAAGATCGATGCGGTCTGGGCCGTCGGGTTCACGCGGATGATGTCGCCGCGCTGGAAGGACAACCCGAACAGCGTGCTTTGGGCGTGGGTGGAGATCAGCAGATCCCCGTCGAGCATGTCGATGGCGTCGACGTTGCCGTTGCCGCCGAAGGCCCCGCCGTCCAGGACGATGGAGGCGTCGCCGGTCGTGGGGTTGAACTCGACGATATCGCCGGATCCGAACCGCAGGCCGCCCAGGTCGCCGTGGGCGTGGGTGGACAGCAGGATGCTGCCGCTGCCGGTGACGTGGACGGCGTCGATGTCGGCCCTCCCGGCGAACTGGCCGCCATCGAACCACAGGCTGGCCGAGCCGTCCGTCGGGTTGTAGCGGATCAGGTCGGCCGGGTCGAAGCGGGTGCCGTCGAGGCGGACGTTCTGGTGGGTCGAGAAGATCAGCGACCCGTCGGCCATCAGGTGCAGGGCGTCGACGTCCTTGCCGCCCAGCGTATCCTCGGCGAACAGCAGCGACAGGCTGCCGGCGCCGGCGGCGTAGTCGACCACGTCGCCGTGGTGGACCTTCAGGCCGTCGAAGTGGATGGTGTTGTGCGTGGAAAAGACGACATTCGCCGCGGCAGGGGCGGCAACGACGACAGAGAGCGCGACAACAGCGCCGAAAAGGGTGGTCATGCTACGCATGGAGAAACCTCCGTCGCAGGTCCCGTTCGGCCGTCACCGTCGCCGGTCTGACGCGAACGCCGCGTCACCCATCGGCACCGGTCCCACGGTCACGGGGGCCTGACACCCCAACCATACAATTCATCCGTCCCCCAGGCGCGTCGCGGGCGGAAATCGTGGAGAAACCGTCGCCGCCGGCGCGCAATAACCGGGGCGACATGGACACGCGCCATGCCGCCCCGTTCCAGTGGGAGGAGCACAATCGGCCCCGAAGGAGATCGATCAGGTCATCCGTCGCCGGCGGACCAGCCCGGCCGCGCCGCCGAGGATCAGCAGCGTCAGCGTGGCCGGCTCGGGAATCGCGGGTGTCATGGAAAAGGCGTCCGTGTTGACGAACAGGCACGACTCGTAGATATCGTCGTCGATGAAGATCTCGGCCGTCCTCGCCGCGAGATCGACCCGCACCAGGTCGCCGCAGCTGTAGTCCAGGCCGAACAGGCGCCCGCCGGTGAAGGTGGAGATGACCAGATCGCCGTCGTCGAGCACGTGGAGGGCGTCGATGTTCTCGTTCCGGCAGAACCAGTCCTGGTCGAACACCCGCGACGCGGTGCCGGCGACGGGGTCGTAGGCGATCACGTCGCCGCTGCGGAACGACAGGCCCGCCAGCGACGCCGAGGAACTCGTCGACAGGAGGATCTCGCCGCTGTCGCGGACGTAGACGGCGTCGACGTTGGCGTGGCGGCCCAGCAGGCGGCCGTCAAACAGCAGACTGGCGGTGCCCGTGGCGGGGTTGTAGCGGACGAGGTCGGAGGCCTTGAAGCTCAAGCCGCCGAGCACCTGATCGAAGGTGGTCGACAGCACGAAATCGCCGTCGGCCATCATGTGGAAGGCGTCGACGTTCCGGGGCATCCACCAGTCCCCCTCGAATGCGCCGTGATCCAGGAGGACCTCGGCCGTCCGGGTGTCCATGTCGTACCCGACGACGTCGCCGCCGCCGATGAAGACCTCGCCGCCGAGTTTTGTGCCCAGGTAGGTCGAGAGCATGATGTCGCCGTCAGCCAACGAGGGGGCGAAAGGGAACAGAACGAACAGGGCGGTGCAGACAGCGGATCTCAATCGCATGAGAATCTCCGTCCCAAATCGGCCGACGCCGCCACCGCGGAGTCTGACGCAACACCTGCGTCACCCACTCCGGCAGTCCCGCGGCTGTCTCGGCTGCCGAGAGGATCGTACAATTCAGCCATGCCGCGGGCCGGTCGCAGAGGGCCAAAAGGTCGCGGCCGCCGGCCCCCCGCCCCGGAGACGGCCCCTCAGCCCCTGATGAAGACTGGATTTACGCAGATTCCGCAAGAGATTTGGAAACTGACCTGCCGATGGTAAAATGAAGGTCTGTTTTAGTGCAGCCCTTTGCATGAACTGCCATGCACCTGGTAACCACAAGCAATGAAGCGTTTGGCGAGTTGATCTCGACTCGCGCTCGTCTGCTGCTGGATGCGACCGCCTACCTGCGGGCTCATCCGGCGGTGCGGACGGCCCTGACGCGGCCGCTGGTCGGGCGCCTGCTCAGCCAGTCGACCCAACTGGAGGAGCTGCTCGACGCCTACGGCGCCTCGCGGAATCAGAC
>CAZHRW010000192.1:0-3592 GCA_964535025.1 uncultured Planctomycetales bacterium
TAAAACCCGAATTCTCCGAATTCTCCGGGCGCAAAACCCCACTTCTCCGACCCTGATCGGGCATTGTGCGCGATTGAGTGCCGGCGACAAACGTCGCCGTCTTCCTATCTTACCCAGTTTAACGCGCAGGTGTTGCTTTTGGGCAACATTTCAGATGTCCTGTCCCTGTATAGATGCCGTCGACTTGCATCCTCACGGCGACCCGCCCCGAGACCGGCCGTTGCGCCGCCGAACGCCACCACTTTATTCATCGCGCGTTTCACTTTCTGTGCCTCCGGCGCAATAATGTTAACCGGAGCCATCATATCCTTCATGTAGAGGCGCAGATTATTGCGAATCTCGTCCACTTTGTTGCGTCAAACTCCGGCCCCTCGAAAAACACCCGGATTCTCTCCCCCCGGACCCCCGTGTGCGCGGCCCCGGCCGTCGGCGGTGGCCGCGCCCGGGGCGACGTCGGCGCCCTAGCCTCGCCGAGGCGTCGGCCCGGCGCTTGCATCGCTCGCCGCCGGCGCGCCGGGACGACGACCGGGGTTGACGGTCTGAGGTCACCGCCGCCGACGGCCCGGCGACCTGCCGCGGCGAAGGCGGCCGGGCGCTGACGGCGATCCACACCGGCGCGGCGGGGCCGCTTTTATCCGTCCCTTGTATACGGCGGCCGGATGTCGACGCGACGCAGGCGGTTGGCGTTGGCCACGACGGTGATCGAGCTGGTGGCCATGGCGATCTCGGCGAGGACCGGGTGCATCCAGCCGATGACGGCCAGGGGGATCATGACGATGTTGTAGAAGAAGGCCCAGAAGAGGTTCTGGCGGATCGTGCGGAACGTTGCGCGGCTGAGGGCGACGGCTTCGACAACGCCGGACAGGTCGCCGCGGACGAGGGTGACGTCGCCGGCCTCGATGGCGATATCGGTGCCGGTGCCGATGGCGATCCCGACGTCGGCGGCGGTGAGGGCCGGGGCGTCGTTGATCCCGTCCCCGACGAACGCGACGCGGCCGTGGGCGGCCTGGAGGCGTCGGATCTCGTCGGTCTTGCCGTCGGGCAGGACCGAGGCGACGACGTGGTCGATCCCGGCGCGGTGGGCGATCGCCTCGGCGGTGCGGGCGTTGTCGCCGGTGAGCATCGCGGTGCGCAGCGACGCCGCGTGCAGGGCGGCGATCGCCTCGGCGGCGTCGGCCTTGAGGGTGTCGGCCACGGCGATCACGCCGGCGGCACGGCCGTCGACGGCGACGAGCATCGCCGTTTTGGCCTCGGCCTCCAGGGCGGCCATCCGCTCGGCCAACGGCTCCACGTCCACGTTCGCCTCGTCCATCAGCGCCCGCGTGCCGACCCGGACCGCCCGGCCGTCCACCGTCGCGCGGATTCCCTTGCCGCGGACGGCCTCGAAGGCCTCGGCCGCGCCGACCTCGAGCCCGTCGGCCTCGGCGCGGCTGACCACGGCGCGGGCCAGGGCGTGCTCGCTGCCGTGCTCGGCGGTGGCGGCCGCGGCCAGCAGGTCGCGCTCGGACCAGCCGTCGGCGCAGGCGACGTCGGTGACCTCGGGCTCACCCCGCGTGAGCGTGCCGGTCTTGTCGAAGACGATGACGCGGACGTCCTTGAGGGTCTGGACGGCCTGGCCGGAGCGGATGAGGATGCCGCGGGCGGCGCCGACGCCGCTGGAGACCATCAGGGCCGTCGGCGTGGCCAGCCCCAGTGCGCAGGGGCAGGCGATGACGAACACGGCGACCATGCTGGTGACCGCGAGCGTCGCGACGCCGGCGCCGGCGACGAGGCGGACCCACGGCAGGAAGCCGCCGGCGTCGACGAGCGGGCGCATCGCGCCGGGAACGATCAGCCAGGCCGCCAGCGTCAGCAGGGCGATGAGGATGATCACGGGCACGAACACGCCGGTGATGCGGTCGGCGAGGGCCTGGATGGGCACCTTGGTCGACTGGGCCTGTTCGACCATGGCGACGACCTGGGCGAGGAAGGTCTCGCGGCCGACCCGCGTGGCCTCGACGGTCAGCCGTCCGTCCTGGTTGATCGTCGCGCCGAGGACCTCGTCGCCGGGGGCCTTGGCGACGGGCATGGACTCGCCGGTGGCCATGGACTCATCGACGGCGCTGTCGCCGTCGACGACCCGCCCGTCGGCGACGTGATGGTCGATGGGCACCTCCTCCTCGCGGCCGTCGCGGAGGACCCGCGCGGTCCGGGCCTCCAGGTGCATCAGTTCGCGGATGGCGGCCGACGCGCGCCCCTTGGCCGCTTCCTCGATGAACCGGCCGGTCAGATGGAAGGCCATGATCATCGCCGCGACGCCGGCGTAGTTGGCCACCGGCGAGATCAGCGACGCCGGGCCGGTGAGGAAGGCGACGCCGGAGCCGAGGACGATCAGCGAATCCATGTTCGCCCGCCGCCCCACCAGGGCCCGCAGGCCGCTGCGGTAGGTGCGATAGCCCGCCCACGCCAGGACCGGCGCGGCCAGGACGATCATGCCGAGCGCGTAGGCCCGCTCGCTCGGCCAGACGATGGCGAAGACCATCTCGAGGACCATCCAGACGATAATCGGGACGGTGAAGATCCACGCGACCACCGCCCGCCGCCGGGCCGCGGCGACCTTGCGGCGGCTGCGGGCGGCCTCCTCGTCGGCCGTCGGCGGCGCCTCGGCCTCGGGCGCGACGGCGTAGCCGGCCCGGCCGACGGCCTGCTCGAGCGATCGCCGGTCGACGCTGCCGCCCAAGTAGCGGACGGTGGCCGTCTCGGCCGCGAGATTGACGTTCGCCTCCAGCACGCCCGGCAGCGCGGCCAGCGCCGCCTCGACGCGGTTCACGCAGGAGGCGCAGTGCATGCCCTCGATCCGCAGCGCCGTCGTCTCGACGGCCACCTCGTAGCCGCTGCGGCGCACGGCCTCGACGAGCCGGCGCGGGTCGGTGCCCTCGGCGGCCGTGACGGTGGCCTTCTCGGTCGCCAGGTTCACCGCCACGTCCTCGACGCCCTCGACCTCGCGGAGGCCCTTGGCGACCCGCCCGACGCAGGATGCGCAGTGCATCCCCCGCACGGGCAGTGTGATACGTCGCCGCGTCTCTGTCCGGTCCATCAGGCCGTACCTCTTTCCGCCGGCGCGCCCACCGCGCCGACACTGCAATTCTAGGCGCGGACACGCCCCGTCCCCTACCGCCGGCTCACCGGCGCCGCCGCGCGAAGGCCGTGGGCGAGACGCCGACGTGGCGGCGGAAGGTGCGGCTGAAGTAATGGAGGGAGTGGAAGCCGGTCTCGCGGGCGACCTCGCCGACCGGCATCCCGCGCCCCAGCAGGCCGCGGGCGCGTCGGAGGCGCAGTTCGGTCTGGTAGCGGATGGGCGAGCGGCCGAGGTGGCGGCGGAAGAGGGTCAGCAGGTAGCTGGCGCTGAGGTCGGCGGCATCGGCGATCTCGTCGAGCGTGAGGTCGCGGCAGTGGTGGCGGATGATGTAGCGGCGGGCGCGCATGAGCTTGGGCCACGCCGGCGGGAGGCTTTCGCCGCTCTCGCGGCGGAGGCGCACGAAGACGATTTCGAGGATCCGCAGCATCAGCACCTTCAGGCGCAGGTCGTAGCCGTCGGCGCGGGCGGTCCAGA
>CAZHRW010000193.1:0-30520 GCA_964535025.1 uncultured Planctomycetales bacterium
TCGATGTCCACGCGGTCGTCGTCGGCCTTGATCTTCTCGATCAGGACGTACACGCCGGCGTAATCGCCCGCCGACACCGTCGAGGCGCCCGACGTGTTCAAAAACACCTCGACGTAACGGGTGCGCACGGAGTACCAGCCCATCTCGTCGTACAACTGATAGGTGAGCACGTTCCGCATGAGCGTCTTGTCGGAGTAGGGCGCGTAGAGCACCCAGTCGGACTCGGCGGGCATGCCCAGCAGCGAAGCGGCCAGGTCCTCGTTGGTCTCGTCGACTGTCTCGAACTTGTATTGCTTCTTCGGGAAGTTCGTCGAACTGCTGCCGCGCACGTGCATGAGGCTGCGCCCGGCGTAGTCAGCCGGCCCGGCGATGCTCGCCCGTCCGCCGGCGGCGGTGTCGATCAGGACCGCCGAGGCGAAGACGTCGTTGACCTGCTCAATCCGGCTGCCGTATGTGTCGAGCACAACCAGCGGCAGGTTGGAGTCGAAGGCCTGCACGTCGGCGGCCAGGGCGATGTAGGTCCGGCTGGTGACGGGCCCGTCGTCGGTGCCCGGCTCGGTAACCATCGTCCGCACCTGCGTGGTGGTACTGATGGTCAGCGGATCGGTGTAAACGGGCGACGCGGCCGTGGGCGTCGAGCCGTCCAGCGTGTAATGGATCGTCGCATCCGGCGAGGCGACCGACAGGGTCAGCGTGAACGGGCTGGTGAAGGTCCCGCCGTCGACGGCGTACTGGACCGCCTCGGCGGTATCTCGCACGTTGGCGGCGCCGGGCGTCGGCGTGGAAAGGTAGTACGGCGTCGGGTCCGTGCCCAGGATGCCGTACGAGACGTCGGCGATCGACGTGACACCCGTCAGGTCGTACTGGTGCTTGACGGTGACGCCGTCGGGCCCGACCAGGGCGAGGGCGGTGTCACTGCTGCCGATCTTGAAGTTGGTGTGCAGTTCGCCGGCCGGGTCGGTCCGGTCCTTGTCCGACGCGAACACGACGAGGTAGCCGCCGGCGTCCAGCGTCGCGGCCGGGAAGGTCCACTTCGTCAGGTCGGCCGGATCGTCGGTCAGGTGCCAGCCGGTCAGGTCGGCGGCCGTATCGCCGGCGTTGTGGATCTCGACCCAATCGGAGAAGTCGCCGTCGGTGTCGGCGAGGGTGGAGTCGTTGACGCCCATCCATTCGCTGACCCAAAGATCCGCCGCCAACAGCAGCCGGTCCTCCAGCGGCTCCAGCACAGGGGCGCCCGCGGGCATAGTGAAGTTCAAGCCATTACGTCGACAATACTTGCGCGTGATGAGCCGTGCCACGATTTCCCTCCGAACGCGGCACCTCCGCTCGATACCCACCGAACAGAAGCACCGTTAGGGCTTGATTATAACATGATTAAGCTTTCAGCGGGCACGAAATCGTCCTGAAGTGCCCCGTCGCCTCGCCTTGACCGGCCCCAGTCGCCCGACTACACTGCCGGCGGTGAATTCCCGCGCCCGTAGCTCAACAGGATAGAGCAGCGGTCTTCTAAACCGCAGGTTGGTGGTTCGAGCCCACCCGGGCGTGCGTGTCTTTCCACGTCAGATAAGATGACGCGCGCAACCGGAAATGCACCCGCAGACGGGGAGATGAGCATGATGATGTCGATCGACGCGTTGCGCAAGACGATCCGCGCCACGCTGGACGCGATGGAAGCCCAAGGCCATGAGGTGACAGCCGCGCGGGTGGAGGCCAAGAGGCTGCCGTCCAGTTACGACGCCTTGATGGCCTTCGCCGAGCGAATGGCCGACCTGCCGATGCGGGAAGACTGGCCGTACGTCGAGCCGGCAGCGTGGGAGGACGTCCGGGCCGAGATGGATCCGAAGCGGGCGACCGATCCCGTCGTCACGCTCGACGGCGACGAAGCGGCGGCGCGGGTGCGGGAGGGGTTTCTCGTGTCCGTGTGCGGCTGCGAGTTGGGCAAGCCGCTGGAGATCTCCGAGTCCCTGGCGTTCCTGCGCGAGAAGCTTTCCAGCGTCGGCGAATGGCCCATCACCGACTACATCACCGAACGGGCCATGGCCGCGTGCGGCAAGGCGCACCCCAGTGCGGCGGTGACCACGCGCGAGCACCTCACCTATGTCGTACCCGACGACGACATCAACTACACGCTGCTGGGCATGCTCAACCTGGAACACCACGGGCGGGACTTCACGCTGCGGCAATTGGCCGACCTGTGGATTCGCCACCTCAGCCCGGGCTGGACCTTCGGCCCCGAGCGGGTGGTGCTGGCGCGGATGACCGCCGCGTCGATGGGCTGGGAGGACAACGACCCCGCCGCGTGGGCCGGTTACATCAACCCCCGCGACGAGTGGTGCGGCGCGATGATCCGCGCCGACGCGTACGGCTTCGCCTGCGTGGGCGATCCGGCCCTGGCGGCCGAGTTGGCCTTTCGCGACGCCTCGTTGACGCACCGGCGCACGGGGGTGTACGGGACGATGTTCGCCGCCGCCGCCATCGCCGCCGCCGCGTGCACGGACGATCCGCTGGAGGTGTTCGAGATCGCCTCCGAGTACATCCCCCAGCGCAGCCGCCTCTACGAGGTGATCCGCAAGGGGCTCGACGTGGTGTCCGCCTCGACGGACTTCATGGAAGCGTACGACAAGATCAACGGCCTCTACGGCCAGTTCGGCCACTGCCGGATCTTCATGGAGTCGGCTACGCTGATCAACACGCTGCGTTTCGCCGCCGACAGCGGCGACGGGATCTGCCGGCAGGTCATGCAGGGCAACGATACCGACAGTTACGGCTGCACCGCCGGATCGATCCTTGGGGTGTTCTTCGGCCCCGGCCATCTCGAGCCGCGCTGGCCGGCGCCCTTCCGCGACACGCTCCGCACGTCGCTGGCGGCCTTCGATGAAACCAGCCTGACCGCCGCCGCCGACCGCATCGCGCGACTGCCCGAGCGAATCGCCCGGCGTGCGTAACAACCGCCCCGGCGCAAGGGACGGACGCGACGCGCCGTCAAGTGGCGCGCCGTCGGCGTCGTGTCCCTTCTACGTCGGTCCCTACACGATCCGGACGATCAGGTCGCCCAACTGCCGCGGGCTGTCGTCCTCGGCGGGGAAACCGTCGCCGACCCAGCGGTCGCGGCGGCTTTGGTCGCCGTAGGCCAGGCGGCGGACGTCGTGGGCGGCCAGGCCGAAGGGATCCCCATTGTTGTCCAGGTCACCGAACCGGAGAACTGCCGCGCCGACCTCGCCGGCGGCGATGTTGCTGTCGGCGAAGCTGTGGTCGACCCCGCGGCCAAGGCCCCGGACGATCAACGCGCCGATCGAACCCAGGGCGTCGAAGTGATCGGCGACCTCCTGGACGCTCGGCAGGCCCGTGACGGCTTCGGGGTCGGTCATCGCCGGCTCGTAACCGGCGAACAGGTCGCTGTGAATCATCCCGCCCAGGACGACCCGTCCGACGCTGCCGGTGGCGAGTACGCGGGAATCGCGAAGCGCGCCGCTGACGAAGATTCCACGCGTTTCGCCGTGGATCCGCCAGCGGCTCTCGTCGACGTCGCCGCCGACGACAATCCTCGGCGCGTCGCCGTTGATCTGCCAGCGGCTTTCGTCGACGTCGCCGCGAATGACCGTCGGGCCCAGCACGACCGTGCCCGGCACGTGGACGCCGTCGTTGTCGAGCTGGACATCCGCCTGGAAATCGCCGGCGACGGCCCGCCCGCGGCCGCGGATGACGAACCTTCCGATCGACGGGGCACTGAGGACATCGGCGGGGTCGACGATCGGCTGGCCTGCATCATCCATGCCCGCCGCCTCGTTGTCCATCCACCGAATGGCCGAGAGCGCCCGGATACGCGTGTCGGAGTGGAGATCGGCATTGTGCACCTCGCCCAGAATGATCGTCGCGTCCGGCGCGTCGCCGGCGCCGAGGGTGAGGGCCTGCTCGACCCGTCGTCCTTCCTCGCCGACGTCGCCGAGGACGAGCCGGCGGACCGATCCGTCGATGGTCAGGTCGCCGGTCAGCGTGGTCGTCCGGCCCACCAGGGCCTTGAGCGAGCCGTTGACGTTGATCTCGCGGATGGTCACCCCCGGTGTGGCGATGATCAAGCTGCTGGAGGCGTCGGTGCCGTTGACCTCGAGCGAATCGATAACGGGGGCGAACCCGTCGAAGTGAACGTCGAACGAGCCGGGCCCCACGAGGCGTATGACGACCGGCAGGTTGTCCACCCAGACGCGGGTCGCCCCGGTGTTCAAGCGGTCCTCCGGGGCGAGATCGCCACCGTCGAACCCGAGGACGCCGGCGCCGCTGATAGGCAGGTGAACGTCCGTGCCGTCCGGGACGCCCGCGGCGGTTTCCAACCACAGTGAATTGTCGGGAGTCTGCTCGTTCGACCACGAGGCAATGTCCACCCAGAACATCCCGCCGTCGATCGGACGTCGCGGGTTGCTCACGTCGATCCGCCGGTAGCCGCCTTCCACCGTGGCCAGCGCGACGTTGTTGACGACCTCGACCGACGCAATGGCCTCATCCGACTTGAACCCGCCTATCGGCCTGGGCGCCCCGGGCCCGCCGACACGGTAGCTCTTCAGCCCGTCGGTGGCGGCCAGGAACAGGCGGGTGCCCTGCAGATCGAGATCAGTCACCTCGCTGCGGGTCAGGGCCATCGTCCCCCGTTTCAGGTTGGCCGGGTTGGCGATGTTGATCACGCCGATCCACCCCTTGGTGGATGGGTTCCGTGGGACGATTTGCCCGCGGAAGTTATAGCCCGTGACCGATTGGCCATGCCGTTCGGCGACGAACGCCTGGTTGCCCCGGATCTCGACGGCGACGGCGTCGGAGAAGTAGTAGGTCCACAGGGCCTGGTGCTGCGGGAAGTTCCCATACTTCATCCGCGTCTTTTCCGTGGGGGCAAACGCGCGGAAGGCATCCAGTTCCACCAGGTCGGTCGGATCACTGAAATCGTAGGTCATCAACCCGGCGGCGGCGGCGGCGACGTAGGCGATGTTGCCCTTCACGGCCACGTCGCGCGCGACGATCGAGGAAACCCTGCCATCGGCCTCGATCCGCCCATCGTCATCGAGCAGCAGGCTGCGCAAACCGCCTTCATTGGCAGCGATGAGAACGATGGTGCGAGTCCGGCCGTCGATGAGCCGGTGGACCACCTCGATAGCCCCGGCGGTGCCTTGGAACCCGTCGTACGAATCGACCAGCGCCGGGTCATCCGGATCGGACATATCATAGATATACAGGTCCGACGACAGTGTCTTGCCCTGTTGATTCCGTCGAATAGACGCCCCGACGTACATCCAATCCCCATCGGAAACGACGGCAGTCGCCAGGGCGCCGTCGTCGTCGAGATTCAGGTGGGACTGACTGACGATCGTCGGCGTGCCGCCGTCGTCGGGCACCGTCACCGTCAGCACGTACGTCGTCGCCTCCAGGGCCTCCTCGCTGAAAGCGTGGTCCTCGACGGCGGTCACCGTGACGGTGAACGCGCCGAAATAGTTCTCGGGGGCCGTGATGCGGAACTCCTCCGTCGCGGCGTCGCCAAGCGCCTGAGGGCCGGCGGGAGGGCCTACCCATTCGGCCACCACGCGGGGCGTGCTCGTGGAGATCTCGTAAACCCTGTCGAGAGTGCTGTCATCGGTGATCGACAGGGTGAACGTCTTATCGCGACCGTCCAGGGGCAGGAAGCCGTCTTCCTCCTGGTCAATCTCCGGCCGTTCGCGTAGCGTGCTGACGTACACAACTCGCTCGAACAGCGCCAGGTCGGGATGCTTGGCCAGCCGGTCGGTCTCCACGGCGGTGACGATGAGCTTGACGATGCCTTCGTAGCCCGGAGCCATTTGGACGTCCAATGCGTAGCGGGGCTGTGCGGTGTTGGGGTCGAAGGTCTCAATGATCTCGGCGGTGACGTTGGGATCACCGCCCGTGTCCACCGCCACGGTCAACTCGACATCGCCGTCGACGGTGATCTCCAGCGGCACGCGGTCGCCGCCGCCCGGGGGGACGCTGATCAGCCCGGGATCTCCAATCGTCGGACGGCTGGCGAAGCGGACCGGGACGATCAACTCGCCGGGCTGAAGGCCCGTGGCGGCCTGGAAGCCGGACCGGAGATAGAGGTTGAACGCCGACCCGTCGTATGTCCGCGGCAGGACCACATTCAGCACGTAGTGCCCGCTTTCGCGGACGATCTCCGCATCGATGTCGCCGTTGCCGACGTAGTCGTGGTCGATCGTCACGTCGGCCTGGTCGAGGTCCTCGACATCCAGTGCAAACGCCCTGCGATGGACCGTGCCGGGTTCGCCGTCGATCGCCGGAACCACCACACTATTGTCGCCGAAGACGAAGGCCTTGCCGTCGGCGGCATGGATCTCGATCGTGGCCGTGCCGACCGTCACGGTGAAGTCGCTGCCGTTGTAGCCGTCCGGCAGGTCCAGTTCCACCAGATAGCCGTCCCCCTCCGGATTGTACAAGATGTCGACGTCGACCCTTCCGGGCCCGCGGTAGTCGGTGGTAGGGGGCTGGTAGCGAATCCCGGCTGACAGGGGAACCCACACGGTCTGGCCGGCGCCCGCCGTGATCTCGTAGACCGCGCCGAAGCTCGGCACCTCGTCCTGGCCTGTCGCTCGCCGGACGGTGATGTCTTTCTCGATCACCTCGTCTCCGGCGCTCATGCTCACCGTGACGGTCGTGGAGCCCTTGAACCGCCGCCTGGCGTTGAGGGTCAGCGTGGTGTCCTGGTTGTATTGGCCGGGATCGACGATTGTCACGCCGGAGAGGACGGGCATGTTCTCGGGGACATCCCCGTCGCCGGTGGGACGGTTGATGATCGCATCGTAGACGTCCCAACCGCTGACAACCTGGCCGAAGATCGGATGCAGTTCATCCAGGTGCGGCGTCGGGGCGTCGGTGATGAAGAACTGCCCGTCGGACGTCCCCGGCCCGGTGTTGGCCAGCGCCAGGACGCCGCGCCCGGCGAAGCTGAGATTGCCGGACCGGAAGGCATCGGGGCCGAAGTTGTCTTCGATCGGCCCCATGCCTGTCCAGCCGCTGCCGTCGCCCTCGCGGGCGTCGCCGGTCTGGAACATGAATCCCGGAATGATCCGGTGGACCTTCACGTCGGTGTAGAACGGATCCGTGTAACCCGGATCGCCCTGGCCGAACTCGTCATAGACCGGCTTGTCCGCGTCCATGTCGTAGCCGGTCTGGCGGATGGTTTGGGTGGCCAGCGTGACGAACCGCTCAACGGGGGATTCGACGTCCTCGGGCAGATCCGCATAGCGGTCGTCGAACAGTTCGACGACGATCGTACCGATCTGACCATCCTCGTCGACAAAGGCCAGCTCGGCATAACGATTGGCGCCGGCCTCGGGGAGGTGCGCCCAGACGAGCCACGGGTGGGCCGGCGTCACGGTGTAGCTGATGGCCGCGCCGTCGGGCGCCCAGCCGTCGAGGCCGAATGTGATCCCCTCCCCGTCGGCGGGCAGGACGACCTCGTCGGGCAGGTGCGACAGCAGGTACAGCCCCGTGGCCACGGGGATCGTCACCGCGGTCGCCGCGGTCGCGTCATTGTAGAAGGTCCGGGTGGCTGTGATGGTGACGTCGAAGGCATCGTTGAATCCATCGGGAACCGTCACGGTCAGGTCATGGGTATGGGCGGCGCCGTCGGCCGCCGGCGTGATCTCCGCCGTGACGCCCGCAGGGTACTCCACGGTAAGGACATCGGAATCAAAGGCCGTGATCGTCAGGGGGATCACGAGCGGGTCGTCGGTCATCACTTGGCTGCCCGGATCGACGATCTGCGGGCTGGCTCGGAAGGTGAAGGTCGCGGTCGCCGGCGCCATGGGCTGGCCGTTGATGGTGGCCCCGTCGGCTGCCGCGCCGAGGATCACGTCGAAATCACTGGCATCGTAGTCGCCGGGCAGTGTCACGGCCAGGGTGTAATCGCCGCCGTCCTCGGCCGGGGGCGTGACGGCCAGACCGATCTCGCCGGGACCGGCATAGTTCGTGGAGATCTCGAAGACGAGCGCGTCATCGCCCTCGTAAGCGACCTCGAAGGGCACGGTGACGTCCTGCGTGGTCGGGTCCAGAGCGACAGCATCGAGCGTGGGCACGGACACGATCTGCAGCCGGAACTCCATCAAGCTCCCCTCGACCGCCTCGTTCAGGTGTTCTGTTTCGATGGTACCCACGGTGATACGCACCGGGCCCGTGGCATTTTCGGAGATCGTCAGCGTCAGGTCGTGTTCGCCGGTTTCGGCATTAAAGGCCACCGACGGGATCACCCACCGGCTCGCTGAACCCGCACGAACGACGATGTCCTCCGCCGACGTCTCATCGTCTTCGATCGTCAGTGGCAGTGTGACCGTCCGCCCCGCCGCGACGGCGATCGTCACATAATCATCTTCCGCATCGGGCACCTCGACCCCGTCCACGTGGGTGATCTCGGGACGGCTGCCGTAGCCGACCTCGAACGTCTCGGCCACGCCGGTGACGGGCGTGCCGTCGATCGATGGGGTGACCGTGACGGTGACCGGCAAGCCGTTGTAGTCGTCGTCGGCGGTTACCCGAAAGGTCCACGTCCCCGCCCAGGCGTTGTGGACCAACTCGCCGAGCTCGATCGCTTCCGCCGCCCCGTCGTTATCGGACTCGTGCGTCACGTCGAACGCCAGGTCGCCCTCGCCGTCGTAATCGGCGCTGAACGTCACGTTCTGGCCCCGGCCTGGTTTGAGATCGAGATCGTCGATCGGACTGATGGCGGGCATCTCGTCGGCACTCATCACCACGACGTCGAGTTCCAACTGGGTGGCCACATCGGCCGGATCGTCCATGGCCGTTGCCAGGGCCGTCTCGATGACCGAGAGGGTGATCGTCAGCGTGCCGCTCGTCTCGGCGTCGGGCGTGATCCTCACCAGCATTACCGACGGGTCGTCGGGATCGATCTCGGCGGTGACGATCGCCCAGTCGACCTCACCGACAACGTAGGGTGTGAAGGGCCCCGGTTCGTCATCGTCATCGTCGCCGTCGTTGATGGGAATGCGGACGACCGTCTCCTCCCCGCCAACGGCGCTCTGGATGCCGGGGTCCTCGAGCGTGGGGCGGTCGCCGCCGCTGAAGGCCAGATCGATCTCATTCAGCCAGACATCCTCCGGCATATCCGCGGTACGGGCCTTCACCGTGACGGTGAACTGGCCGCCGCTGTAATCGTCGGGGATGGTGAATGTCAACGTATAGGGGTCCCCCGCCTGGGCCGGGGCCGTCACGGCGCCGTCGAGGTTCAGAGTTCCGCCATCGTCGTAGTCGTCGCTGACGGCCTTGACCACAAGGTCCGGATCGCCGTCGTAGGTGATCGGGACGGAAATGTCGATCACCTTGCCCGGGTAGTCGTCCAGATCATCGAGGTGGATCTCTCCGAACGTCGGCCCCGTCGTCGTCGAGAAATAGAACGTCATCTCCGCCGGCTCGACGCCGGGGGCATCTTTGTAGGCGTCCTCCACGACGGTCACCACAACCGGTTGCACGCCCGTGAAATCCGCCGACGGCGTGATGGTCAACTCATCGTGGTTGATGACATCCACGACCCACCCGGCCGGCACCTCCCCGGCGACACCGAAAACGAACTCGGCATCGGGATCATCCTCATCGGCCGCCGACAGCTTCACCACCTGAGTCTGACCCTGGCGACCCCGGATCACCGGATCGTTGAGCAGCACCGGCCGTGCGTTGGCCTTGACGGTGAAAGATGCCGTGTCCTTCGCCAGCGTCGCGTAGCCGTCCACGGCGGCGGTAAGTGTCACGGTGAATTCACTGCCGTCGTAATCGTCCGGCATGTCCAGATGGAGGGTGTAATCGCCGCCGCTGCCGTCGTCCGGTTCGTCGAAACTGATGCCGATCGTACCGGGGCCGTCGTACGTGGTCTCAGCCGAGACGGTCATCGCCTGGGCGCCGTCGTAGTCCACCGTGAAGGGAATGGACGGATCGGGCTCGAGCGGACTGATGACCTGGTCGTCCACCGCTTCGATGGACGGCTCGTCTTCCAGCGTCGAGACCGCGAACGTCTCGATCGTCGCGGCGCCGTCGAGGTCTTCGTACTCGGCCTCGACCACACTCAATGTGACGCCGAATACGCCGACGAACCAATCCGGCGGGATGATCGTCAGCACGCCGTCGTCGTAAGAGACCGTCGCGTCGGGATGGTCGGCTTCGACCGTCACCCGCAGATCGGTCTCGTCCGTGTCGCTGTCGACGATCTGGACCTGCCGGGTCGTCGCCGTGTTCGGCGCCGTGGTGACCAGGCCGATCGACGAGATCGTAGGGGCGGCATCATCTTCGATCTCAAACGAGGTCTCGCCGACACCCACCGCATCCTCGAAGCCGGCGACGGTCGCCTGGATCGTCACCGCGAACGTGCTGCCGTCATACTCGGCCGGCAGATCCACACTCAGCAGGTAGGGCTCGCCGGCCGCCGCCGGTGCCGTGATGGACAGCGTCACGTCGCCGGGCCCGGCATAATCGCTGTCGGCGGTCACCGTCAATTCCTGCGAACCGTCGAAGTCGACCGTGAAGGGCACGTCGGTCGTCTCGACCAGCCGCGCCGGCCGGTCGGCAACCGGATTAACGCTCGGCGAGGCCGCCAGCGTGCTTACGTAGAATGTGACCTCGGCAGGATCGAACGTGCCGATGTAGTCGGTCTCGATAACGCTGACGGTGAAGCTGAACGCGCCGGCGAAGCCCGCCGGGGGCGTGATCGACAGCACGTGATCGGCGTCGATCTCCACCACCGCGCCCGGGTGGCTCTTGGCCAGGACGGCCGTCGTAAACTCGGTGGTTTCGCCCTCGGGATCGGTGATCGTCAGGGGCAGTTGCGTGGCCTGATCCACGTTTAGGTGGATCACGCGATCCTCGGCGATCGTCGGGCGCAGGTCCGTGATGACCGTGAAGGTCTCCAGCGTTTCCTCGACAAGCCCCTTGCCGTCATAGCGCGTCTCGATCGCGGCAATCGTGACGTCGAACGCCCCGGTGTACCCTGCGGGGGAAGTCACGGTGACCACGTACGTATCGGGATCGATGGACACCTCGGCCCCGGCGTGGTCGGCGCTGACGTAAACGGTCAGGTCGTCGCCGTCGGCGTCGGTCACCGTCGCCTGGATGGTCCGGGTCTCGCCGGACGGCACGTGCAACTCATCCAACGGCGCGATCTGCGGCACGGCGTTAAGCGCGACGTCGACAGCCTCCATCGTCGGCTCGACGCCTGTCACGCCGACCAACTGCGCCGACGCCCGGACCTCGAAGGCCGTGCCGTCCCAGTCGGCGGGCAGGTCGAACTCGAATACGTACGGGTCGCCCGCCTGGGCGGGGGGCGTCACGGCGCTGCTGAGATCCAACTCGCCGCCCGGATAGCCCGCGGTGACCATCTCCACCTCGAGCGGCTGGCCGCTGGGGTTGTCGATGACGGCCTCCCAGCGCAGGGTCTCGCCCGGCACGACATGGACATCGTCGGGCAAGTCAAACGTCGGCATGGCCACGGCGACCTCGAACGAGCCGGTCGACAAGGGGGAGGTGCCGCCGAGTTCCGTGACCGAGATCTCCACGTCGAAGGGCGTGCCGTCCCAGTCGGCGGGCAGGTCGAAGTGAACCGTGTACGGATCGCCCGGCTGAGTCGGCGCCGTCAGCGCACCGGTGAGGTCCAGTTCTCCGCCGGGATAGCCCACGGTGCTCAGCGCCACGTCCAACTCGACCCCGCCGCCGTACTCGACGGTGAACGTCGTGTCGACGGGACCGCCCGGGTAGGTGGCGACGTCGCCGGTCACCGCGACGTTCGGCACCCCATGCACCGCCACTTCCGTGAAGGAGGACCACAACGGCAGCATCCGGTCGTTGGGGGACACCAGATTGTCGAACTGGTCCATGTAGGCATAGACGCTCACATCGAACGTGCTCTTGTCGTATTCGGGGGGCACGGAGATCTGCAGGACGTACTCGCCGGGAACGCCGCCGGCCTCTACGTTCAAGGCCACCTCGCCGTCGCCGGCGTAGTTGTGGACCGTCTCGAAGGTCAGGGGCAGGTCGCCGTCGGCGAACGTCAGGTCCAGCGGGAGGGTCAACGTCGTGTCAGGAGTGGTGTGCCCGGGCGCCATGTCGCCCAGGACCGGCTCGGGCATGATGGTGACGACCCGCGAGACCTCGTTGCCCCCGGTGTCGCTGAGGGTGATGGTCAGGTCGACCGGTCCGGTAAACGTCTCGTCGGCGACCAGGGTGATGGTGCCGTCAGCGGAGCTGTCGATAATATCGACGCCGGAAAGAAGCGGTGGGTCCAGCGGTCGATCGTTCTCGTCGGTTTCGCTGGTGATGATGGTCTCGTAGACATCCCACCCGGCAATGACCTGGCCGAAGATGGTGTAATCGCCGTCCAGCCACGAGGCGATCCCGTCGGTGATGAACCACTGCCCGTCATTGGTATCCGGCCCGCGATTGGCCAGGCCCAGAACGCCGCGGCCCAAGAAGGACAGGTCGGGGTCGATCTCGTTGGGGAACTCGTCCAGCGGGGTATCGCCGGTGCCGTCGCCGTTGACGGCGTCGCCGCACTGGAACATGAACCCGTCGATGACGCGATGGACGACCACGTCGGTGTACCACGGATCCACGCCGGGCCCGGCGGGGATGAGGTTGCCCTCGGCGTCGACGTCGTGCGTCGCCAGGGTGATAAAGCGTTCTGTCGCCAGGGGCGAGCGGCCTTCGAACAACTGGACGACGATGTCGCCGATAGGCGTTCCGTCGTCCTGCGTGTAATGCATGACCGCATAATGATTCGCGCTGGTGGACTGGTCGAAGACCTCCCACCGCAGCCCGGTCGGGTCGCTGGCGGCCACGTCGATGGTCAGCGGGTCCCCGTCGGCGTCAAACCCGTCGATGCCGATCGTCAGGCCCTTACCGTCGCCGTTGAGGGCATAGTAATCGGCCAGGTCCGTTTCGAACACGGGCGCCGCCGTCAACATCAGTCGCGGTTCGAGGCTCTCGAACATCCCGGCGGGGCCGTTGTGGGGGGGTTCACGCAACGCCTTGGAACGCAACTCGTTGGAGCTCATGCACTACCTCGATGGTGACCGCTTCCCTGGCTGGCTGACTGATCCTGCTGCGGCGGGTCCGATCCTTCGCGCCGCTAGAGCGTTAAGGGCGCTGATTATACCATAAGGATCGGCTTACAACCGACGAATTCGACACCCATTCGGCCGGCGGCGTTGTGTGTGCGCAACGGCTTTGCTGTCAAGCGGTTGTAACTTGCTCGACGTCTTCGGCGGCCGTACGCTGCTCGGGGGTGGCGGCCGGGATGATCAGCACGGGACAGGCGGCATGTTTGACGATGCTGGTGGCGACGCTTCCCATCATCAGATGGTACAGCGCCCCGTGGCCGTGCGACCCGATGATCACCAAGTCGGGCCCGACACGGTCCATCTCGGTGAGGATCTTACGGGTTGGCACGCCCGACAGCAGCAGGGCCTTCGCCTCAAGTCCCTCAGCCGCAAAGCGTTCCTGGTATTGCTGCAGCCGCTGGTGCTGATCCCGCAGATTGCGGGCGATGCTGTCGCGGATGTAGGCGGGGCCCACTTCGTAGCCGATGAAGTCCGGCTCCGGTGCTACCACGTGGATCAGCCACGTCTTCGCACCGGTCTGTCGGGCCATTCGCTGGGCCTCATCCACAACATGGTCGGTTACATCGGAGAAATCGAGCGGTACGAGGATCTTCTTGCACATGACGTATCTCCTCGCATAAGGGGTTGGTAACCTAGTTTATTATAGGCTCAGTCCACCCAGTCCGCACAAGCGCCACGACCATGACAGGCGAATCCATGCGCGCACGGTAATCCCTTGTCAATTCTCATCTTACGGGTGGGACCGTCACGCCCGGCGGCGGAGAACGGGCAGGGCCGCGAGGGCCAGGAACATCAACGCGGACGGTTCGGGCACCCCGGGGGTCGATACTCCGGGCCCGAACGGATCGTCCGACCAGTCCGATACGTCGGAAGGATCGATGCGGACGACTGTCGGCGTCCCGCCCAACCTGTCCCGGTCCGCCATCGCCAGGGCCGGGCCAGCCGGCACCGCGTTCGCGCCGTCGTCGGCCGGCACGGAGGGCTCTTGAGGTGGCTCGGGGCGTTTGGCCAGACTTTCGCCCGGACTGACCGCAGGGTCCGTCTCCGGGGTTTGCGGCGACGGGGCGGACGACTGGACCCCGTCGGACACGTCCGACAGCGGGCGATCCAGGGCCAGGGCGTCCATCATCCCCAGGCCTCGATGCGACGCCGCACGGGACGTCAAGGCCACGTCCAGGCGGGTTTCCATGTCCAACGCCATCACCACCGCCGGCGGTAGACCATCACGCACCGGCGGCACCGTGACGGCGACGGCCGACGATGCCGCGGGCGAAGCGACCGTGGCGGCCGGGCGATCCCGGGAGACGACGCCTTGCGACAAGGAAAGCTTGATCGTCACGGCAGGTGGGACGACCGCGGGCGACGGCGGCGGCAGCAAAGCTTGACCACCCAACGCAGCGGGAAACTCCCGCCAGCGCGGCGGTGCGGCCGGGACCGTGGCGCCGGCGGGTAAGGTTCGGTGGTTGGGGGCCGGCTCGGCGGCAACAGCGTCCGGCTGTGCGGCGTGCCGGTAGGCCGGCGAGCAGACCCGCAGCCCCGGCAGGATCAACAGCGCCAGCAAGACCAGCGCCGGGGCGCGAAACGCCGACCACGGCGACCGGCGGCGGGTCTGGTCATCCATGATCCGCATGATCCGTTCCCCCAGCGGGCCGAGCTGCTCGGCGAAACGGGGCAGCCATTGCAGGGCCTTGACGCGAGCGAGGCGCCCGGCCACGTCCAGCAGGGCCTGGCAGTATCCATCGTCGCTGGCCAGGTGCCGATCGAGCAGCAGGTCGTCGCAGCACTCCTCCCGCATGGTGCGAAGGCGGCGATTGAGCATCCAGATCAGCGGGTTGAACCACCAGAGGATGGTGAGGATCATCTGCAACCAGTTGATCCACAGATCCCCCCGTCGGTGGTGGGCCAGTTCGTGGGCGAGCACCGACGCCACCTGCCGGGGGGGTAACTCCCGCAGCATATCGGCCGAAACGATCACCGAAGGGGCCCACACGCCGAACGCCATCGGTTCGACCGCCTCACGACAGGCCAGCAGACGAACCGAGCGGAACATCCCCATCTTCCGCGTCATGTACCCCAGATGGACCACGACAGGCCCCGAATCCACGATCTCGCAGCGATGGGTCAGGCGGCCCCAGGCGGATCAACTGCCACGCCAGCCAGCCCCCCACCGCCGCGGCGCCGAGCACATGAACCGCCATCAGCCATCGCACGGCCGGCAGCGACGCCAGGGCGCACCACCAACCGCCTGAACCGGTCGGCACCTCCACCGCCGGGGCCAACCAGCCGAACAGCCCGGCGGTCAGCGACCATGCCGGCAGCAGGGCGAACTTCAACAGGGCGATCACCAGCAGCCCGTAAACCCACTGAACCGACTGCCGCCGCCCAAGCCGCGCCACGGCGAGGATGCAGATCGCCACCAGTGACGCCTGCCACGTGACGTGCCACACATACCAGGCCCATGTTCCGGCAACCGAACTGCTCATGCCCGCAGCGTCCATGACTGCCCCGTTGTACGCCGCGCCTGCGCGCAGCGATGATTACTTCTTCTGACGCTTCTGGCGTTTGGCCCGAAGGTCGTCCAGCATGGTCTGAAGCGCATCGATCTCCTCGAGGCTGGGCGACGTGGCGTCGAGGAGGTTGGCCATCACGGCCACGCCGCTGCCACCGAAGACGCGATGGGTCAGTTCCGCGAGGATCCGCCGCTGCGTCGGGGCCGCCTTGCGGGTGGGCATGTACACGAAGGCCTTGCCCACCGGGCCCTTCTCCCGTGTCACCCAGTCCTTGGCCTGCAGCCGCTTCAACAGCGTGACCATCGCCCCGTGGGTCATGGGGCGATAGGGCTCCATCATCTCCCGGACCTCCCGCGCCGTCGCGCGGCCCCGCTGCCACAGGCAGGCTAACACTTCCAATTCCGCATCCGGCAGGCGCTCGCCGGTCGGCTCGGTGACGGTCTGACGTTTGATTTCTCTGTCCACAATGACATCTCCTGCACGAGGTGCGGTTGCTCCTTCCCGCCCAAGACGGTCTTTCTCAATCAAGTATACCGGGGTGTAGTGATCCTGCAAGTCTAAAAACTTCCGGACCGCCGCCGGGGTCGGCAGGCAACTTCCAACGCCGCCACGGCTTTGTAACAAACAGGCACCGGGGCGCCCGGAGGGACGATTCCACGCCTTTCCCTTTTCATCTGCGGGAGGCCACGTTATGGTCACCGGCTTGACCAGATCGTCGGCGCCGCGTCCTCCGCGGGGAGGCTCGCGATTTTTCGGCCGATGCCGCCGGATAATGACCTCATTGGACTGCCGACGCTCCAAGCAGCCGGCCGAGGTGTGAGTCGCCATGTCGTCCATCTCCACGAGCGAGACCCCCCGGACCGGCAGGGATGCCCTTGCCGAGCACGAGGTCCGCAAGCATTTGCCGCGGAACTTCCTGGCCCACGGGTTGGACGGGGGATTGTTTATCGGGGGGATGGCCTTTCTCTCGGGCGCCGTCGTCGCACCGAAGATGATGCAATCACTGGGCGGGCCGACATGGCTGACCGCGGCGATGCCCCAGATCCTCGCGGCCGGCGCGATGATCCCGCCGCTGCTGACGGCGCCATGGATCGAACGTCTCGTCCGCATCCGGCCGCTGTTGTTGACGCTGGGGGTGTTTCAGCGCCTGCCCTATCTGATCGTCGGGCTGCTGCTGCTGCTGTGGGGCGCCGGCTGCCCCGCCGGACTCCTCGTGGCGGCCGTCGCGCTGTGCCCGCTGCTCAGCGGGCTCTTCGCCGGGTCGGGCCATACCGCCTGGCAGGAGTTCGTCGCCAATGCCATACCCCCCCATCGCCGATCGAGCGTCTGGGCGACGCGCAACGTGATCTCGTCGGTGATCGGCCTGGCCGCCGGCGGCGCGGTGCTCAGCGTCCTGGATCGTTTTCCCGGGTCTCGGGGCTACGGGGTGCTCCACCTGATCACCTTCGCGTTCCTGGTCGCCTCGTATATCGCCTTCACGTTCACACGGGAGATCCCCAACCCCCGGTCGCGCCCCCATCGCTCCGCAGGTCTGGGCGAGGTCCTCGCCGACATCCCGGGCATCCTCCACGCCGACAAACGGTTCCGCCTGTACCTGTTGAGCCGGGGGTTCCAGGTCGGGATGCTGATCATGATCCCGTTCATGAGCATCTTTGCGCTGGAACGCCTGGGATGGGCCGACTCGAAACTCGGCGTGCTGGTGCTGGGCCAGATGGCCGGCGCCATCACCGGTAATCTTCTGGCCGCCTGGGTCGGCGACCGCTGGGGCGGCAAGCGGGTGCTGTTGATTTCGAAAGGTGCGTGTTTGGGAGTGTGCCTGGCGATGCCGTGGGCGCAGACGCCGGCGGCGTTCTTCGCCCTGTTCTTCCTGTTCGGCGCGGGACACTTCTGCAACCAGGTGGGCAATCTCACATTGGCCGTGGAACTGTGCCACCTCGACCGGCGCATCCGCTATCTCGCCGCCGTATCGGGCACCGCGTTGATCAGCATGGCCGTCACCTGGGCCCTCAGCACGCTTCTCTGGCAGGTGAGCGGCGGGAATTTTATCACCGTGGCCCTGGCCGGCGCGGCGGCAGTGGCGGTCTCGTCGCTGCTGCTGACATTCGTGCAAGAGCCGCGATCCCAGCGATCGACGGAGGCGCCTACTCAAAGCACGACGCGATGATCCGCTCCAGCGGGGCCGTGGCGACGCAGACGGCGGTGTCGGCGGCGCCGTAGTAGATCTTGACCTGGCCGTCGTCCTCGACGATGGCGCCGCAGGCGAACACGACGTTGCCGATGTCACCGATCCGCTCGTAATCCTCCCGCGGGCCCAGCAGCGGCCGCGGCCCGTGGCCGACGACGCGGGAGGGGTCCTGCAGGTCGAGCATGATCGCCCCGATCCGGTAGATCGGCCCGGCCGAGGTCATCTTCACCCCGTGGTAGATCTCCAGCCAGCCGCGGTCCGTGCGGATCGGCGGGGCCGACGCGCCCACGCGGAAGCTGTCCCAGAACCGCGGGCGGGGGCGGAAGACGATCCGGCTGCGGCCCCAGTGGATCAGATCCGGCGAGTACGATAGCCACACGCTGCCGATGCCGTTGCCGAAGGGCCGGTCGAGCCGAGCGTAAAGCCCGCCGATCCTGTCGGGAAAGAGCACCCCATCCTTGTTGCCCGGCCCGGAGATGACCGCCATCCGCTCGAATCGCTGGAAGTCCTCCGTCCGCGCCAGAGCGATATAGTGCCCGTAGCGGCTGGTCGCCGTGTAGAGGATGTAGAATGTCCCATCGAAGCGGGTAATCCGCGGGTCCTCGATGCCCCCTTCCTCCCACATCTGCCAGGGCCCCTCCGCCGCCGGCAGCATCGCCGGGGCGTCGGCGGCGGTGAAGTGGATCCCGTCGCGGCTGCGCGCGATCGAGAAGAACGAGTAGCCCTGCTGGCCCTCGATCCGCAGGAGGATAAGGTACTCGCCGTCGACCTTGACGGGCGAACCGTTGAACACGGTGTTGCAGCGGTAGGGGATGTCATCCACCGTCAGCAGCGGGTTGTCGGTATGTCGGGTGAGCAGATCGCGTCCGGCCATGGTCAGAACTCCCGCGCGCTGCGGAAACAGTGCCCGACGATCTCCTCCAGCGGCGCCGAGGCGCGGCAGATCACGCTGTCCGATGCACCGTAGTAGACCGTCACGACGCCGTCTTCCAGCACCGCCCCACAGGAGAACACCACGTTGGGAACGTCGCCGATGCGCTCGTAGCGTTCGCGGGGCGAGAGGATGGGGATGTTCGAACGCGCCAACACGCGGGAGGGATCCTCGCGATCCAGCAACGCCGCGCCCAGGCGGACCAGGGGTCCGGCGCTGGTGGACTTCTGGCCGTAATACAGCAGCAGCCACCCGCGGTCGGTCTCGATCGGCGGAGCGGCCGTCCCGATCCGGTCGGCATCCCAGAAGCCGGCCCGCGGGGTCATGATCGGCATCGGCGAGCCCCAGAACGTCAGGTCATCCGAGTAGACCACCCAGATGCTCGCCCCGGCGTTGGGGCGGGTCAGCAGTGCGTAGCGCCCGCCGATCCGCTCGGGGAACAAGGCGCCGTTCTTCTCGTCGACCTGTGTGGCGTAGCTTACCCATTCGACGGACTGGAAGTCTTCCGTCCGCGCCAGGGCAACGCGAAGCCCGTCTTGGCCCTCGGCGACGTAGACGATGTAGTAGACCCCCTCCAGGAACGTAATCCGCGGGTCGCGGAGGCCCGCCGACTCATACGACGCCCGCGGACCTTCGGCGGCGGGGGCCATGAAGGGCGTTTCGTCGATGGTGAAGTTTTCCCCGTCGGTGCTGCGAGCCCGGTAGATGGCGTGGCGGCCCTCCAGCAGTTCGACGGTGATGAGCATGATCCGCTCGCCGTCGACATCCGTGACGCCGGCGTTCCACAGGTCGCTGCAGGGGAAGGGCATGTCGTCGATCCCCACCAGCGGATTGGCGGGGCTGCGGGCCACAACGTCGCCGACGAGTCGTTGTTCCACCGAAACTCCCTTACGAGACGCCCAGCCCCCCCCGTTCTTATTCTATCGCGCAAGCTCATCACCCTTCGATCGACAGGATGCCGCCGGGCGAGCCGGAGGCATCCGCTCCCGACGGGGTCTCGATCGCGGCCGGCGGGTCACCGGTCGCGGCGTTCTCGCGCAGTTTGCTCAGGGCCATCAGCCAAGTCTCGCGGATGTGCTGCAGCAGGCTCAGGGCCTCATCGATCTTGGACGGGTCGCGCTGGACGTTGGCATCGACCAGTAACCGGTAGACGTAGGTGTAAAGGCTCGCCAGCCGTCCGCACAGTTCGGGGTTGACCTCGGCGTTCATGGTCGTCGACAGCTCCACCACGATCCGCTGGGCACGGACGATCCGCTCGTGTGTGGTGGGGATGTCCTTGTCGAGCATCGCCTGGCGCGCCTGCTCGCAGAACCGGATGGCGCCGTCGTAGAGCATGGTCTGCAGTTGCTGCGGCGTCGCCGTCATGATCTTGGCTTTCAGGTACTCGTTCAGCGGACTGTCACTCATCGCGTCGGTGGTTCCTTTGGGCCTAGAGTTGTGCGGCGGGGTTCATGGAGCTCATCTGAGAGGCCATGGAAGCCAGCGAATTCAAGGCCGACATCTGCCCCTGCATCTGGGCGACGGCAGTCTCCATGGCGGCGAACTGACGTTCATAGCGCTGCCGCTTGGCGTCGAGCGTGGCGTTAAGCTGCTCTTTACGGTCGTTCATGTCGCTGATCCGGTCATCCAGCCCGTCGGTGACGTTGGTAATCAGCCCGTCGTAGTCGTCGGTCAGGCTGTCGAGAATGTTTTCGATGGTCACGCCGATGCCGCCGGTCCCGGCGATGTCGGTTTCGACGGTCTGGCCGTTCTCGGTGACCTCCTCGGTCTGCATGGCCTCGGTGAACAGGCTGATCACGCTGTCGCGGTCGGTCTGCAGGGCCGCCCGCAGCTTGTCTTCGTCCAGCGAGAGTTTCTGGCCGCCGCCGAGGCTCACGCCGACCTGCGAAAGCCGCGTGTAGCGCCCTTCCGTGAGGGTGACCGGGCTGAGCACCATGTTTACCAGGCGGCTCTTGAGGGTGCTGACCATCGAATCGCCGAACAGGACGCCCTTTTCGAGCGTTTCGGGGTCGAAATGGGTGTATTCGGCCACGGAGTCGATCGCCTTGTTGAACGAAGAGATGAAGCCTTCGATGGTCTCGATGATCCCGTCGTCATCGGTGCTGATATTGACCGTCACCGGATCGTCGTCGGTGCCCCGCAGGTCGAAGGTGACGCCCTCGACCACGTCGGTCAGCTCGTTGGTGCTGCTGGAGACCGCCATGGCATTGGCCTGCCCGGGACTGCCGAGGTAGACCAGGGCGTCGCGGGCCTCGGCGAAGGTGGTCAGGTTCACCCCGGTGGCGTCGCCGTCGAAGACGATTTCGCCGGCGGTACCGGTCTGTTCGCTGACGAGCATGAGCCGGTAGGGATTGACTGACGACTGGTCGTTGATGATCGACGCGGCCACGCCGATGTCGGCGTCGTTGATGGCGGCGGCCAGGTCGGTCAGCGTCTCCGTGCCGTCCAGGGTGATGGAGGTGCGGAGCGTGCCGTCGAGGAACGCCTCGCCCTCGTTGGCCGCACCCCGCAGGCCCAGCAGCCCGGCGGCGGTGGAGCCGGCCTCCTCGACCGTCAGGGCGCCCGCCCCGCCATTGGTATCTTCAAGAAGGATGCCGGTGCCGGTGTCGTTGATGCGGGCCGTCACGCCGATCGTGCCGGCGGTCCCGTTGATGTTCCGCAGGACATCCGCCACCCGCTGGACGCCGCTGCCGCCGACGTTGACCTCTCTGCTCACCCCGAGACTGTTGGTGATCTTGATGCTGCCGCCGGGCCAGTCGCCGGCGGCCAGGTCCGACAGTTTCGTCTGGCCGGAGATGTATTTGAGCTGCGCGTTGTTGCCGACGACCTCGTCGACGTCGGCGTCGACGGCGATGCCCAGCGTCGTCGCAAGATCCCCCCCGCCGGCGTCGGCGACGACGAGGCGGAAGTCGGTACTGCCGGTGGTGTCGCCGATCTTGAGGCCCGTGCCGGCATCGTTGAGCGAGGCGGTCACCCCGACGCCGCTGTCGTTGATGGCATCCAGGACGTCCGCCACACTCGACAGGCCGCTGACGTCGATGGTCGCGGCATTGTCAAGCCGGTCCCGCAGTTCGAGCGTGCCGGCGTTCAGCCCGGCGCCGCCCTGGAGGTTGTTCAGCAGGACGCTGTTGAGTGACGCGATGATGTCCTTGCCGTCGATCTGCAGGTCGCCGCCGCCGCCGGAGGCGAACGTGCCTTCGAGGCCCAGTTGGGTGGCGGCCCGGCTGCCGGTGCCGTTGGCGACGACCAGGTCGCCGCCGCCGCCGGTGGTGTCGATCAGCGTCAGGCCGTTGCCGTCGGCGCTGATGGAGGCGACGAGTTTGCCGCCGTTGGCGTCGTGGGTGTTGATCGCGTCGAGCACGTCGCCGACGGTGTAGGCGGTGTTCTCCGGGTCGGTCGCCCCGCCCAGCAGACTCACGTCCAGACTCGTGCCGTCCCGCAGCGTGATCAGCAGGTCGGCGACACCTTTGGCCCGTTCGATGCCCAGCCCGTCGTTGAGCAGATCCAGGCTCGTGGCGGCGACGATGTTGTTGATGTCGGCGCCGACGAGGGGCGCATCGGTCGCCTGGCCCAGCAGGCCGAGATCCTCGGCGGCATGGCCGGCGCCCACCTCAGCGACGGTGATCGTCCCGGCCTGCCCGGTGGTGTCCTGCAGGACGATGGCGTCGCCGCGGGTAACGGCGCGGACGCCCACCTCGGCGTCATTGATGGCGTCCAGCACGTCGGCGACGGTGACGGCGTCGGTGAGGCTGACGTCGGCCGAGGCGCCGGTGCGGTCGGTGATGCGGATCGTGCCTCGCCGCACCCCCTCCTGGCCGTTGAGGAAGTCCAGGCGGGTCGCCGTGTCGAGACGTCCGCGGCCGATGTCGAAGGTCATCGTGCCGGCGCCGACGGGCGTCTCGGTGTCGGCAAAGCCGGTAGAGATGAGCTGGTGGTTCTGGGCCAGCCGGCGGGCCGTGAACTGGTAGCTGCCGGGCGTCACGCCCGCCGAGGTGGTGGCCGTCATGACCGATTCGTTGCTCGACGCGGCGGTGGTGGCGGTGAAGGTGGAGGTGTCCTTGAGCCCCATGGCCGCCATCTTCGTGCCCAGCAGGCTCGCCGACAGGCTCATCCAGGCGGTCTTGACCGTCTCGGTCTCACTGACCCGCTCGCTGACCTGGTCCACGACGCGCGACTCGATCTTCATCAACTGATCGATCAGGTCGCCCACCGGCAACCCGCTGACCAGCCCGACGTTGCTTGCAATCCCGGACATTCCTGGCCGACTCCCACATCCATGGCAGCCCGCCTGATCCGTGACCGACGCCAGCGCGCGGCGCGACGGTGGCGGGCGCTTCGTTGTGGAGTATCGGCGACCCTAGGGTATTGGCTTTAGGGCACTCGGCAAGCAGGCCCGCACGGGCCGGGGGCGTGCCGGCGGGGGCGCGAGGACCTAACCGCTTCCAAGAACACGTGTTATAGGCCCGATATCCGGTAAAACGCGTAAAAACCACTTAGCCCCCTCCGTCAGCATAACCGATACAACCGCTATTCTTATTGAAGACCCACCTGTCGAAGGCCGACGGCAAGCACACGGACGCCAGCCGTCTGGCCGCCGCCGTGGCTGCCACGGCCGACGCGTGAACAACTTCTTCATAAGCCGCCATGGCGTACATGGAGTGACATATGGCAGCATGGCCCGGAAGCTTGAGTTACGTCAACAGCGTTGACGACATCCTTCATATCCCCCGCTCCAGGCTCCTGGAGATGGCCAAGGGCTTCGCCGATCGCGTCGCGGCGGTCATGCTGGGGATTCTGCTGGCGCCGATCATGCTGGTGTGCGTGATCATCATCCGCCTCAGTAGCCCCGGCAAGGCCCTGATCGTCCAGGACCGGCTGGGCCTCAACGGCAAGCTCTTCAAGATGTACAAGTTGCGCACAATGACCCCCAACGCCGAGGCCGACACCGGGGCGGTACGGGCCGCCGAGAACGACCACCGGGTTATCCCCGCCTGCCGATGGATGCGGCGCAGCCATCTCGACGAGATTCCTCAGTTGATCAACGTCCTGCGCGGGGAGATGTCGCTGGTCGGCCCGCGGCCGGAACGGCCGGAGATCGCCGAGGTGATCTACGGCTACCTGCCGGAGTTCCGCCACCGTCTTCAGGTCCGTCCGGGCATCACCGGACTGGCCCAGGTGCGCAACGGCTACGACACGTGCGAGGACGCCGTCAAACGCAAGCTGCAATACGACCTGGAATATATCCGCCGGCGGAGCTGGTGGTTGGAAGTGGCCATCCTGGCCGCGACGCTGACGAAGGTGTACGACGCGTCGGCGCGGTGATCGATTGTTCGACATGAGGCACAAGCGGGTGACGTCATGAGACAGAGAACCACGAGCCTTGCCATCGCGGCCCTGCTGGCGCTGACGGCGCTGGCGGGCGGCTGTGCATCCAACCACGCCGAGATGCTGCAGTTCCTCGCGACGACCCATACCCCCACCGGCTGCGCCGAGTACGTCGTCATGCCCCCCGACGGGCTGACCATCGTCGCGCGGCCGACCGACGAGTTCAACGGCTATCGCGTCCAGGTGGGCCCCGATGGGATGGCGGCGCTGCCGCTGATCGGAAACTTCATGTTCGCCGGCAAGACCACCAGCCAGATCGCCGCCGAGGTAAAGCAGCGGCTGCTGGAATACTACGAAGACGTCGAGGTCACCGTCACCGTCAGCGCCTTCCGCAGCCAGCGGTATTTCGTCTTCGGCCAGGTCGCCCGCAGGGGGGCGTTCGCCTTCACCGGCAACGATACGATCCTCAGCGCCCTGGCCACCGCCTCCCCGACCGAACTGGCGATGGCCGAGCGGATCACCGTGATCCGCGGGCTGGACCCCATGCCCGACGAGCAGGGCATCCCCGTCGACCAGGACGGGCGGATCAAGAACCAGACCCAGCGGATCAGGATCGACCTGGCGGCGATGGTCCGCAACGGCGAGCCGGTCAACTTCCGCCTCGCCAACAACGACATCATCTACGTGCCGGCCCACCCGCTGGCGAAGATCGGCCTGGGGCTCAGGCAGGTGCTCTTCCCGATCACCCCGGCCATCGAAACGGTCGCAGCGCCTGAAAACTTCGCCGATGCCGCCGACGGGGGGGGGCCGGGCAGTTACTAGAGACACACGCAGCGCCAAAGTAGGCAAGCATGAACGCACACAGCTCACAACTTGGGTTCACCGACTACGTCGCCATGGTGTGGAAACGCCGAACGGCGGCGCTCCTGGCGGCGGGGCTGTTCGCCTGCGCCACGTTCATCGCGTTCAACTTCGTCCCCCATCGTTACACCGCAACGTGTATCTTTGAGCGGCAGGGCAACATCATCTCCGCGCGCACCGACGGACTGCCCGAGAGCTTCGACAACCTCAAGGGCCTGATGAAGTACCACCTGACCGGCGACGAAGCCATCGAGACCGCCCTGGACGACCTGGGCTACCTCGACGCATTCGAACGCGACGCGACCGGACGACTGACCCCCGACGCGGCGGCCCGGCTCAGCCGAACCGTCGGCCAGATCCGCGAGGGGCTTCACCTGTCGTGGATCCTCCAGCAGCGCGACCACGACCGGCTGTCGCTGCGGCTGACCAGCACCGACCCGGTCCTGGCGTCGGCCCTGCCCAATCGCCTGGTCCACAATTACATCCAGGCCACCCGCGCCAGGCTCCTCGAGCAACTCACCACCAGCGCAACCTACCTCAAACAGCGGATTGACGAGGCCCAGACCGCCGGCGACCGGCTGCGGGAACAGCGGTTCAACTTCCTCAAGGCCCACCCGGACATGATGCCGGGCAACCCGCAGTTCCTCACCTTGCAGATCGAGCAGACCACCGCCGAGATCGAGGACATCGAACGCCAGCGGGAGGCGGCCGAGACCCGCCTGAGCATCCTGGAAAGCCTGGAAGTCCCCGCCGGCCAGGTCAACCCCCGGTACGTCGCCGTCGCCGAAACGATCCGCAAGCTCGAAGGCGCCCTGGAGAAGCACCTCACGGTCGGCAAGACCGAGCGGCACCCGACGATCATCGGCCTCCGCCAGCAGATCGCCGAGGCCCAAAGCGAGTTGGCGGCCCTGCCCCAGCGGCTCGCCGCGGAAGATGTGGACGACACGCCCAAGGCCCTGGCGATGCTGCGGATCGAGGACGTCCGCGCCGAACGCCAGCGCCTGGATGCCGCCGCCGTCGCCAAGGGGGAGGCCCTCGAGCGCTACAAGGCCGCCCAGGCGAACTTCCTGCCGGTCGCCCGCGAGTACCAGCAGTTGACCGAGCAGATCGCCCGCGTCGACAGCGAGCGGGAGCTGTGGCAGAAGAACCTCTCCGCGGTCGAAATGGCCCTGGCGGCCGAGCAAAACGGCACGCGGACGCACCTGAAGGTGGCCGAGGCCGCCGCACCGGTGTTCCGGCCGAGCTGGCCGGTGCTGTGGCACGTGTTCGTGCTGGCCCTCGGCGGCGGGGCGAGTTTCGGGATCGCCCTGGCGATCATCGCCGGCCACCTGTCCCGCTGCTTCGGCTCGGCCGAGGAGGCCCGGGCCGAATTGGGCCTGCCGGTGTTGGGGGTGGTCGGTCCGATCCTCACCCCGGCGGCGCGACGCCTGCGGGCCGCCCGCCGGTACGTCCTGGCCCCGGCGACCGTGCTGCTGGTGCTGACGGCCACCATGCTGGCCGCCGCCGGCGTGGTGTTGGCCACCCGTTATCCGGGACGTTACGCACAGATGATCGAGCACATGGGCCCGTCGGCGCGGGCGCTGTGGCAGGGCGTCCACGGCCTGCTGGGGTCCCTGTAGCCACAAAGGAGCGCGTTGTGTATCTCGACTTTTTCGGCTTGAAGATGTTTCCGTTCGCCAACACGGGCGATCCGAGATTCTTCTACGCCAGCGAAGCGCACGAAGAGGCCCTGGCGAACATGGCCTACGCCATCGAGCAGGGCAAGGGCATGGTGGTGGTCACCGGCGAGATCGGCACGGGCAAGACGCTGGTGTCGAACGTGCTGAGCCTCCGCCTGCGCCGCAACACCGTCATGGTCACCATCAGCGATCCGCTCGTGCGGGGCGATCAGTTGATGCGCTGCGTCTACGGCGCCCTGCTGACGCCCCACCGCCGTCCCGACCGGATCGCCATGCAGACCAGCCTGCAGGACCGCCTGATCGCCCTGCAGCGAATGGGCCAGCGGGTGGCGGTGCTGGTCGACGAAGCCCAGGACCTCTCCCGCAGCGCCCTGGAGCAGTTGCGGCTGATGAGCAACTGGGAGCACCGCAGCGAGAAGCTCATCCAGTGGGTGCTGATCGGCCAGAACGAGCTGCGCGACACGCTCGCCCAGCCCCACTGGGAGCACCTGCGGCAGCGGGTGGTGCTCAGTTTCCACCTCACGCGGCTGGAGGCGGACCAGGTCGGCCCCTACATCGACTACCGGCTGATGGTGGCCTCGGCCGGCCGGCGGCCGCGGGTGCGGTTCGACGACGACGCCGTCACCCTGATCGCCGAAGCCGCCCGCTGCACGCCCCGGTTGATCAACAACATCGGTGACGCCGCCCTGCTGGCCGCGTTCGCCGACGAAACGTACGTCGTCACCGCCGAGACCGTCCGCGCGGTCACCCGGGACATGACCAGTTGCGGCTGGACCGACGCGTCGATCCCGACGCCGGCCGGTGCGTCGCAGCCGGCCCGGGCGGCCGGCTAGGACGCCGCGCCCCGGCGCGGAGCGAGCCAGGGAGGCTCAACAATGGGTAACGTACTGCGAGCCATGCAAAAATCCGCCCAGCAGTCCGCCACGACCGACCCACGGGCCGTCCACGTGGTCTCCATGGCGGTCGCCAACGCCGAGCAGACCGCCGCCGAGACGCTCGACGGCGCCGCGACGGACACGGCGGCCGAGCCCCGGCTGTCGGCCGTCCCCGGCGAGCGGATCGGCGACCGGCCGGTGGCGCCGAAACGCCGCTCGTCGCTGCTGAGCCCGATGGTCCTCGCCCACCACCGCCCGCGCTGCCAGGTCGTCGAGCAGATCCGCCAGGTCCGCACCACCTTGATCCGCCAGGCCAACGACGGGCCGGTGCGGTGCATGCTTACCTCGGCCCAGCCCCGCGAGGGCAAGACCGTCACGGCGGCGAACCTGGCGTACACCTTCTCGGAGATCGCCGACAAGCGCACACTGCTGATCGACGCGGACCTGCGCCGCGGGACGATCGCGTCGCTGCTGGGCATGACCCGACGGGCCGGGCTGGGTGAACTGCTCGGCCGGGAGTGCACCCTCGAAGAGGCCCTCTGGTCGGCCGGGCGGGACAATTTCCATGTCATCACCGCCGGGACGGTCGCGGACGCCCGGATCGGCGAACTGCTCAGCGGCCCGGCCGCCGAGGCGGTGTTCTGCCGACTGACGGAGACCTACGACTACGTCGTGATCGACAGCCCGCCGGTAACCTCGGTCGCCGACGCGGGGATCCTCGGCCGCTTCGTCGACCAGGCCGTCCTGGCCGTCCGGATTCACCAGACCGGTCGCGCCGCCGTCCAGCAGGCCGCCGAAATCCTCGAAAGCGCCGGTGTTCCCATCGCCGGCCTGATCGCCCTCGACGAGAAAGCCACCGGCCGGAACTACTACCGCTACGCGGGCTATAAGTATTGAGCTCGGCCGCTACGCCGTCGCTGTCGCCTCTTCGGCGGCGCTGACCTCGAAGCTGAAGCTCTTGCCGCGGGCGTCGACGATGACGCGGCTGTGGTCGGGGATCTCGCCGGCCAGGAGCTTGCCGGCCAGCGGATTCTCGAGCTTCTGCTGGATCACCCGCTTGAGCGGCCGGGCGCCGAACGCGGCGTCGTAGCCCATCTCCGCCAGCAAATCCTTCGCCTCGGGCGTCACGGTCAAGGCGACGTGACGATCCCTCAGCCGCTCGGCCACCAGGCGGAGCTGGATCTCGACGATCCCCACCAACGCGTCGCGGTCGAGCGCGTGGAAGACGATCGTCTCGTCGATCCGGTTGAGAAACTCCGGGCGGAACTGCTGCCGAAGCGCATCGTTGAGCCGCGCCTCGATCTCCCAGTGCTCGGCGTCGCTCGCGGCCAGCGAAAGCACCAGGTCCGAGGCGATGTTGCTGGTCATCACCAGGATCGTGTTCTTGAAGCTCACCGTCCGGCCCTGCCCGTCGGTGAGCCGCCCGTCGTCGAGCACCTGCAGCAGGACGTTGAACACGTCGGCGTGGGCCTTCTCGATCTCGTCGAACAGCACCACGCTGTACGGCCGCCGCCGGACCGCCTCGGTCAGCCGTCCGCCTTCCTCGTAGCCGACGTAGCCGGGCGGCGCGCCGATCAGCCGGGCGACCGAGTGTTGTTCCATGAACTCGCTCATGTCGATGCGGACCATGGCGTCCTCGCTGTCGAACAGCAGCTCGGCCAGCGCCTTGCACAGCTCGGTCTTGCCCACGCCGGTCGGGCCGAGGAAGATGAAGCTGCCGATCGGCCGGCGCGGGTCGCCCAGGCCGGCGCGGCTGCGTCGCACGGCGTCCGAGACGGCCCGCAGGGCGTTGTCCTGGCCCACGACGCGTTCGGCGAGGCGGTCCTCCATGTGCATGAGCTTCTCCCGCTCGCCCTCCAGCAGCTTGTCGACGGGGATGCCCGTCCACTTGGCCACCACCGTGGCGATCTGATCGGGCGTGACCTCCTCCTGCACCAGCCCCTGCCCGTCGGCGGTCAGGTCCGCCAGCCGCTGCTGGGCGTCGGCGGCCTGCTGCTCGAGTTCGCGGAGCTCGCCGTAGCGGATGCGGGCGGCCCGTTCGAGGTCGCCTTCCCGCTGGGCCTGTTCCAGTTCGGTCCGCTTGGTCTCGATCGTCTCGCGGGTGTGCTTGATCGTATCAAGCACCTTCCGCTCGTTTTCCCAGCGGGCGGAGATCTCGGTGAGCTTCTCCTCGCGATCGGCCAGCCGCTCACCCAGCGCCTCCAGCCGCCGGCGGGAGGCCTCGTCGGTCTCCCGCTTGAGGGCCTCGCGTTCGATCTGCAACTGCTGGACCTCCCGCCGCAGCCCGTCCAGCTCGGCGGGCATCGAGTCGTTCTCGATCCGCAGACGGCTGGCCGCCTCGTCGACCAGGTCGATGGCCTTGTCGGGCAGGAAGCGGTCGGCGATGTAGCGGTGGCTGAGCGTCGCCGCGGCGACCAGGGCCGAGTCCTGGATGCGGACGCCGTGGTGGGCGTCGTAACGCTCCTTCAGGCCGCGGAGGATGGCGATGGTGTCCTCGACGTCCGGCTCGCTGACCAGCACCGGCTGGAACCGCCGCTCCAGGGCGGCGTCCTTCTCGACGTGCTTGCGGTACTCATCCAGCGTCGTCGCCCCGATGCACCGCAGGTCCCCGCGGGCGAGGGCCGGCTTGATGAGGTTGCCCGCCGAGATCGCCCCCTCGGCGGCGCCGGCGCCGACGATGGTGTGCAACTCGTCGATGAACAGGATGATCTGCCCGTCCGAGCCGGTGACCTCGTTGATGACCGCCTTGAGACGGTCCTCGAACTCCCCGCGGAACTTCGCGCCGGCCAACAGCGCCCCCATGTCCAGGGCGACCAGCCGCTTGCCGGCCAGGCCCGACGGGACGTCGCCGTTGACGATCCGCTGGGCGAGCCCCTCGACGATGGCGGTCTTGCCGACGCCGGGAGCGCCGATGAGCACGGGGTTGTTCTTCGTCCGCCGGCTGAGCACCTGCATGCAGCGGCGGATCTCCTCCTCGCGCCCGATGACCGGGTCGAGCTTGCCCGCCCGGGCCATCTCCACGAGGTCCTG
>CAZHRW010000194.1:0-52613 GCA_964535025.1 uncultured Planctomycetales bacterium
TGAACGCTCCAGAGCGAAACCGCTCTCCACGCGCACGGCCCGTCGGAACGCCCCGGCGGGCCGTCGCTATAACCACCTGTCGCAAAAGGTTATGGGCGAGGCGCCACGCGGGCTGCTCGCCCCAGCCCTTGGACCCGCGCCACCCCCAAACGCCCCGTTTCGGCCCGTTTTCTCTCTCTTTGGCCCCGGAATCTCTGTTGGGCTTGGACTACCCCCGAACGAGTCCAAGGAGGGCTTAAGTTATTGCCAGGAAGCAACATCCAACGAAGATAGTCATGCGAGCCCGTGGGTGCCCAAACGTTCTGATGTTTGCTTAGCAAGCGAAAAAGCGAAACGTTCGACCAAGGCTGTAGGCTCGAACCCGGTCTCATTTCTCTTCATTTGTTCTCACAACCCTTCATACGTGTTCATGTTCATGTGGCGCTTGTTGTCTCCCCCCACTATAATCGGTGCTCAGGATGGTTATCCTGTGAGGCACATGGGGTGCATATCAGGTCAGGCCGACGATGGCGGAGTTCGTCTGGGCGCGGCCTTTCGGACGCCGTGGACGGTTCACTGTGTTGGCCCTTCCCTGGAATCGGAGGTACAGCCGAATGACACGAGCCACAGCCAAGAGGCCAGTTGCGGGAATTCACATGCGGCACCTGAATCGCGGCAAGCTGCTTACTGCAACGAAATCTACCTCCCTATCCGATCGCACGACTGCCTGGAAACGACCGATGGGGGGAGCGTGCTGGGGGCTCTTCTGGCTGATTGCAGACTCATCGTCATTGAGGACGCTGACCTGCGTCCAGTCGATCTTGCGAGACACTATCGTGATTTCGGGGGATTGCACGGGTCCTCTGCCAGGGATATGACTCAGGCCATGGGGCTTCGGGGGCTTTTCTCGTACGCTATGTTCAACGCTGGTGATCCTCATGTTTCCTCTCTGAAAGGTGAGCGTCTGTGGTAAAGGTCATTCATACAGAGCGCAAATCCGCCGTCCTGACGCCGTCAAGCCTGGCGTGCCTGTCGAGGATTCCGACGATCAACCTCACGGCGGGGTGTGCACATGGATGCGTCTACTGCTACACGCGAGGCTACCGAAGCCATCCCGGCGACGGGCGAGTGGCTCTCTACGCCAACACGCTTGAGAAACTCCGCGACGAGCTGGCTCGCCGACGACGGAAGCCGACAGCGGTGTATTTCAGTCCTGCCAGCGACCTCTTTCAGCCCGTCGACGAGGTGCTGGATCTGGCCTACGAGCTCCTGGACCTCCTCCTCGGTCGCGGCATCGGTGTCGCCATTCTGACCAAGGGCACGATTCCCGAAAGACACATGAACCGCCTCGTCAAGGATGCTGCAAACGTTCGCGTCCAGATGGGGATGATCACGCTGGATCCGACCATTAGCGGTCTTTTCGAGCCGCGTGCGGCGAGGCCTGAGGTCCGCCTGGCCCAACTGAGACGGCTCGTCGATGCCGGCGTTGCCGCGCAGGTCCGGCTGGACCCGATCATCCCGGCTGTCACGGATGACGAGGCATCCCTGGAACACCTGCTGTCCGAGGTCGCCGCGGCAGGCGTCAAGGACATTGCAGTGAGCACGCTCTTCTTGAGGCCGGCTGTGAAGGGGGCACTGTGCAGGGGACTACCAGATGAACAGGTGGCAAGGCGCATCTTCAAGGCGTACGAGCGGTCCGGCCGCATGGCGATCCACGCGAGCAACTCGACTGTGGTAGCCCTGCCCAAACCCTATCGCCGGCGGATCTATGATTCTATAACAAACCTCGCCGAGGGGCTTGGCCTGAAGGTGCGGATATGCACCTGCAAGAATCCGGATATGTCAAGTCAGTCATGCGGCATCGCTGGGGAGTGGTCGTCCGGCCCATCTGCAGCCGTTCAATTGGACCTGTTCTCTGATGAAGGGAGAAAGTGAGATGCTCCAGGAAATCGCGGTATCTGTGTTGCTGCCTCATCCCATGAACAGCAACCGAATGGACGAGGGGTCTCTGGCCAAGCTCAGGCAGCACATTGAGCGAACCGAGACCTACGAGCCACTCACGGTGAGGCCTCATCCGACTGAAGAGGGGGCATTCCAGGTGATCAATGGACACCACCGACTCCGCGTGCTTCAGTCGCTTGGTTACCGGACGGTCAAGTGCGTCGTCTGGCAAGTGGACGATGCCCAGACTCGGCTATACCTGGCGACTCTCAACAGACTCAGTGGACAGGATGTTCCTGAGCGTCGTGCCGCACTCCTGGATTCTCTTCCCGACGAATTCCAGATGGCGGAACTATCCAGCCTTCTGCCCGAGAGTCTCGCTGATCTGGATCGGATCCTTCAGTTTGCAGCCGACATAGACATTCCAGTTGATGCGGCTCTGCCGCCGGAGATCGACACCCCGGCAACGATCGCGCTTCAGTTTATGCTCGACCGTGATCAGGCGGATATCGTAAACAGGGCCCTCGATTGCTGTTTGGCGGCCGCGAAAGGCAATACCTCGCGCAGCGAAGCCTTGGTCGATGTTTGTCGGTGGTACGTCTCTCGCTAGGCCGTAAGAATGAACAACCGATCCACACCCGAAGCCAAGATCGCTCTGTTCCGCTCGCTGTTCCGTGGGCGAGAGGACATCTATCCGCGCCGGTTCGCGAGCCGGAAGACGGGTAAGAGCGGCTACGCCCCGGCGTGCGCCAATGAGTGGGTTCGTGGACTGTGCGACAAGCGGACCGTGAAGTGCGCGGAGTGCCCCAATCGCCGGTTTCTGCCTGTGACCGATGAAGTGGTCCGCTGCCACCTGTCCGGCCAGGATGAGATGGGCCATGACTTCACCATGGGCGTCTATCCGATGCTCCAGGATGAAACGTGCTTCTTCCTGGCCGCGGATTTCGACAAGGAAGGGTGGCGCGAGGATGCGTTTGCATTCACGGCAACCTGCCGTCACATGGGTCTGCCGATTGCCCTGGAGCGGTCCCGCAGCGGCAACGGTGGGCATGTCTGGATGTTCTTCGAAGAGGCGGTCCCGGCCGGGTTGGCGCGAAGACTCGGGGCGATGATCCTCACCGAAAGCATGGAGCGTCGCCCTGATATCGGCCTGGATTCGTACGATCGCTTTTTCCCCAACCAGGACACCCTACCCAGGGGTGGCTTTGGGAACCTCATCGCTCTTCCGCTTCAGCGGAAGCCACGCGAGCAGGGGAACAGCGTCTTCCTCCATGACGACTTTGAGCCCTATTCGGATCAGTGGGCATTCCTGGCGACACTCGGCCGTATCGCCAGGAGCCGTGCCGAACAGCTCGTCCACGATGCGGAAGGCAAAGGCCGCATCATCGGCGTACGACTGGCATTCCCGGACGATGATGACAGTGATGCCCCCTGGCTCACGCCGCCCTCGCGTCGCTGCAAGGAACAGCCCATCACCGGGTCGTTGCCGGAGAGTCTGGATCTCGTCTTGGGCAACCAGATCTACATCGCCAAAGAGGATCTGTCACCCGGACTGCGCAACCGACTGCTGCGGTTGGCCGCCTTTCAGAACCCTGAGTTCTACAAGGCCCAGGCGATGCGGCTCCCGACGTACGACAAGCCACGAATCATCGCCTGTGCCGAGGATTTCCCAAAGCACGTCGGATTGCCGCGCGGCTGCATGGATGACCTGTGCGAGCTCCTGTCCGATCTGGGAATCAGGCCTGACGTGCGCGACGAAAGGTGCGATGGCCGGCCGCTGGATGTGGCTTTTCACGGCGAACTGCGCCCCGAGCAGGCTGCCGCGGCCGAGGCCATGCTGGCACATGACATCGGCGTGCTGTCCGCCACTACCGCGTTCGGCAAGACGGTCCTGGCGGCGTGGCTCATCGCACAACGGGGAGTCAATACCCTGATCCTGGTGCATCGGCGGCAACTGCTGGAGCAGTGGGTCGAGCGCCTGGCGACGTTCCTGGGGCTGTTGGCCAAGCAGATCGGCAAGATCGGCGGCGGGCGCAGAAAACCAACGGGGGCGCTGGACGTGGGGATCATCCAAAGCCTGGTGCGGAGAGGGGTGGTCGATGACCGGGTCGGTGAGTATGGGCATCTGGTTGTCGATGAGTGCCACCACCTGTCCGCCCAGAGCTTCGAACAGGTGGCCCGTTCGGCAAAGGCGAAGTACGTCACGGGCCTCTCCGCCACCGTGACCCGCAAGGATGGCCATCACCCGATCATCTTCATGCAGTGCGGCCCGGTCCGCTATCGTGTCGACGCCAAGGAACAGGCCCGTGCCCGGCCATTCTTGCATACAGTGCACGTCCGGCCGACAGGGTTTCGGCCGCAGGCTCCCGAGGATGCGGACGCTCGGATCCAGTTTCAGCAGTTGTACGGCGAACTTCTCGCGGACGAGAGCCGCAATCGGATGATCTGCGACGACGTCGTCCAGGCCGTCGAGGAAGGACGGTCGCCTCTTGTGCTTACCGAGCGCACGGAACACGTGGAGCATCTGGCGGAGTTGCTGGCCCCGCGCGTCCGCCATTTGATCCTTCTTCGGGGCGGCATGGGCAAAAGGCAGTTGAGGGCCGTACAGGAGCAACTGGCGGCCATTCCCGAGGACGATAATCGCGTGCTGCTCGCAACGGGCCGATACATCGGCGAGGGTTTCGACGATGCCAGGCTGGACACGTTGTTCCTGACGCTGCCGGTGTCGTGGCGCGGGACAGTTGCCCAGTATGCCGGCCGACTGCACCGGCTGCACGATCAGAAACGCGAAGTGCGTGTCTACGATTACGCTGACCTGAACGTTCCCATGCTGTCGAGGATGTTCGACCGGCGGTGCCGGGGCTACGAAGCCATCGGCTACAGCATCCTCCTGCCCGCCAGTGCCGTGCCCGGTTGGCCTGTCGACGTTCCGCTCCCCATTGATTCGCAGTGGAAACGGGACTACGCCGCCAGCGTTCGGCGACTCATCCGCGACGGCGTGGACACTCCACTGGCAAACCTGTTCGTCCACGCCGCCCGACAGCACACGCCGGACGCCGAGGGTGTCGAACGCGCCCGCAGCGCGACGGAGGCGTTTCTGTTTCGCCGTCTGGAGACTCTGCCGGCGACAGCGGGACTGTTCCGCCTGAATGTCCACTTGCCGATTCCCTTTGACGGGCGAGGCGAAATGGAGGTAGACCTGCTATGCCGCGAGGCTGGGTTGGCCATCGAACTGGATGGAGATCAGCACCTTTCCGATCCGGAAGCGTATCGTCGCGATCGCCGCAAGGATGTCCTGCTTCAGGAACAGGGCTACTTCGTGCTGCGATTCCTGGCGCAGGACGTGGGCAAGAAACTCGACGACGTTCTTGATACCATTCTGCGAGCGTTGACGCACCAGAATAACCCAAGACCGAGTTGACAATGACGAAGTCATCATCGAAACCGACGTGGTCGCAAGTCAAGGCCGCGTTGAAGCACTGGGACAAGGCACGCCTCACGGGGCTGGTCCAGGACCTTTTTCGACATTCGCAGGATAACCGGGACTTCCTGGCGGCACGGCTGCTGTCGGAGACGCTCGGGGAGCAGACGCGTGCGCCCTATCTCGGGCGGATCGAAGCCGCGTTTTACGACAAGCGGGGCTGGCCGGCGAAACGCCTGAATCTCAAGGATGCCCGGTCGGCCATCCGCGAGTACCAACGGGCGACGTCCGACCCGGTCGGGACGCTGGAACTGATGCTCGTTCACGTGGAGACCGGCACGCAGTTCACCCGGGAGTTCGGCGACATCGACGAAGCTTTCTATGACAGCCTTTGCACGACCCTGCACGAGATCAGGAAGCTTCTGGCGAGCGAGGAAGGCGCGAAGCTTTATGGGGCGGTGCGAGAACGACTGAAGGCGCTGGACGAGGCGGCACATGGCATGGGCTGGGGGTACGGGGACTACGTCGGCGAGGTGGTCTACGAGATCATTGATGCTAACGAGGACGAAGATCAGTCAGAGGCATGATGAGCGAGGCCCGATGGACGTGGTTCTGTATGTCGGGCTGTAAGTACCCGCCGCTGTTCCTCCCACGCCACCGGCAAATCCTGCCGCAACGTGTTCAGCGACATGCCCTCCGGTTCCCGGTCATCGAGGATGGCCTCGATGATCTGCGGGGCCAGCGACGTCAGACGGACGACGCGGGCGACGTAGGAGGGGTCGAGCTTTAGCTTACGGGCGAGGTCGCTGTTGGATTTGGCCTTGCCCGTTTCGATCATTTCCTGCCAGCGGAAGGCGCGGGCGACGGCGATGGCCAGGGGGCTTGGACCTCCGCCGCCGGTGCGGCCACAAAGAAATCGTCCTGCCCGAAGGCGTCGCTCCCGCCCGCCCCCGCGACGACAGGCCGCCCAGGGGGGACGTCGATGACGATGGCGTCGCCGTCGCGGCGGACGGTTGCCTTGCGCGGCCGGGCATTTTCGGCGGGGGTGCTCATGCAGTGACCTCCTCAAGATCGGGTGGGGCGGTGTCGTCGGCGAGTTCGCCGGCCAGCGTGATCACGCCCGTCGGCCGCAGGCGGATGGTCAGGCCGTCGGGGCGGACGAGGACGGTGTGACCGACTGCCAACTATGGCGCCTGGCGGCATATCTCGGTCAGCTCCGCCTCAAGGATGGGCCTGGGGTTGGCCGGGATGTGGCTGCTCTTCACCGTATCTGCGGCCATCTCCACCGCGTTATCGGCTTGTCAGCCAGGTGGAAGTCGACAAGCGTCTGCGCATGGCCGGCTTCTACCTGAGTTCCAGCACCAGGCCGTCGCGACCCCACGCGGAGTGCTGCTGCACTCGTCCAGCCGGTTCTCGATGCAGCCCCACAGGAACCAGCAGCGGAACACGTTCATCCCCTCGGCCGCCGCCTGGGCGATGTCGCGATGCCAGTCGTCGGGCGGCGTTCATCTTGCGGAAACAGACCGCGCCGTAAGGAAGCTGAGGCAGCATGTCGTGGGCGGGCCTCAGCAAGGGTGCTGCGGGGTCTGCCATGTGTTCTGCTCCGGATATCCTGTTTCAGCCGTCAGTACGCCAGGTCCCGGAAACGCTTCACGCGGTGGAGCGTCAGCAGGTTGCCGTTGTGGGCGCTGGCGGCGCGGGCATCGCCGGAGCGGGAGAAGATCAGAAGATCCTCGTCGTCAAAACACATGGAGGCGTAGTGGCGCGAACCGCGTTCGCACGGGCCGACAGCGACCAGACCGGCGAAGCACCAGTCGATGCAGTTGGTCGAGTAGTGCAGTTGGAGCCGCCGCCGCTCGTTGTTCGGCAGGTCGAACCGCTCTTGCGGCAACAGCTCCGCCCGCGTCATGCTGTCGGTGGCCTGGGTGGAGGCCAGCCAGTACAGTCCGGTCTGCGGGTCCTGAAGGATGTGGAAACGCATCTGGCCGCCGGGCATGGGGACGTAGAGGACCTTCTGGCCGGAGGGGGCCGTCTCCAACTCTGTGATCATCTCGCCCTCGCCGCCGTGCGGGCCCTGCTCGACAACCTTGGCCAGGCACGCGTAGCCGGTGCCGCCGGTGTGGGCGCGGGCGAACAGATGAAACGTGCGGCCGGTGGGGTCGTGCCAGATGTGCCGCGGGTCGATGATCTGCACAACGTTGGTCTCCAGCCAGCCGGGCGGGTAGAAATGGCGTCCGGGGGCGATCTCGGCGCCGTCGATCGGGTCGTAGTCGTAGAACGGCACGGCGACGCCGCTCGGCGACGCCTGGGCCCAGGCTCTGTCGAACGGCAATTCTGAGGCGAAGGTCCAGCTCTCGCGTCGCGTCAAGTCGGCGTCGAGCCGCGCCCGCATGAGCACCGGGGCGTTGTCGCCGATGTTGAACCCGCGGATCCGCACGCGGACGCGGCGTTCCATGACGAGGTAGACGCAGCCGTGGGCGTAGTGGACGTTGCATGCCGACTGGTGCCAGTCCTGCCCCTCGGTCAGGCGGGCGGGCTGCGACCAGGTGTCGCCGCGGTCGTCGGAATGGAGGACGTAGAGGTCGTTGGCCTGGCCGAGTATGTACAGGGCGTCGCCGGCGGTGAACGGGCGGGCGTGGTAGAAGCCGAACCTCGCCCGCGGCTCCCACGTGTGCCCGCCGTCGTCGGAGGTCATCGCGCGGCCCTGCCAGGCCGAGCCGTACTGTGTGCACTTGGGTCCCGGCAGCGAAGCCGCCCCGGGGCCGCCCAGGTCGAATGTGGCGACCAAGCGCCCGTCGTCCAGACGGCAGAGGCCCGGGGAGTAGGGGTAGAGATTCGCCGGGTCCTCGGATTCAAACACGACACGTTCGTCAGCGATCAGTTTCATTCGCGGCTATTCCTTGCATCGCAACCATGAGGCTCTTGTCTCTCCGTTCCGGCAGCGCGGCTTCAGGCCCTTGGCCACGCCAGTGGCGGCGCTGGGGCATCAGCGGACGGCAGGAGATCCGCATAGAATTGCTGGAGGTAGCGGCGGAGCGTGTCGACCGTTGCGGCCGGAACAGCGATGGCGGGGCGTCGGGGCGGGCCGACCTGCAAGAACCCGAAGGCCTCGGTGAGCGCCTTGTGACGCGCCTGGTGGCTGTAGGAGCCCCAGTCATCGATCTCCGCAGGGAACGGGAACGGCCCCTGGCCCTTCTTCAGCGAGCTGACCAGAACGTTCATCCTGTCCTGCAGTCGCCTGGCTGCTGTGAAGTCGCCTGCGTTGCACCGGGCGATGATCTCGGCGATCACCTGGGGGCAGTAGCAGATCTGCAGCGAGCCGACGCCCGCCGCGGACGCCTGGAGCAACTCCACCGTCCAGGAGTCGGTCGAGCTCATGTGAACCAGCGGACTGTGTTCATGCAGGTGTTTCCAGGCGTTGAAGTCCCAGTGCGCTTCCTTGCTGCCGATGAGGTTGGGGATGTCCGCCAGGGCGCTGAACGTGTCCAGCGTGTAGGGTTGCCTGATCCAGTCGTAATGGTAGATCACGATGCCGATGTCGGGACAGCTCCCGCAGACCTCGCGCCAGAACATCTGGAGTTCCCTGTCCGTCAGGACGGCATAGTGCGGCTGCACCACGAAGACGGCATCGATGCCGAGGTCCATCATGGCCCGTGTCGTCCTGACGGCCTGCGTGGTGTTCGGCGGGATCGCGCCCATCATGGAGGCCACGGGCGTGCCGGCGGTCTCCTCCCGCAGGATGCTGCCGAGGCGAACGTGTTCATTCGGTTCGAGTGTATAGAACTCGCCCGAGGTGCCCGCCATGGCGATGCCGTCCACACCGAGGCCGATGAGCTTGCGGATGTTACTGCGGTTCGCGTCCTCGTCGAGGTGCCCGTCGGGTGTGAAGGCCGTCGGAGGATAAGCGAAGAGGCCTCGATACCTATCTCGTGTCAGCATGACCTGCTCCTTGGTGCGGCGTGCCGATGGGTTCGCTGCCGAATTGGGTGTTAACGACGCAGCCCCAGTATATGATACGCCGCCGGTACCCGTCGGGCATACGGCGCTGTTGGTGATCGAGAAGAAAGGGAAGTCATGAAGACCGCGTACATCCATCTGAAGGACCACCACGACCCCATCTGGAACAAGGCGTTCAAGGACCACCTCGTCGGCAGCGACGACATTGACGCCCGCGCCGAGGGCAACCCCATCGCCACCGGCTGCTACACGACGCGTAGTACACTGAAGCGTCAGAACCGCGCACTGGAGCACCACCTGCTGTCACATGGGGCTGCCTGTCGCCCTGGTGCCGGAGCGCGGATCCGATGATGGAAAGGGCCAGTCGGGAGGGCTGGCCCTTTCCATTCGGGACAAACTGGCCGAGGTGACCTTGGGGTGGTCGCCGGGGCGTACGTCACGTCCTGCGTCGGCGCAGGGCGAGGAGGCTGCCGCCCGCGAGGATCAGCAGTGTGGCGGGTTCGGGGACGACGCGGTAGGGGCGCATCATGTCCCAGTCCTCGTGCTCGAGGATGTGGCAGTGCCACACGAAGTCGCCGGTGTAGTCCTCGAACCGCATGATGAATTCCATCATGGAGCCGGCCGGGACGTTGACGGTGTCCTTCCAGCCGGTGAGATTGTCGTCGGGCAACAGATACGGGGCGCCCGCGTCGAGTTCACTGAGAAAGCCACCCATGCCGTCGGGGGCCAGTGCCTGGCTGCCGAGCACCTGGAACTGCACGAGGTGCAGGTGGATGGGGTGGGCGTCGTCGAGCGGGTTGAAGATCCGCCAGATTTCGGTGTCATCGAGCTGTACGACGGCGGTGGCGGGCTCGTGGAAGCCCATGCCGTTGAGCAGGAGTTTGAGCCGTCCGTACTCATCGGAGCTCTTGGTGAGCACCATGTCGCGGGTGACGTCGGCCTCGCTGCGATCGATGGGCACGACCGTGCCGGGATTGGCCGGCAGGTCACTGGTGTCCGGCCCGTTGAGGGGCACGACGCGGAACTGCATGATCTCGGGCCCGGCGCCGCCCTGGGTCTTGGTGTCGCGCAGGGTTAGCGTGTCGCCGGGGCTGAACGACGAGAAGTCGACGACGAGGTCGGCGCGTTCGGCGCTGGCCAGTTCGACCGCGTCAAGGGGGACGGTCTGCCCCAGAAGGCCGCCGTCGGAGCCGATCTGGTTCAGCGTGACCGGGCCGCCGCTGTCCGGGGCGAGCTGCAGTTTGTACGTCCGCCCATTGGCGCCGTTGAGGACGCGGAAGCGGTACTTGCGGGGCTCGACCTCGAGGTGGGGCCAGACCTTCCCGTTGACCAGGTGGGCGTCGCCCATGAAGTGCTCGACCACGGAGGCGTCGGAGGGAAAGCTCTCCGGCAGTCCGTTGAGCGGATCGGTCGCGGACCCGGGCCCCTTGGGGTAGTACAACGAGCCGTCCTCGTAGAAGGCCCGGTCCTGGATCACCAGGGGGATCTCGTAGTCGCCGGCCGGCAGGTTCAGCGAGGCCTCCTGGGCGTCGCGGATCATGTAAAAGCCGGCCAGCCCCGCGTACACGTTCAGGCGGGTCATTCCGATCGTGTGGTCGTGGTACCACAGGCTCGTGGCCTCCTGGCTGTTGGAGTACTCGTAGACCTCCTTGGCGAACGCCGAGCCGGTCGATCCGAATCCCGGCGTGAACCACGCGTTGGGGTGCCCGTCGCTGTCCGCTTCGATGTGCCCGCCGTGCAGGTGGGTCACGAGAGGCACGCCGCCGACGGTGTAGTCCGGCCCGGCCGGCTGGGGGACCATCAGCGACGTATCGACCGGGAGGAGGTGGTCGACGAATTCGCCGCTCCCGGTCGTCAGATCGTTCATCCATTTGATCTTGACAGGCACGTTGGCCTGGACATTGAAGGAGGGACCCGGGTAGCTGCCGTTGTATCCCCAGACCGTCGTGGGCGGCAACTCGCTGTGAAGCTGCTGGGTGAACTGCGAGACGGTTACCTCGTAGTAGGGGTCCCCGTCCATCAACCCCACCGGTGACACCACCGAGGGAATCGGCAGGGGGTCCAGGTACTTGGTCAGGATCGATGCATCCAATTTGGCCTGGGCGCTGGCCGCGGAACAGGTTGCCAGAAAGACGGCCGCGGCAACCATCGCTGCCAGTCGCGTGTTCGCGCTCATGATTTGCTCCTCCATCTGAACATTGCAGTAGTCGCTGGAGTTGCCGGGCACCACCATGGTGCCCGTAACATCAACGACGCCGGCGTGCCTGGACAAGCGCCGCGCCCATTGCCAACAGTGTCAGCGTCATCGGCTCGGGGACGATGTTGAAGGCCAGGTCAAAGCTGCCCAGTTCGGGATACTTGGCCTTGGATTGCACCCACTCGGGGTCCGTGCCCATTGCCGGCGGGGGGTAGTACCACATCGCCGGGCTGTTCCGAACGCCCTCGCCGGTCAGCCGCCACCCGATCATCTCCTTGGGAATCAGGCCGGGGGTGGCCGTCACGTCGGCCTGCAATTCCAGCCAGTGCAACTCCCCTTCAGCCATCATGAAGGGATCGGCGATGTCCACGATGTCCACCTGATGGCAGTACAGATGGTCCTGAGTGAATACCTGCATGGGGCAGATGTAATCAGGCTCGCAGTTGAGGGTCCGGGTAGTAGTCGTCCAGTCCGTGATGACCTGCTCCCAGAGGAGGGCCCCGGGTTTGCCGGCGTCCTCGGCGCGGAAGGCCACGCGGAAGCTGTTCAGTGGGGCTTGCACGTCGCCCCGCCAGACGTACCAGAAGCGGATGTCGCTGGCCGGACCGGTGTAATCGGACACGAAGTCATCCGCCGACGGTACAGCCGTCATGCACTGGCTGGGCACGGCGGGGGTTTGGTCCGGGACAGCCCAAAGCGGCGGCGTCACAGCCAGCAACAGGGCACAGCAAATAAGCAACGTTTTCATTTCATACTCCTATTCAAAGGCGGTTCAACCTACGCGTGAAAGAGTCATCGGCCCTGCGCCGATGCATGTTCCTTGAGCGATATGCAATCAGGGGTGTCTTCGGTTGCGGCGCCGGAGGGTCAACACTCCCGCACCGGCTGCAAGCAGCAGCATCGTGGCCGGCTCCGGTATTGCGCCGGCAACGTTGTCGTAGACGAACGCACCTATCTCCCGGCCGCAAGACAGGCCGGCCTGGTTGTCAAACTGGAAGTGGATGCCGCCATAGATGCGGCTCATTCCGGCCTCCTCGGCCGCCTGAGAAAGGCTGTCGTAGTGACGCAGCACGCCGGGCAGCACGTCCCATCCGGCTTCGCACGAGAAGGCGATGTCGTCACGCCCGAAGAACAGCTCCAGAACCTTGCTGCCGGCCCCGCTGAAGGTGCTGTGTCCGGAGCTGTAGGCCGGAAACGGAGGACTCGGCCAGAGGGGCTGCCAGGTGGTGTCGGCGGTGGTGTCGTCGTTGCCGTCCTCGTCGGCCAAGCGTATGGCATCCTCAGGACGCCACAAATCGTAGTTGTACTTAGCCCTCCAGCAAGTGATTCCGCCGTCGGCCAGGGCGACGTTGAGCAGGGCGTACAGGCGTGCGTTGGCGATCGTGTCATTGCCCTGCTGGTCGGCCAGGATGCCGGCGATGAGGTTCCATTTGCCTGGGGGGGCGGCCGTGTGGCCCGGAAAATCGTTCCAGAATTCGGCAATCTGGGCCTGGTCGTCAGTACGGATGGAGCTGACGGTTCCCCCGAGGTCCTTGACCTCTGTCCACGCGGACGTGTAGGCGGGGGTGTTCAGGGCCGGGGGCGGCTCGGGCACGCGGTCGGCGAGGCTGGTCACGGCGAACGGGACAACGGCGCCCCACTGCGCTGCCAGCGGGCCGGCGTAGCCAGGCGGGGTTGGGCGCCAGTGGCCCGGAGCCGCCGTGGTCGCGTAGGTCGACGTGCCGTCCCAGCCGTCGTTCTGGCGTGCCTGGATTGCCCCTAGCGCCGCCGATTGCCCCAGGGCGATACCGGCGGCCTTGGCGGGCCCGTCGGCGATGGCGTTCAGGCCGGCGATGGAATAGCTATGAATCTCGGCCGCTCGCGTCGGGTACAACCAAGCGAGGCTGTCCCGGGCAGCGGTGCAGACGGCCGCGGCGATGGACGCGTCGGGCGCCTTCGGCAAGTCCGTCAGAATGGGATAATACCCGCCGTCGATCGCGGCGACGGCGTCCCAGATCGCCGAGTGCATGAGCGCCAGGTCGCGTCCGACCTTTGGCGGGTGCGTGGATTCAGCCTTCATGATGTCCACGGCCAGGCCGTTCCATTCGATCACCGGATCCCGATGGGGTGGGGCCGCGGCAAGGCGCGCCGGGTGAATGGTCGTTGCGCCCAGCGCGGTCAGGACTGTCGCAACGGCCAGTGCGTGGAATCGGGTCCGAGCGAGTACCGTGTCCATCGTGTTCGCCTTTCTACGGTCTACTGACCGGTTTTCTGTTTCTGTCCGGCACACGAGTGTCACGTGCATCGTGGGTCGGAGCGATCCGGAGGATGGCTTCGGGGCCGTGGGGGCCGTAGGCGATGCCGAAGGAGGCGAAGTCGCAGAACCACTCGCCGTCGGCCCAGTACTTGAAGCGGTATTCCCCGGCGGGCAGTCGCAGGGCGAGGGTCCAGTAGCCATCCTCGGATGGCACCATGGCCAGGGCGGTAGGGTCCCAATCGCAGAAATCTCCCGCCAGCGTTACCCGCTTGGCGCTGCGTCGATGAAACGTGAACTTCGCCCAATGACCTGCTGTTTCAACCACGATCGTCTCCTCTCTTGCACGCCGGAGGCGGCCGACAGGACAGGCCTTCACGGACGCAGGGCCGCATCAGCGTCGGCCGTTGCCACGGAATTGAATCCGCCGAACGGATTCGGCGCCCTGTACGGATTGTCCGGATCCGTCTGCCACTGCCGGTCAACGACGAACTTGTACTCGAAGGGTCCCTGGGGTGCCTCAACCTGTCGGACGTAAGTGCCGCCCGGCCGTCGCATCATTCGCACCAACTGCCAGTCGCTGAAGTCGCCGGCGACGAAGACCGTGTGCGGGCCGTCAGGGATGCTGAGGACAAAGCGAACCAGTCCTGCTGTGCGTCCTTTACCTACCATGGGCCTCTCACTGGGCACAGACCTGGGAATGGCGAGCAGGGGCTGAGGCTGTGTCGGCCGCAAGCTGCCTTGTGAGCTCGCGCGGCAGCGCTTCGTCGAGATGCGACATATAAGCAGCGACCGCCTGACGCGCTCTGGACAACGCTTCGCGCCGTGTCTCGGCCCAGACCACACAGCCCGGCAGCGCGGGGCACCACGCTGAATATCCCCAGTCCGACCGTTGTGCCACCTTCAGTACCAATTGCATGATGTGTCTCCTTTCCACAGGCGTTCATCACGTGTTATTGACCTATTATGCCCCACAAGTGACATATTGCACTCGGGGCCGTGACGGCATGTGGTATGGGGGACTCCGGCGTGGCAGGTAGGAAAAACTCCGAGGCCCGCCTAGGGCGAGGCGGAGAGCGAAAGAACGATGATCGTGCTGACGGGGAAGGGTCGCGGGGCTCTATGGCGGTCGAGCGCGACTGGGGGGAAAAGACGGACGGACCGGCGCCGATGGGTCCGGTCAGCGCCGGTCCGCGGGATGAACGATCTCGCGGCTGGTGAGTTAGTGGATCGTTAACCCAGAGAGCACGCACTCGCCGATGACGACGGTAACGGTATCGCCCTGGCGTGCGCGGCCTGCGGGGTTGGTGAAGATGACGTAGTAGATGTCTCCCGCTTCGGGTGTGGCGGTCGTCTGGCGGAGCGGGCCGGTCTTGGGGCTGCTGGGGACGCGGGCCCTGGCGCCGGTGGCGTCATGGACGAGGTAGCGCGGTACGCCGTCCTCCAGGAGGGGTGCGGCCTTGGCCGGATCGATGACCCGGAAGCGGAAGTCGAGCATGTAGCCACCGGCCGACCAGAGGGGCCCGATCGGCTCGATGCCCCAGGTCGCGAGGGCTTCGGCGGCGACGTCCTGGTCGGATGGAGGCGCGAGGGGGCGGCTGGTCGCCGCCCCCTCCACGCCCGTGTTGCGGCCGCAGTTGCCCAGAACAAAGACGGAGGCGACCAGCAGTGCACACATCGTTCGCATGGCATATCTCCACGGGCTGCGGCGCAACCTACCGGATCCGAAGGTACGTCAGGAAGCCGCCGGGTGAAGCGGTGTCGTTGGTCAATTTCAGCGTGCGATCGTACACCGCATAGACGCCGGCGGCGTCGGGGGTGAGGATCACATCGCGTGTCTTGAGGGCCGGCAGTTGGAGGCCGGCCAGGTCTTTCGTCCATGTGTAGGGGTAGCCGTCCTCGCCGACGACGCTCATGCGATGATTGTGCACCACGGGGGTCTGCGTCTTGAGACCCGCGTTGATGAAGCGGACCAGCACCCGGTCACCGGCGTTGCCGGCCTCGACAGGCAGGAACGGTGCCGTGAAGGCCTTGCCGTTGATGAGGTAGTACCGCGGCGTATAGCCCGTTGGGCTGGTGACCGCCTCGCCGGGGCCGTAGTTGCCCGTGGCCACGGCGTCATGGAAGTCGGGGTCGATCTCGCTGTACAGCAGTGTCACTTCGCTGTCGTAGGGCACGCCCGGGTAGGCCAGCGAGTCGCCGGCGTCCTGAATCAGCGCCCCGTACAGGCCCATCTGCACGTGGCAGGCCATGTGCGTGCCGCTGTGGTAGATGAACGTGCCGGGCCGGACGTCGGTCCACGTGTACGCCACGGGCGCGGCGTTGCCCGGGGGCGTTTCATGGGTCAGCGAGCGCACGCGGCCGTTGTACCTGGCGGCTTCGCCGGTCAAACCACTGTGGTAGACGGGCGTCATGAGGGCGGTCTGGCCGGGGACGACCAGCGACAGGGGGTCGGTGGCCAGGTTGTTGTCGAGGTAGATGGTGACGGTGTCGTCGCCGGGGGGCACCTCCAGGGCCGGGCCCGGCACGGTGACGGTGCCGTCGCCGGCGCCGAAGGCCGAGTCGCGGGCGAAGCCCCACATCGTGACGACGCGGCCGTCCGGCAGCGTCATGTCGAGTGCTTCGGCCCGCAGGTAAAACTCCGCGCCCGACGCCGGGGCGACCGCCAGGAGGGCCAGGCCCAGCAGCAGTGCGGTGTATCGTGCAGTATGCATCAGACTCTCTCCTTGGATCATCGCTCAGACCGGTGTCAGTGCATGTCCATGATGGGGTAGTTGAACGGGGCCACGATCAGCATCGTCATCATGCCGCCTGGGAAGATGTCGTTGGTGACCATTTCCTTTTCTTTGTGAGAGTGCCACATGTAGAAGTAGCCGCTCATCGGGTTGAACCCGCCTTCGCCGGGCGGAAGGGACTCGGACCGGCCCAGGTAGGGCGAGCCGCTCCAGTTGAGGCCGAACGCCAGATCATCCACCTGGGGCAGCGTCACCGGGAAGGGGCGGCCGTGGTCGTCGGGGTCCTCTCCCGGCGCGAGGGGGACGACATCCATTTCCCCGTCGCCGTCGTGATCGATGTCCTCCGGTCCGGGGAAGTTGCCGACGGGTTCCTCGTCGCGATCATGCTGGTGGCCGTACATATCCCAGCCCAGGCCGCTGCCGGTCCAGACGAAGATTGCGTCGCTCGTCCCGCCAGGCGGGACCGTGTGGGTAAAGTCCGAGACTGACAGGTCGGCCGGCCCGCCCGGGGTGCTGCCGAGTACGCGGCCGTCCTGGGCGATGAGTCTCATGTTGTGCCCGTGCGTGTGGAACGGGTGGAAATCGCGACCGGCGTTGACGATCCGCATCAGCAGTTTCTCACCCGGATGGACCATCGGCATGCAGTTGTAGGGCTGCGCGGGCAGAAGCGGCGTGTTGTTGCCAAGCATGGTATCCGGGGCGCAGCGGCCGTTGAGGAACCAGTACGTGGGATACCACGTGGCGTTGTCGATCTCGTCGATGCGGCCTGTTTCGACCAGCTCATGGATCGTGCTGTCGATTTCCGTCTCCAGGAAGAGCACCTCGCGGTCGAACGTGGTGTCGGGGTCGGCGTAGGCCTGGTTCGTCAGTACGGCCCCGCCGGCGTCGCGCGGCCGGACGATCAGGGCGCCGACGAGGCCCATCTCGACCTGCAATTGCGGGTTCGTTCCGCTGTGGTAGTGGTACGTTCCGGGCTGGTCGGCGGTGAAGATGTACGTCACCCTGCCGCCAGGGGGGGCTTCCCGCGTGATCAGGCCCGGCAAGCCTCCCACGGCCCGGACGGTGTGGCCGGGAAAGACCATGGACGTGCGCAGGTCGAGGTCGTTGTACAGAACAATCCGCACAACGTCGCCCTGGTTGACGACGAGGGTCGGTCCGGGGTACTGCATGGCGCCGTCGCCATTGGCGTAGCCCCACATGAAGATCTGGCTGGGATCGGGCGCGGAGATGTACCCGGTCCTGGCGCGGAGGATGAAGTTTGGCCCGGTGATGTGGGGGATGCCCGCCCACGCGGCCGACGCGACCATCAACACGCTCGCCGCGACGACGACCAGGCCTGTCCGTTGACTCTTTCGGTACATGGTTCGACTCCTATCTGGGGTTGGCAGTCCTTATCGATGCCGCGTGGGGGTCTCGGGCAGCTCAGGCAGGCTGTCCACGGTTAACGGCTGCGCATCGCTGACGGCGATTCGCCTGCCGTCCGGGGCGATGCCCAGCACTCGCCAGTACAGGGGCCCGATGTCGCTCCATCGCTGCACGACGCGCAGGTGCATTTCGTTCAGTTCGACGCGCCGCCCGTGGGTCTTGGGAATCGTCAGGATCCGCCGCCCCTCGAAGTCGGGCGTGGTGGCGATCTGCAGGATGAAGCTCGCCAGGTCCTGCCCGTCGTACGAGAACGTCAGGGCGGTGTCCTCGGCCGTGAGGGCGACGGGCGCGACGGCGATGCCGTCGGCGGAGGTGACGTTCGCTGGCTTGACGGCGGGCGAGCCGGCCAAGGACATTTGCGGCTCGGCGGCTGCGGCCGGCGCCGCCGGCGGGGTGAGGACGATCTCGGTCATGATCCCGCCGTAGTCCTCCATGTGGTTGGCCAGCTTGTCGAGGTTCGTGGTGTACAGGAAGTACGTTCCGGCGGGCAGACCCGTGGTGTCCAGCAGGACGTCGCGGGTCTCGCCGCCGCCGAGGGTGACGGAGGTGGTCGTATAGGTCAGGTCCTTGCCGTCCGGCCCCCGACGCATCCGCGCGCCCTGGCCGATGACGGTCATGGGGATGCCCTGGGTCGTGACCGTGTAATAGTCCGTCGTCGACAGGCTGGTCAAGCGCAGGAGGATCTTCTGGCCGGTCTCGGCGACGATCAGGCCGCTGTCTTGTTGTGCGGGCCAGTCGTTCTTGTTGAGGATGTGGCCCGGAATCACCGTGTCGGGGTAGCCGCGTCCGTTGAGGGTGTGGTAGGTATCGACCATCGCCGCGAACGGCAGCGGCTGAACGTTCTCGCTGGCGTCGTGGAACGCGGGGTCCATGCCGTTGAACTGCAGGGCGACGCTCACGTCGTGGTAGGTGGAGCCGTCGCCGTCGTTGTAGGCATAGGTGTACCCGGTGTGGTGGGTGAACCCGTCGAGATCCGTCCCGTCGGGCAGCTTGTTCTGCTTCGGCCGGACGTAAAGCTGCCCGAGCATGCCCATCTGCATGTGTTCGGTGGCTTCGACGTGGCAGTGGTAGATGTACGTCCCGGGGTGGACGACGTTGTAATAGTACGTCACGCTGGCCATCATGTTGATGGCGATCGAGGCATCGGGGACCCCGTCGAACACCGGCGCGGCTTCGGGGAAGCCGTGCCAGTGGATCGTGTGGGGGTCGAACAGGTCCGGGCGCATCATCATGCCGACGTTGGTCATGGTCAGGTACAGTTTCTGGCCTTCATCGAGGACGATCAGCGGCGACGGGAACTGGGCGGCGACCATGCGATGCATGACGACGCTGTTGTCATTGATGCCCGTGGCGTCGGCGAAGCCGAAGATATACATATCTCTGCCATCGGCCATCTTGATGTACCCATCGCCGCCGGTCAGGTGGAGGTATACGTGGTCGTTGTTGGGGTCGCCGTCGCCGTCGGTATCGATGCCGTCGACGTCAGGAGGCATCTGCACGTTGACGTCCGGGTAGGCCGCCTGGGTGGCGCCCAGCAGGATGCACAGCGCCACCGCGAGGGTCGAAACCGCCAGCGGCACAGTCCTTTTCCGTTTCATTGTCTCACTCCTTCATGCGTGGAGACGGTTTTGATGTCCTTGGAATCCTCGTTCTGCATCACCGGTGGCGGCTGTCGAGCTGTTCGACCAGGCGGCGGATGTCCTCGGGGCCGGCGCCCTGAGCCCTGAGCCGCCGGATCAACTGTCGGCGCCGCAGTTGCGTCGCCGTCTCGACGGGATCAGGCTCGGCGACCAGGTCGGCCGGCGGCCCGGGAGCGGCCATGATGACCGGCATGACTTCGTCGGCGCCCATATCCGGCGCCGCGCCGGTCGGACGGTCCTGGCCGTCCAGGTCGAGCGCCAGCAGGTCCAGCGGCGTCGCCGCCGCCATGTCCACCGCCGGGGAAGAGGCCGCCAGGTGATAGTTCCCCCGCTTGCCCAGGGGGTCGAACCTGACGATCACGAAGTTGCCGAACGCGGCGCCCTTGCTGGTGGCCTGGAAGACGTTGACGTACGACTCGAGCAGCTGGGGGTCGGCGTCGATGTTGCTGGCGTGGTAGGTGTGGACGCCGCCGGGGTACGTTGTGCTCAAGTGCGTCAGCACGCTGTACCGGGGCTCCATGAATTGCGGCGTCGGCGTGCCGTACACCTCCAGGTCCCAGTAGATCGGCGCGTCGCCGGCCTCGACGTCGGGGACCAGGCCGCCGAAGTTGTCATTGGCGGTGGCGTCCCAGTAGAAGCTGCGGTTCTGCCACAGGATGTTGTTGTGCAGCGTCGGGTTGGAGAACGTCTGGCGCCGCCCCGGCGCAAAGGCGTTCTGGAGCCCGGTGCTGTGGGCCCGCGCGGCGATGCCGGCCACCTGGGGCACGGAGTTGGTCAGGGCCCCGAAGCCCGATTCGCCGGGTTCGTTGCCCCACGGGCCGGTTTCGGGGAACGGGCCGCCGAACGCGTCGACGCTGGTGGCGGTCGCATCGTTGTGGGCGATCGTGTTGTGGATGATGTCGGTCCGGGCGGCGTCGTCGAGGCTCAGCCCGCCGCCGACGTCGGCACTGACGTTGTTGACGATCATGTTGTTGTAGATCTGGATGCGGTACCAGCGACGCGGGTTGTCCGGACTTCTGCGGACGTCCTCGCCGTTGGGCATCAGCAGGCGGATGGCGCCGCCGTCATCGCCGGACAGGTTGCCCTGAATCAGGTTGGCATTGACCAGCACGTCGCCGGAGCCTTCACTGAGCGTACCGTCCGGGGCGCCGGCGGGGACGAGTTCCCCGGCGATGAGCAGCCCGCCGCCTTCGTCGAAGGCCTCGTTGTTGAGGATGCAGTTGCCCTCGATGGTGCCGCCGCGGCTGAGGCCGAAGTGGGCGATGCCGCCGCCGTACAGGAAGGAGAAGTTGCCGCAGATGTAGTTGTCCCTGATCACGTACCGATCGGCGCCCTTGAACAGGGCGATCCCGCCGCCGCCGTCGATCGCGCCGTTCTGGCTGATCACGTTGTTGCGGATGGTGACCGCCAGGTTCTGCGACCCGATGTAGGTGGGGGTGGTCTCATTGTTCACCAGGGACGGCGTCCCGAGGCGGACGCCCCCGCCGAAGCTGCCCTGGTTGTTCCGGAGCCGGTTGTTGCTGATCTCAAGGAACCGGCCCCAGGCGTTGACGAAGATCCCGCCGCCGCGCAGGGCGCCCTGAATGGTCAGGCCGTCGACCCGCGGGGCGTGGGAGCGGGTGAACGTGGAGTTGGTGCCGATGACGAAGATGCCGGCGCCTTGTTCAAGGAAGAAGTCCGCCTCCTCCTCGGCGACGACCATCGCCTGACCGGCGTCGATGAGGCCCTGCAGGCGATCCTGCCAGGCCTGCTCTTCGGCGGCCGACATCGGCCCGGCCTGGAGCGTGACGTCGTATGCGCCCCAGCCCTGGAGCTTGACGGCCTTGTAGAGGAACAGGTTCTCCTTGTAGGTGCCGGGGGCGATCAGGATCAGCGCATCACGCGGGGCCGCGTCGATCGCGTCCTGGATCGTGGTGTAGGCGCCGCCGCCGTAGCCCACGGAGAGGACGTCGGGGTTGTACCCGTCGCCGGTCACGTGAACGGTCACGGCGATCGGCGAGCTGGTGCCGCTGTCGTCGCGCGTCACGGCCAGTTGCAGGGGTCCGACGGGAGCGTTGCCGGGCACGTCGGCCACGATTTCGGTGGCCGACCAGTTCATCACGTCCAGCTCGATCCCGCCCAGCGTGACCACGCCGGAGCTGCCGAAGCCGAAGTCGCGGTACACGGTGGGCAGGCTGCCGGGGACGTCAGGATCGTAATCCCCATTGGGCACCTGGCGCAGGCCCACGGCCTGGATCGTCAGGCGCCGCTGGCCTTCGGTCACATAAGGCCCGCCGACGGGCGTCGAACCGGCGACCGAGGCGACCAGGGGCGTTTCGGTGGCGAAGTTGCAGTCCAGCGGCGTCCGATTGCCCCGGAAGGCCGCGATGGGCAGCAGGGGGGTGTCCAGGCGGGTCGTCTTGCCCGGCAGGTTCTCGAACGTCCAGCGGAGCTGGTTGTAGCCGGGGTCGTACCACGGGTCGAGGATCATCTCGCCCGTGTCGGGGTCCTTGATCGGTCCGGCGTCGTTGATGACCGCCACCAGCATGCTCGGGCTCATCCCGCTGGGGGTGCCCAGGCTGTTGGTGAAGCTGGACGGGATCAGGGCGTTGTAGCGGCCCCACTCATCCGTGTAGACGCGGCAGACCTCGTTGCCGGCGAAATCCCGGAAGGACACGGGCACCCACTTGGGCGCCAGGTTGGTGCCCTTGTTCGGGCTGGCGGGGTCGAACTCGAGCATGGCGTCGTTGAACACGACGCCCCAGACCCGACCGGCCTTGGGGACCTGCGTCACGAGGAAGAATTCCGCCGCGGCATTCTCGCCTTCACGAAGGAAGAGCTGCTTGCGGTCGCTTTTGGGGCGCCACTGGTTGGCGAAGGGCGATTCGATTCCGGGGAACAACTCCAGCTCGGCGGGCACCTGGTGCAGGTCGCCCACGAGCAAGGGCGGCTCCCACACGACCGGCGGCAACCCCGCCGCGGTGAGCATCTGGTTTTCCTGGCTGGGAATGTAGGTTTCCCCGAAATCCACGTTCTTGTGCTGCTCCATGAGGATCTCGTAGCCGGGCGGCGGCACGGCTTGGACGATGTAGTGCGTGCCGCTGGGCAGGCCGTCGGTCTCCTCGCTGCCGGAGGCCATGCCGCCGGGGAAGAAGGAGGCGAAGGCGTAGCCGCCGTCAAAGACGCCCGGGCGCAACTGGCCCCAGGTGGCCATCGTCTCGGCCCCGTTGCGGACGGGGTTGCCGTGCGGGTCGACCTGGTCGGGCCCGACCGCGTCGGGGAGGTTGTCGTCCCAACTGTCGGTGGTGGTGATGTTCAGGGCGTCGCCCGGGTCGAACTGGCCGTTGCCGTTGTGGTCGACGTCTTCGTCGCCCTTGATGCCCGATTCACGCCAGTCGAAGGGGTAGTTGTCGACGTCGGCCAGCGTGGGGTCGCCGTCGCCGTCGAGATCGTCGATGACCCCGTCATTGTCGGCGTCGGCATAGAGAACCATCTGCACGCGGGGCACGCCCGGCTCCCAGTCTTCGGCGCCGGCGAAGCGGGGATTATCCTCGGCCCGCGTGGTGGCGTAGAAGACGATGCCGCTGATGCCGCCGTTGGCGCCCGGTCCCCAGGGCATCTTGCCCCAGTCGGCCAGGTTGGTCTGGTCGGCCCAGGAGAATATCGCCTGGGTGAGGGTCTCTCCGACCTCGGTACGCGAGAGGTAGTCGTTGGTGTTGGGGTTCATCTCCGGCTGGACCTGCGGGGTGAGCACCGCATCAGGCGACGGCAGCGGACCGCCGGCGTCGACGGTGAACGTGGCCCCGGTCGAACGGAAGCGGGCGAAGTCCACCTCGGTCACGAGCCAGAAGAAGAACGGGAAGATCTCGTTGAAGGCGTAGTTGCCCATCGGGTCGGTCTGGGTGAGCTGGTACATCGACCCGTCGATGAACCGGATGGCCACCGCCTGATTGCGGAGGCCGATTTCGCCGGGATCGCGGAACCCGTCGTAGTCCAGGTCGAGGAAGACGTTGCCTTCGAGATTGCCGAACCAGGCGTAGACGGGCGTGGGGCCCAGCTCGATCGTGCCGCCCTCGGCCGGAACGATCACGGTGCGGAAATCGATGATCGCGTCCTGGTTGGCGTCGAACAGCACGAGCTGGTACATCCCGGGCGGGACGTTCTCAATGCTGAAGGTGCTGTCGTCGGCGCAGGGGGCCGCGTAGATGCAGGAATCGTCGGCGTCGAGGTCATTGAGGGCCACCCACGCATCCGGCACCGGGCGGCCCGGGTTGAGCCCGGGCGACAGCGGCGGGCGGTTGCTGTGCGTGTAGACCACCTGACCGGTGATCGTGCCGGACGGCCCGTCGGCCGGCGGCAAGGTCTTGGTGCGGGTGAACCCGACCCACACGTGCCAGCTCAGCATGCCCCATTCGCTCCACTGCGGCGGCTCGCCGGACTTGACCCACGCGTCGATGACGTTGGTGCCCTCGATCGTCGTGGTCTGCGTCCAGTCCAAATCGCCGGGCGGGGGGATCATCTTGACGGCGTACTTGCCCGGCGGCAGGTTGCGGACGACCACCTCGCCGTTGGCGCCGGTGGTGAGGATGCCGTCGCCCATCATCATGGGGATCGGCGCGCCGTCGCCGTCGAGGACGTAGGTGCCGTCGGCGTTCCGCTGGTAGGTCGTGCCCAGCATGTTGCCGAAGGCGTCGAGCATGACCTGGCCGCCGGCGTCGCTGAGCAGGACCTTGAACCCCTCCAGGGGAGGCTCGGCGGGCAGGTCCGGGGCGTTGTTGAGCGGCTGGTCGTCCTCGAAGACGAAGATCGAGATCTGGGCCGTCTCCAACGGCAGCTTGTGGACGACCACCTCGGCGCTCGTCTGGCCGGGAGCGATCTGCGCCCCGCTGAGATTGTGGGCGGCGTCGGTGGGCAGGATCGAAATGTAATAATGGGTCTGATCGTCCAGCGCTATCACCGCCGAATCGCCAGGAACCGTCCCCGAGGCGACCACCGGTGCGTATGACCGACGGATGTTCACCCCGAGGCTGTCGCTCGAGGGCACCCCGGCCGTCACCGGCAGCGTGGTGTCCAGTTCGACGAGATACCTGAATCCCTGGACGGGGCTGCCCTGGTGATCACGGACGCTCACCGTGACGTCGTGGGTCGCGCCGAAGGCGCTTGCCGCGACCAGGACGACCGCCAGAGCGATTACACCCAACCACGTGGTCTTGGTGCACATCTGAATGCTCCTTTCCCTAGCAGAAGCGAAATGCCGAACCGTGGGTGAGAATCGTTGGGCAGATCCGGGCTTCGGCCGGCCGGACGCGCCCCAGCGCGGGCGGGATGCGCCACGCACGGTGTTGCGGAAACAGTTCATGGGTGCCTTGTTCCTCCCAGGATGACCAGGGTGACGATACCGGGACGGGAAAGACGCTGTGCCTTTCAGTTCGCTAAAAGTCTATTCCGAGACATGGCGACGACCAGGGAAAGCAAGTCGCAATCTACCCTAGGGCATTCCCCCAGAGCGAGCCGTACATACGGACACGCACTAAGAGATAGGGGTCAAGGGGAAAGGCCAGGGGCGTCCGGCGGCAAGCCGTCGGACGCCCGGTGGGGCAGGACGGAGAACTGTCGTATCGTCAACTCACACGGCGCGCCGGCGGCGGCGGACGACGGTCGCGGGAAGGCCGAGCAGCAGCAGCGACAACGTTACGGGTTCCGGAACGATCTGCACGTTGTCGCCCTGCCAGTAGAGGTCCCAGGGCATGCTCGTGGGGTTGGCATAGCGGAAGCGGACCTGGATCGACTGCCCGGCGAGATCATCGAGGGGGACGATCTCTTCGCTGGTGGCGGTCGTCTGGCTGGACCAGAGGACGGCCGGCCAAGTGCTTCCACCGTCCGTGCTGACCTCGACGGAAGCCACCTCGTCGCCCGAGAAGATCTCCAGGGACGACAGGAAGGTCAGTTCCGCGCTGTCGCTCGCCGGCAGCATGACCACGGGGCTGACCAGGGCGGCGTCGTAATCGGTGAAGGGGAACCCCAGTGAATCGACCATCGCCGAGGCGCCGGTGCCGCCGACCAGGGCGGTCAGATTCGTCTCAGGCACGTCGGTGTTTAGTCCCCAGGTGACGCCGTTGTCCTGGAGATTCTCCACGGACCAGCCGGCGGGGGGAAAGTCGCCGTTGAAATCCTCGCTGAGGAGCGGAGCCGCGACCACGGCGGACGCCGAGACGGCCAGAGCAGCCAGCACGACCAGTGAACGGAGGGTGAATGTGTTCATGATACCAGTTCCTCATCTTTCCTTGTGTCGAAACCTCGCGGCGGCCACAGATGTCCGCCATGCCGCCTGACCTGTCGCGGCGGAGCCATGCCGCGACGTCCTCACGTCAACACTGATAGTTATGCATGTCGGGGCCGTAAGACTTCCGGTTTTGAAGTGAAAGTCCCGTTCTGCATGCCCGGTTCTGGCATGGGGGGATCTCCTACTGCGATGCGGGAGGGGCGTCGCCCAGCGAACGAAGCGCTTCGAACGCCCACTGCACCTGCTCGGGCCGCGTGTCTTCCCGGAACACCGCCCGGAGCAGATCGCGCGTGTCCGGGTCCGTACGGCCCAGGCGCACCCACACCCGCGCGAGGTTCGCGCGGACCTCCATGGCCCCGCCCTGGCGTTCGCGGGCCGTCTGAAGTGTCGCGGCGGCTTCGTCGAGGCGTCCGGTGCGTTCGTAGATGAGCGCGAGGTTGTTCAGCGGGATCGCCTGTTCGGGCATGAGTCTCGCGGCCAGATCGCTTTCGCGTGCCGCGAGGTAGTACCTGCCCGTGCGGTAATACACGACGCCCAGGTTGCAGTGAGCCGGCCCGTAGAACGTGTCGGCCGCCAGCGCCGCCTTGAAGGCCGCCTCAGCGCCGTCGAGGTCCCCGGCGTCCAGCAGGACCACGCCTCGATCGTCGTGCCGTCGAGCCGCGTCCGTATCGCGAAGGGGGTCGTCGGCGACGGTTTCATAGGTCGAGGGCGTTTGAGGGGTTCCCCCGCAGCCGGCCGCCGCCACCAGCAACCAAACGAACAAAGGCCAAGGCTTTCGAACTGTCACGTCGCTGCTCCTCGGGTCAGCCGTCCGCACGGTCGGGATCGTAGATCAGGTAGGTGAACACCAGGTCCACCGTCCACAGGGTGTCGTCGGTTTCGTATCGTGGGGCGCTCAGGCGGATCGACCGCGTGGTCAGCCCGCCCTCGGCGCCGGCCAGGTGGTGAGCGAAGGTGATGACCTGTTCGAGCGTCACATTCAGCAGCAGGACCTGGGTCGGCTTCTCCAGGTAGGCCGAGCGGCCCAGCGCCGCGGCGGGACCGGGGTTGATCCGGCTGAGGTGTTCAGGCTCAATGCCCGCTTCGAGGGCGGCCTGCTCGATGAGACGCGTGGTTTCCGAGACCAGCCGTTCACTGTCCAGCGCCACCGCGGGCCGTTCGTGGTGCAGGCGGATCATCTCGGCGTCCCGTCGCACCTGCCAGAGGTTCCGCCGGGCCAGGGCCGCGGCGTCACGCTGCGATACCATCCGGCCCCAGGCCCACGCCGTGCTGATCACCAGCAGGGCCGCCAGCAGCGACAGAAGCAGGACACTGCGACGGGTCATGGTCGTGGTCCTCCACGGGCGAGCTCGCCGACGCCGTCGGGCGAGCCCGACAGCGAGAACCGCACCTTGCGGTCCGGCAGGGCCTCCGTCCGGGGCGGCGCCAGGTCCACGCCCGCGGCCGTCAAGGCCGCGCGGAGGGCTTCGCTGTCGCCGTGGGAGCGCGTCTCGCCCTCGATGAACAGGTCGCCGGGCGCCAGGCGAAGCTCCAGGATGCGGAAACGCACGTCGGCCGGCAGCGCGGTCAGGACGCGGTGCAGCGTCCGCAGCGCCTGCGGCTGAACGGGCAGGTCCGCTCCGGAGCCGCTGACGCCCTCCAGGCGGCGGCGTTCGCTCTCGAGGCGGCGGGGCACGCTGAAGTAGATCGGCGTGTCATCGCCCATGCCGTGAAGGTCGCGGTAGATCCGCTCCCCGGCCGCGATATCGAGCCGGGCCTGCCGTTCGTAACGCGCGCCTCGCAGGATCATCGCCCCGATCGCCACGAGGACCGCCAACGCCGCCAGGACGGCCGTCACGCGGGCCGGCCGCCCGGCGCGGCTCAGTCCGTCGCCGCCGGCCAGGTCGTCGCGTCGAAGGTCGACCCAGCCGGCGGACTCGCCGTCCAGCAGGGCGGCGGCGGCCAGCGCGGCCAGTATCGCCGGGTCCTCCTGCGAGGCGGCGCGGGTCTGCAGGGCCGGCTCGCCTCGCGCCAAAGCCTCCAGGACGGAGGCGGGGGCCACGGCCCAAAGCGCCGCGGGCCGATCCTCCGCCCGGTGAGAGAACTGATCCGCCCGCAGGGCACGCAGGACGGCTTCGCCGTGGTCGTCGGGGCTGTACCACGCCGACGGACGGCCGTCGTGAAGGCGGAACAGGTCTCCGCCGTTGCGGCCGGCCAGCAGGACGTAGCGGCCGTCGCCGCCCTCCCGCAGCACCTGCCACAGCGCCAGCAATCCCGCCGGGCAGATCGCCGCGACCTTCACGCCTTCGTCGGACAGCGCGTCGATCAGCTCACGGAGCGGCTGCGCGCGAACCGCCACTCCCAGGGCCTGCCCGGGCGTCGCCGGCAGGAAGTCGACCGCCAGGGCCTCGATGTCCACCGGCAACTGGGCTTCCAGCCGATACACCATGGCGGCGCGCCGCTGGCGGCGCGGCAGGGACGCCGTCTCGACGGCCGCGGCGAAGACCCGCTGGGTGCTCACCGCCAGGCAGACCGGCTCCCGGCGATACCCCAGGTCGCCCAGGGCGCCGGCCAGGCGACGGGCCGGGGCATCCTCCCCGTCGGCCTCGCGCCACACGACCTGCCCCGCCGCGACCTTCCCCACGCGCCACCCCAGGGCATCCTCGACGATCACGTAACGGGATTTCATGGGGCGGGCACCTCGCGTTTGATTTGCAGCGTCTCTTCCCGGCCCTGGTAGGCCACGGTGACGGCGCTGTCACGGACGGCCACGAGTCGGACGCCCAGGAGCCCCTCGCCGATGCGGACGAGGTGCATGTGGCCGTCGCCGGTGCGGAAAAACGCGCAGCCGGCGCCCTGGGCGTCCGCGGCGGTGCCGCTCAGCTCGATCGCCGGCAGCGGGGTCGCCGCCGCCGGCGCGGGCCGTGCGACGGGACGGTCGTACAGTGGCCGTCGCAGGGGGCGGGCCCAGGCGGCGGCGTAGGCCTCCAGCGGCGGCAGCGACCGCGCCGCGCCGCCCGCCGCGTGCGGACGGACGCCGGAGACGACGGCGTGGTCGTCGGGCCTCGCCAGCGGCGCCATCGCCAGCACGAGCGCCGCGACCATGCCGGCCAGCAAGGCCGCGTTCGCGGCCCACAGCAGTCGTTTGCGGTTGCGAAGGTTCATGAGCGGTGCCACACGAAGAGCATTGTATCCGGACCGCCGTCGGCGGTCGCTGTTTCCACGTAGAGCCGATAATGGCGGCGGAAACCGTCATCGGCCCGGATCCACACGCTGCGGCATCGCGACTGGTCCGTCAGGCGCGAGCGGGCGCGGCTCAATGGGTCCTCGTCGAGGCCCAGGCTCGCCAGGGCCGCGTCGAGGCCGGTGCTCTCGTCGCCTCGGCAGGCGGCGAGGAGCGCGGTGATGTCGGTGTCGTCCAGGATGTCGCCCACGATCGCGTCGAACGCCTCGCGCGAGGCGGTCCGCACGTTGAGCCGTCCGTCGCCCCAGCACGTCAGCCGTCCGCGGACGGCCGAGCCTTCGGCGGCCGTGGGGCCGAACAGGGCGGCGGGGCTGTCGTAGCGGAGCACCTGGTCCAGCGTCCGGTACCGCTGCGCCGGCGCAGCCTGGTCTTTCGGATCCGCCGGGTCCGTCAGCGGCGCCAGATGGACGGCCACCCGGGCCGGTCCGCCCAGCAGCGCCTCCACGCGGTCGGCCAGTTCCGGCAGGGATACCTCCTCGGCCATGCGATTGACATTGGCCTTGGCCTGCTCGTCGCCGACGACCAGGTCGAACGTCACATCCCCCAGCGCGAGTGTCATGACCGCCTCGACGGGCGGGACATCCTCTTGAAGACCGGCCCGTTCGAGGATGCGATCCGCCCGCGCCAGGGCCAACGTTCGGCAGCTCAGCATGCCCCAGCGGAGCTGGCAGTCACGACGCGCGTGCAGGGCCTGGAGGGCCAGGAGTCCCTGGCGGCGGGCCGACAGGGCCAGGGCCGTCGCCGCCACGGTCAGCACGAGCATGACCAGCAGCAGGGCGAAGCCGCGATCGCGCCGCCGCCGCGGTTCGGTCGGGATGTCTTGCAGGGCTGGGCTCATCGCGTTCGTATCAGGTAATGCACCGGGGTGCGGGGCTGTTCGAACTCCACCAGGACCGCCATGGACTCGGCCACGGGCAGCCAGGGTGTCTCGCCCGCGCCCTCGATCGGTTCGGTGGCGATCAGGTGGACCTTTCGGACACCTGCACACACCAGCGTTGTCATGTCCGCCCGACCCGCCGTTCGGGGCCGCTGGGTCCGGATCAGCCACCGCTGCCCATCGGCCGGCTCGACGTGGTAGGTCACGCGGCTGGGAAGATGACGCCACCGCATGGACGTCGGCTCGAGGCTCGCCAGCGTCTGCAGGGCGAATCCTTCGCCCGTCGCTTCAAAGGCCTCGGCGTGGTACAGGTCCGCCGCGAAGACGTCGCCCAGCAGCGACACCGTCCACTCGGTCTGATCGCCCGGCGCGTCCATCGGCGTGCGCCGCAGGATCGTGCCCAGCACGCGCAGGGCGCCGACCGTCAGCATCGACAGGATCGCCATCGTGACGATCATCTCAACGAGTGTCAGGCCCCGCGGGGCCTTGGGGGGTCTCATCGGCCGCGTCCTCCTGCTCACCCCGTGCCAGCACCACCTGTACCGATGCCGTCGGCTGCCTGGTCTCGTCCGACGGGCCGAACACCTCAACGTGTATGACCTCGGCCGCCAGGGTCGCCGCCGCGGGCGACGGCACGACGCGCGTCCGCCACCGCCAGCCGGGCCGCTCGGCCACGGGGCCCTCCCCGCCGCGGGGGAACCGGGCCGGGTCGATCCACCAGCGGTCCACCAGGTCGTCCAGCACGCGGTAGGCCTCGACGGCCTGCCGCGACCGGCTGGACTGGGCGGCGAGGCGCCCGTTGGCGACCACGAGGACCGTCAGCAGCGTTCCCAGCAGCAGGATGCCCGCCATCACCTCAACCAGGGTGAACCCGCCGCGGGGCCACCGCGAGGATCTGTCGCGCCTGTTGTTCATGGTCCACTTCAAACACCTGGCCGGCCAGGCCCGCGACGACCAGCCACCGGTCGCGTCCCGCGCCGGACACATGCAATGCGTAGGAGGGCGTCACCCCCATCGCCGTGCAGACGACGTGGGGCCGCCCGGTGCCGACGAACTTCCCGTCGATCAGCAGGCCCTCCAGCCGGTGGCCGGCCGGCAGGCGAAGCGGTTGGGCGCCGGCATCCCGGCCGTCCCCGTGCGCCCGCCGCAGGGCTTGGTGTTCCAGGTCCAGGACGATCCGGATCGGCCGTCCCTGCCGTCTCGCCGCCAGGCGGCACGCGCGGTCGAACCGGGTGAGCGCGTCCAGGACGTCCCGCGTCTGTGCCGCTCGCAGCGGTCCGTGGACGTGCAGGGCCACGGCGGCGGCGGCGATGCCCAGCACGAGCATCACCGCCATCATTTCGACCAGCGAGAACCCGCGACGTATCACTGCTGCACCCGCCGCAGACTGTCGCTGCTGATGTCGGCCGCGGCGCCCGTGCCGCCTTCCTTCTGGTCGGCGCCCAGGCACAGGACCTCGAAGGGCCCTTCGCGGCCGGGGGCGTTGTAGATGTAGGGGCGCTTCCACGGGTCCAGCGGCACATCCTTCAGCAGCGGCTCGGCCGACGGGTCGGACGGCTGGGCCAGGATCGTCAGACCCTCGTCGTTGGTCGGATAGCGGTGGAACTCCGCCCAGAACATGTCCAGCGTCTCGACGATCACGCTGATGTCCTTGCGGGCGGCGTTCTGCCGCGCCTTGGTCAGCGAGCCGCGAACGTTCACCGCCACCAGCCCGGCCAGCATGCCGATGATCACGATGACGATCATCACCTCCACCAGGCTGAAGCCCGCGGCCGCGATCCCTGCTCTGCGATGGTCAGAAGACATGGCTCACCTCGAGTATGGGCAAAATGGTCGCCAGGGCGACGAACCCCACCATCAGGGCCAACAGAATGATAGTCAGCGGCTCCAGGAGGGCCGTCAGGCGCTGCGTGGCCACGTCCACCTGCTGGTCGTAGGCTTCGGCCAACTGCCCGAGCATGGCCTCCATCTGCCCGGATTCCTGGCCGACCGCCAGCATCTGCACCACGACGGGGCTGAACACCCCCGACGAGGCCAGCGGCGCCGCCACGTCCCGCCCGGCGGTGACGGCCGATTCGTAGTCCTCCAGGGCCCGTCGGAACACGCGGTTGCCCAGCGTCCGGCGGGTCACGCGGATCGCCTGCGTGAAGGGCAGGCCGTTGCTGAGCAGCGCGGACATCACCACCGCCATCCGCGAGACGTTCTCCTTGGCCACCAGGGGCCCCAGCACCGGGATCCGCAGCAGGAGCCGGTCGAACGCCCCCCGCCCGCGCTCGGTCCGCAGCACCCACCGCACCGCCGCCGCGAAGGCCGCGACGCCCCCCAGCAGGGCCCACCACCACTGGCGCAGGACATCGCTGAGGGTCTTGACGAGCATCGTGATCGCCGGCAGGTCCCGGTCGGCCTGGGCCAGCGTGCTGAGCAGGTCGGGCACGACGCGGGTCATCAGGTAGAGCGTGACCGCCACGCCGACGGCGCCGACCGCCGCGGGGTAGATCAGGGCCGTGCCGATCCGGCTGCGGAGCCGCTGGGCCTTGTCCATGTAGTCCGCCAGCTTGGCTAGGGCCTCGTCCAGCGAACCGGTCTGCTCGCCTACGGAGACGATGCTGACGGCCATCTCGTCGAAGAACGCCGCCTGGCGGGCCATCGCGTCGGCCAGGCTCACGCCGGCGGCCACCTGGTCGACCACCTGGTCGATCACCGGCCGCAGGGGCGGGCGGTACTGGGCCGACAGCGTCCGCAGCGCCGCCAGCAGGGGAATGCCCGCCTTCAGCAGCGTGGCCAACTCGCGGATGAAACCGGTGACCTGGCCGCGGGCCCGGCGTCCGCGCCGCCGGGCGCCGAACGAGGTGGCGGTCGCGTCGCCGACCGGCTCGATCTGCGTGATCGTCAGCCCCCGGCCGCGCAGGACATCCCGCGCCTGGCGGGGCGTGTCGGCCACGATCGTCCCGGCGTTCGCCGAGGCGTCCAGGTCCATCGCCTTGTACAGGAACACGGGCACGGCCGCGTCGCTCCTAGAACACTTCCCGCCGCGTCACGCGGGCGGCTTCGTCCATGGTGGTGATCCCGTCGGTCACCTTCGCCAGCGCCGCGCGCCTCAGGCTCATCATCCCGGCGGCGACGGCCCTGGCGGCGATGGTCGAGGCCTTCTGCCGGTGCAGCATCGCCTCGCGGATCTCCTCGGAAACCGTCAGCAGCTCGAAGATGCCGACCCGTCCCCGGTAACCGGTCTGCAGGCATTGGTCGCACCCGCGGCTGTGGTGGAAGGTCATGGTGTCGCGCTCCTCGCCGGCCAGGGTCCACCGCAGCAGGTCGGTCTCGGTGGGCGTATAGGGCTGACGGCACGCGGGGCACACCCGCCGCACCAGCCGCTGGGCCAGCACGCCCAGCAGGCTGCTGGCCAGCAGGTAGGGCTCCACCCCCAGGTCGAGCATGCGGGTGACGGCCCCGGCGGCGTCGTTGGTGTGCAGCGTGCTGAAGACCAGATGGCCCGTCAGGGCCGACTGGATCGCCATGCGGGCCGTCTCGGTGTCGCGGATCTCGCCCAACATGATGATGTCCGGGTCCTGCCGCAGCACGTGGCGCAGGCCGGTGGCGAAGGTCATGCCCTTGCGCGTGCTCACCTGCGTCTGGCTGATGCCCTCCAGGCGGTACTCGATGGGGTCCTCGAGCGTGAGGATGTTCAACGCCTTGCAGTTGATCTCCTGCAGGGCCGCGTACAACGTGGTCGTCTTGCCGCTGCCGGGCGGGCCCGTGACCAGGATGATCCCATGGTCCATGTGGATGAGCTTGCGGAAGGTCTCCAGGTCCTCGGCGGGCATGCCCAGTTCGCCCAGGGCGTACAGGCGGGTGCTCTTGTCGAGCAGGCGGATGACGGCGCGCTCACCGAAGCTGGTCGGCAGCGTCGAGATCCGCAGGTCCACGACCCGGTCGCCCAGCTCGACCGTCGCCCGCCCGTCCTGGGCCAGCCGGCGTTCGGCGATGTTCATCCCGCCCATGACCTTGATGCGACTGATCACCTCCGGGTGCATCTGCAGGGGCGGCTCGAAGGCGTCACGCAGAACGCCGTCCACGCGAAAACGCACCACCAGCCGGTCGGCATAGGGCTGGACGTGCACGTCCGAGGCGCCCTGCTTGACCGCCTCCAGCAGCATGAGGTTCACCAGCTTGATCACCGGCGCACGGCTGGCCACGTCGAGCAGGTCCTCGCTGTCGACCAGTCTCATCACGTCCAGGCCCTCGGCCTCCTGGAGCTGTTCGATGAGCCCCTGGGCCTGGCCGGTCTGCTGCTCGTAGGCGGCGTTGATCGCCCGCAGCACCTCCGCCCGCTCCGCCAGGACCGGCGTCACGACCCGCCCGAGCAGCTTGCCCACCGACTCCATCGCCGCCCATTTCCGCAGGTCCGACATCGCCACCGTCAGCCCGTCGCCGCCGTCGACCGCCAGGCCGATCAGCCCGTGCTCGCGGGCAAACGCGATCGGCACCGCCGACAGGAAGGCCTGGCTTACCGCATAGGCTTGAAGGTCGCGGACCACCGGCATACCCAGCGCCGCCGCGACGGCCTCGACGGGCCGGTCCGGGCGAGCCGCTGTCGAGGCCTGCCCGCCGCCGGGGGTGGTGTCGGTTGTGCCGTTCATGTATCGTCGCCACGAAGAAGGGGCCGTTCGCCCGCCGGGGGCGGGGTTTTTGCTATGGATGCATACCATTATAGCGTTGATCATCTCGGCGCTGCGCACGACGGTTGGGGGCGGCGGCGCGGATGAACGAAACAGGACACCCAGTCATGGTTTACAGTCGCATGTGTGTTTATATCCTACTGGTGTTCATGTCGGCGGCTCCCGCGATGGGCCAGGCCGGTGACGACCCGCCGGCCGGCGAGGGCGACTACGTGCAGTTGAACCTGCCCGAGACGGTCGACCTGGGGTTGATGATCAAGTACGTCAGCACGACACTGGACATCAACATTATCTATGATGAAACGGTGGGCCGCCGGCGGGTGTCGGTCGTCTCGCCACGGCGAATACGCAAGGACGATCTGCTGGCCCTGCTCCGCCAGACGCTCAAGATGGCCGACCTGGAACTGCTGGCCACCGAGATGCCCGGCTGGAGCGTCGTCGGTCGCCACGCCATGGTGCGCATGGTGTCGGTTACCCACGTGGGCGTGGAAGATCTCACCGGGCAGGTCGCCGCGATCCTGGAAGGGCAGAGCCGCATCTCCAGCGGCGCGGCCGCCGGCGTGCAGGTGGCCGGCGGCCAGGACGCGACGGCCCGCGGGGGCGGCGGGGTGGTCCTGATCGGCGACCCGCGGACGCGCCAGATCGCCGTCGTGGGCACCGAGCGGGGCGTCCAGCGGGCGGTCGAACTGATCGCCGCCCTGGACGTCGCCGGCGACATCGACAGCCGCACCTACCGGTTCCGGTACATCTCGCCCAAGCGGGTCGACGACATCATCCGAAGCCACGCCGAGGCCCTGGAGCCCAAGGGCCGGTACTTCGGAACGATCGACGAGGAGTCCGGCCTGCTGCTGGCGGCGACGACGGCCGCGATCCACGCCCAGATCGAGGCCCTGCGCGACACGCTGGACACCCGGAACGATTCCCGACGCAGCACGCTGCAGTTCTACAAGCTGACCAACACCACGGCCAAGGAGGTGCTCGCGACCATCCGCTCGCTGCACGGGGAGGGCCAAGAGGCGCCCGAGGCCCTCGCGCCCGAGGACCCGGCCGTGCCGCCGCAACGGCCCAGGCCCCCGTCGGTCGACCGGTTCGCCCCCAGGGCCGCGCGCGGCGACGGGCAGGCCCCGACGGCGGCCGCGACCGCCGGCGAGGAAACCGTCGTGCTCAGCCCGGACGGCCGGCAGGCCACGCTGACCGCAGACGAGAACACCAACACTATCGTCGTCATCGCCCCGCCCGACGTGCAGGAGATCTACCGCGACCTCATCGCCGCCCTCGACCAGCGCCGGCCCCAGGTGCTCCTGGAGGTCACGCTCGTGACGCTCAATACCTCCGACGACTACTCCGTCGGCGTCGAACTCGGCGGGCGCGACACCGACGACGACACCACCATGCTGGTGTTCAGCTCCTTCGGCCTGAGCACCGTCAACCCCACGACCGGCGCCCGCGTGCTGACGCCCGGCACGGGGTTCAACGGCATCCTGCTCGACCCCGGCGTCGTCGACGTCGTCATCCGCGCCCTGGCCACCGACTCGCGGTCGCGGATCGTCTCGGCCCCCAAGCTGCTGGTCAACGACAACGCCACCGGCACCCTCCGCTCCATCGCCGAAGAACCCTTCACCGGCGTCAACGCCTTCGACACCGTCGCCACCGAGAGCTTCGCCGGCTACGCGTCCGCGGGCACCTCCGTGGAGATCACCCCCCATATCTCCGAGGGCGGCTACCTCCAGTTGAAGTACGCCGTCGAACTGAGCAACTTCACCGGCGCCGGCTCGGACGGCGTCCCGCCCCCGCGACTGGCCAACACCATCACCAGCGAAGTGACCATCCCCGACGGCCACGCCGTCATCGTGGGCGGCCTGACCCGCACCACGCAGGCCGCCGACCACAGCAAGGTCCCCATCCTCGGCGACATCCCGGTCGTCAACCACCTGTTCCGCCTCAACAGCGTCACCCACCACACCGCGACCGTGTTCGTGTTCATCCGGCCGGTCATCCTGGCCGACGACAAGTTCGAGGACCTGCGATACCTCTCCCAGTCCCAGCTCCAGGCGGCCGAGTTGCCGTCGGCGTATCCGCCGATCGAGCTGATGCCCATGAGGTGACCCCATGGAGACAACATCACATCACATTGCTCTGGAAGGGCGAGCCATGACCACAACCAAACACGGCCGCAGGCCGCCCATGAAGCCCAGGAGGGTGTTCGTGGTGGACGATCATGACCTGGTGCGGCAGGGGATCGCCACGATCCTCTCGGACGTCGACGACCTGGAGTTCGTCGGCGAGGCCGGCGGCGTGTCCGAGGCGCTCCACCGGATGGACCGCTGTGCGCCGGACGTCGCCGTCGTCGACCTGCAACTGGGCGACGACAGCGGCCTGGGGCTGATCAGGGACATCCGGATCCGCTTCCCGAAGGTCCGCATTCTCGTGCTGTCGATCCGCGACGAAGGCTTCTACGCCGAGCGGGTCCTTCGCGCCGGCGCCCGCGGGTACCTCACCAAGGATGCGGGGCGCGAGCGGATTCTCGACGGCATCCGCAAGGTCCTCGCCGGGCAGATCTGCATCAGCGAGGAGATGACCACCCGCGTGATGTCCCGCATGGTCGACGGCGGCGGCTGCGAAAACGCCCTGATCGACGGCCTGACCGACCGCGAACTGGAGATCTTCGAGTGGATCGGCCGCGGCATCCCCACCCGCGACATCGCCGCACGGCTGCACATCAGCCGCAAAACGGTGGACTCCCACCGCGAGAACATCAAGCAGAAACTCCACCTCCAGACCGCCGCCGAACTGGTCAAGCAGGCCATCGAATGGGTCCGACGCGACGGGTCGATCTGATCGAGCCGCCGCCCGAACACGCCGCCAGGGGCTCTCCCGTCAGAACAACACGGGCCGCCGCAAACACAATCTGAACACAAACCTTGTCGTATCCACACAGTGGGGCCCTAATAGCTGCTGAGGAGCCCCCATGCCCGCCAGGCTGAAAATCCTGTTCCTCTGCACCGGCAACGCCTGCCGCAGCCAGATGGCCGAGGGCTGGGCGCGGGCCCTCAAGGGCGACCGGATCGAGCCGTACTCGGCCGGCATCGAGGCGCACGGCCTGGACCCCACCGCCGTGCGGGTCATGGCCGAGGCCGGCGTGGACATCGCCGGCGGGCGCTCCAAGCACGTCGCCGAGCTGATGAACATCCCCTTCGACGTCGTCGTCACCCTGTGCGGCCACGCCCGGGAACACTGCCCGATGTTCCCCGGCGAGGCCAGGATCGTCCACGTCGGCTTCGACGACCCGCCCCAACTCGCCGCCGAGGCCGCGACGGCCGACGAAGCCCTCAACGGCTACCGCCGCGTCCGCGACGAGATCCGCGCGTTCGTCGACTCGCTACCCGAATCGCTCGAAGGAAGAGGCGTCAGCGGCCGAGTTTAGCCGGGCGCGTCAGCCCCCGGAGCCGATGTTCCTTATAGAAAATGAGCCCCGACCTGTCCGCCGTAGCCCATCGGGCGAAGGACGACGCGGCGACAGAGTGCACCCGGGGGCGTCAGCCCCTGGACCCCGTGGCCCTCATAGGCGATGAAGTCCGAGGCGGCCGCCGCCCAACGTCAAAAAATCCATAGGGCGTCCCCGGAAATCCAGGCTGTGGCTTGAAGGGAATCGTCGCTCTGATACACTCCGGCTGTGCACGATGAAAGGCACGCTGCCGCTGTGGCTTGAAGGGAATCGTCGCTCTGATACACTCGACGCCGTGGTGGCGGCCTTGCCTGACTTGCTGTGGCTTGAAGGGAATCGTCGCTCTGATACACTCGTGCAGTTCGTGGATCACGGCGCTACCAGGCTGTGGCTTGAAGGGAATCGTCGCTCTGATACACTGAGCGACAGTCGTGGGCGACCAGCAAGCTGCTGTGGCTTGAAGGGAATCGTCGCTCTGATACACTACATTCTCCGCAAGCCAAGCGTATTGCAGGGGATGCGCGGCCCGTGGGCGTCAGAAAAGCAGGAGTTGTTCGGGTGGCTGTTCGGGTGTGCGCGGGCGCCCTCCGTAGAAAATCTCCATCTTGCCGAACTGTCTGTCCGTGATGGTGACCAGGCGGACGTGGCCGCCGGGCGGGAGCATGCCGCGAATCTGCCGCCGCTGGGCCTCGCTGGCGGGTTCCCCACGGTAGTAACGCGCGTAGACCGACAGTTGGAGGCGCGAAAAGCCGAGACGAAGCAGGTGTTTGCGGAAGTCCGCATAGTCCTTCCGATTCTCGCGTGTCTTGACCGGCAGATCGAACAGGACGAATAACCACACGCCTTTATACTCCGAAAGCGGGACGTTTGCCATAGGCTACGTCTCGGCAATCCAGCCCTCGGGTATGAGTAACGTTCTCCGTCGTCCGTCGAACACCGCCACCAGCGAAAACGCCAGGCGCGCCACCAGGTCGAACAGCGTGCGAACCTCCCCGTCCGACTCGCCGTTGCACAGCAGGGCGCTCAGCAGAGCCTGCCTGGCCGCGCTATCCAGCGGCGCGTGACGGCCGTGCACATCCACGAAGCGATGGACCGCCTCATCGACGATCGGACGAAACGGCTCCATCAGGTCGTCGGCCAGCGCAAAACTGTTGTAGCGGTTCTTGTGGTGCAAGCCGATCGTCGGATGCAGCCCCGCGCCGCAAATCGCCCGGGCCGTGATCGCGCGAATGACGGCGTAGCCGTAGTTCAGCAGGCGGTTGTGATCTTCCGCCTCGTAGTCGCGCCGAAACTCCTTTCCGAACAGCGCCGTCCAGTAGCGACGCGCGGCACGCGCTTCAACGTTGGTCGGGTCGCCGCTGCGGACCTGCGATTTGAGCTTCGGCAGGCCGTGATCGCGCCCCGTGATGCGCACGAGCACGTCGACCTGGGCGTCGATCTTGGCGCGAACCAACTGCTGCCAGAGCCGCTTGCGCGTCGGCAGCGAGGCGCTCACCTGAACGGCCATCCGCTCGGCCTGGACGTGGTGGGCGTCCAGCGGCAGAAGCATCGCCACGGGCATGTGACGCCTGTCGCAGGCCACGAAGGCGGCGCCAGCCGTCGCCAGTTCGGCCAGAACGGCCTGGGTGAACATGACACGGCCGTGCGAAGCCACGACGGCGGCAATGTCGCTCGGAGGGACCGTGATGTCCTGGTGCCCGTCGCGTTGAACCAGCAACAGACCCTGCCGGATGTGCAATGTTGCCGGTTCGTCCGAAAGGTCGAGGATACGGTCAGTCATTGGCGTAGAAGGGCTCACCCAAAGGTGTCACCGTGACTTTCTTCGCATCGAGGCGACGCAGTGCATTCGGCGTGATGATGAACCACTGTTTTGTCTTCTTGATATCGGCTTTCTTCCTGGCGTCTCTAATTGCCGAAAACTCCAATCGTGTGGAACCATTTTGTTCTTGGCTGGCCGACCTGACCAGGAGGAGCTCCGGCCGCCCCTGCGGCTTGCCCAGCTTCATCGTATCGCCCGGTGCGATCGAAAATTTGAACCGTCTGTCTTTTCCATGATTCCGGCGGACGACCGCTTCGCCCTGGCGTTTGCGGCGCATCGCCTCCAGGCGGCTGACAAGGTGGCCTTCCCATTTCGTCTCGCTCCCGTCGGCGTCCAGGACGGCCACGATCTCCATGTGATGGTTCGACGCGCTGACGACGTGGCGCTGGCGTCCCTTGCGGCCGATGGGGTACGGGTTGTCGGACACGTCGACCCGCGCCCGGCGGATGGGGACCCGCCGGCCGTCGCTGCGCAGCAGGTAGGGCAGGTTCGCCTCGTCGGCGAAGGCTTTGTCGGGCCCGACTCCAAGCTCATCCAACTTGGCCCGCACGGCCTGCGCGACGGCCGGGTCGACGATACGCTTGAGGTCCCGGGCGCTAAGCCTTGCGAGGGGCTTGCGGACGCGGTAGGTTGTGCCGCCGTCGCCGTCGGGCACCGCGGCGAAATTCGTCTCCAGGTGCAGCGGGCCGTTCAGGCCGTGATTGACGCGGTGGGACACGATGATCCCGTCAACCGCCTCGCGCAGCTCCGGCAGAAAGCCCTCCCACGGCTCGGCCAACTGACGAAACCGGGCTCGGACGTCCCCGCGCTCGACGTTGCGCACCGCCGTCTCACTGAGCAATTGGATCATGCGCGGGGTGGTTAAGCCGATGGTGACGGCGTCGACGGCATGGTGGCGGTGGTCGTCGCGGCTCTTGACGTCCCCGTCGTTGAGGATGCCGTTGAGGCCGAACATCTCGCGGATGTAGGCCGTCACGCCCCCGCGCGATGCCTGGATGCGCCGCGTCCCGGACGCATCCCACAACCCCCCGTACAGCGTCGCCAGAAATCGCATTGCCAACTTCGAGGCCTGGCGCGTGTCGTTGAGTTGGGTCGAGATAAAGTCTTCCATGGCCGGCAGCTCGTCCATCTGGAACCGCCGCAGCTTCTCCGTCGCCGCGTCGCCGGTGAAACGTCCGACGCGGTCGAGGATCTCCGCCCAACGTCCCGCGTCACCGGCGTACGCTTCGTACGGCGTGCGGTTCCCCTTGCGCTGCCGATTCTCCTCGTGATAGCACAGCGTCTTATTGAAGAACGAATCGTCCAGCGACCGGCTGAACGGAATGATGTGCTCGATGTCGAACCGGGGGTTCGCCCCGAAGAGCGTTCCCATCGAGATCGAACGCCCCGTATAGGGACACTTCCAGGCGCACTCGTCGGCCAGCAGGACCTTGAGAATGTCATCGCGCCGGGGGTTCTGGATACCCACTTCGGCGGCGATGCGCTTCGCCGCCTTCTCGCGCACGGCCTCCTGGCGGCGATTGCGCGCCGTCGCTTCCTGCCGCTGGCGGATGTTCCGTCGCAGGTCGCGCGCGAGTTCGATGCGGATGAACCCCGGCTTGCCATGTCGGACGATCACGGCGTTGACCACCTTGCGCAGCTCGCTGAGCACGCGCGAGACGACGGGATTGCGCAGGTCGGCCATGCTGCCGACGGGCGGAAGGCGGTCGTGAACCGCCGTGTTGGGGTCGAACTCGCCGTACACTTCCTTGGCGGCGGTGGGGTAGCGCATACCCGTTTCCATGAGGGGCACCAACTTCTCCATGGCGCGCCGGGAGAGGTTGGCGTAACCGTCCTCGAGCTCCACAGCCGCCAGCGTGCCCGCGGCATCGGCGTCCAGGGCGTACACGTCGCGGCCGCGACGTTCCAGTGTCCCGGGCTTGACAATGCTGCGAACATCCTCGACGAGTTGTGCCCGCGTTGCGCCGTCCAAGCTGTCCCAGCGGTCACCGAAGATGGCCGCCAGTTTTGCGTGCGTGCGGTTGCCGACGAAGCGTTTCTCGCCGCCGCTCTCGAAGTTGAAGGTGTATCTGGTCGTGAAGCCGAACGGTTTGAGCAGGCGCTTGACCTGCGTGAAGGTCCTATCTCCGCGGCGCTCGAGCTCCTCGACGAGGGCGGCACGTTCGTCGTCGGTAAAGGCGCGCAGTTCGCCGGCGTCGGTAACGACCTCGCAGTTATTGACCATTTGGAGCAGGCGAAAACGCTGAGCGATCGGCAAACCGATGGGGCACCGCTTGCGTTTCGGCTCATGCGGACAGGGCCCGACCAGGTGGCGCATCGAGCGCAGCGGGCGCTGGAAGAACATCGCGCGATGCAGGCGGGCTTTGAGCGCGTCGGTGAGCACGGTCGGGTGATGTGGCGCCTGGGCGGTCCAGATCTGTTCGAATTCATCAAGGAACATGGGTCGCGAGGTCCAGCGCCGACGGATGCGCTCCTGCTGGGGGTCGAGCCCCGCGAAGTACTCGCCGAGCGTCCGGGCCCCGGCACGTTCCATTTCCTCGGTCAATTCGGCGATCCCGTCTGCGACCTGTCCCTTGTCCTTCTTATCACCCGTAGCCCGCCGGTTGCTCAGGTAGCCACGGCGCTGCGCAAGATGGTAGAACGCCCGCCCGAGTTCATCGGGCGCCAACGGCTGCGTCAACGCGCGTGCCCGCAGCCAATAGGGCAACACGTGGGCGAGCAGCGCGGGGGCGCCGGCGCCTGCGGCGCCATGATGACGTTTCAGCAGAACCTGGTCGAGGGGGGGAATCAGTTCGTCAGGCGTCCCCGCCGGAAGGAGGCCGGCGCGCTGCAGGACCCGCAGGACGTTGCGCTTCCGACGGGCACGTCGTTCCGTCATTCGACGCTGCTGGCGCGCCTGCCGACGTGCGACGGCGCGCGACTCGGCCTGACCGGTCGAAACGTCCCCGTCCATGCCCGCGTCGAAGATCCGAACGCCCATGTCGATGATGCCTGTCGGATGGCCGCCGTCGACGCGAAGGAGACACCACCCCACCGACTTGACGCCCAGATCCAAACCCAGGACCGTGTCTTCGGCAATACGAGACAAACCTGTCGTTTTCATTTGTCTACCCCTTGACAAAAGAATCGGGTGAACTGATAATGCCGCTAGTGTATCAGAGCGACGATTGCCTCGCAAGTTACAGTAAGGACAATCGTCACGCAGGACCACGCGGTTCGGGCACTGCCGCGAGCCGCGATCCTGAAGCGCCTCCCAGCGGGGCGTTCTTTTTGCGCTCGCCCTCTGTAGGCGCGACGGTCCAGCTTCACGCCTAACCTTCCGGAGCGTACCTTCGGTCGCCCCCCGCCCGGCGTCGCCCGCCCTTGCTGTCTCCAGCCCACACGCCGCGACCCCCTCCGCCCTCGCCGGCGGTCGCCGTCGCCAGCGAATCGCCGATGAAATTTCCTAGGCCGCAGGTCGCGCTTTCCATTCTGTGGCGCACCTCGCGCCGCCCGTCTCGCCCTCCCCGCGGCAGTTCATATTGTAACTGTGCGATTATAGCAAAACCTTCCGCCTGATTAACAAAATGATGCACAACGTAAATAAAATGATCCGAAGCCTCAATAAAATGACATCGGCGCTTAACATAATGAAGGCGGCGATCAACAAACTGATGGATTTGCGAAACAATCTGTTTTCTGCCTAAAATCGGCCGATCAGAAAGTGACGCGGCCGGTGAATAAAATGAAGCCGCGCCTTAACAAACTGAGGCGCGGGCGCGAGAAAATGATGCGCAGGCCCAATAAAGTGAAACCGCGGCTTAATAATCTTATTCCTGCAGCGCGATACCGAAATAGGCGTGTTGAGTGGGGGGTTTGGGTAAACTGGGTAAAATATCCGAGAATTCGGGTTTTATGCCGGATGCAAGGCGCGCGCATCTATGTGGGGACGGAATACGCGGAAAACCCGCGATTGCGGGAATTGGGGCGGTAAGCTGGGGAAGCTGGGCAGGCTGGGGGAATTGAGAATTCGGAGAATTCGGAGTATTCGGGTTTTATGCCGTTTAAACTGGGTAAAATACCGGAGAATTCGGGTTTTGTGGAGCGCCGGCGGGGGCGAAATCGGCCGCGCCGAGGGACTATACTGTCACTGAATAGTGGGGGACGGCCAAAACGGCCGTGACGGCCGCCGGGGGCTTGCCCAGCTTGCCCAGCTTCCCCAGCTTCGCGGGGCCGATGGCCTGTTGATTTGACGGGCGGGCGCGGTATGATGGGTCTGCATCGGGCAAACACGGGAGGCGCGGGGATGACCCAGTCCGCAGAGGTATCCGGTTACCGCTGGACGATCACGCCGCTGCAGATGCCGATCGACGCCGATCGCGTCGCGGCCCTCAGCAGGCTCAGCGGCCAGGCGGCGCGGCTGACGGCCGAGCTGGTGGGCTTCGTGGCCGATGTCGCGGCGGCGATGGCCGAGGATGCGACGGTCGCCGACGATCTGCAAGCCTTTCTGGCAACAGAACCTGCCAAACGCAGCGCCATCGCCGCCGAGATCCGCAAGGCCTTCGCCGCCGCCGGCGGCCGCGGCCCGGTCGTCTGGCATGTCCACCATTGACGCAGGCGTGGCCGCCACGCCGTGCGGGCGGCCGCGAGCGGGGGGGCCGGGCGGCGGGGCCGTAGGGCGGCCTAGGTAAGGCATTGGGGTTGCGTGCGTTGCAGTCCCTGCCCGCGAGCAGTTTCCCTCGCCGGCAGTATCCACAGCCCGCCCAGCCGACGCCGCGGCCGGCCGGCCTCGCGCGCGTGCCCCCGGCGGCGACTTGGTGCGCCTGCTTCGACAACTCATTGGGGTTGCGTGGGTTGCGGTCTTTGCGGGGGAGCAGTTTCCCGCGCCGCCATTGGCGGGCGCGGCCTACTCGCCGCCGCGGCCGGCCGGCGTCGCGCGCGTGCTCCCGGTGGCGGCTTCGTGCGCCTGCTTCGATAACTCGTTGGGATTGCCTGCGTTGCGGCCTGTGCGGGGGAGCACTGTCCCGCGCGGGCATTGCTGGGCCGGCCTACCCGACGCCGCGGCCGCTTTGGCCGTCCTGGGCGTCGCCGGAGTCGGCGAGGATGGCCTTGACGCGGCGGAGCAGTTCGGTATCCTCTTGCGTCAGCTTGGGTTCCGGCGTCTCCGCCGCGCCGGTCCGCAGGGCCCGGAGGTAGCCCCGCAGCTCGGCACGGCCTTCGGGTCCCAACTGGCGCCACGCCGACAGCAGGGCCCGCTCATCGTCGCTCAACGCGCCGATCATCCCCCGCGACTCCAGCGCCTGCCGCACGATCTCGGCGGTCTTATCTTCCATAGATGGCGGTGGCGGCCAGTCTTGCGCATCATCGCCCAACCAGTCCGCCGCCACCCCCAGCGCCCGCGCCAGCCGCACCCCCACGGCGAACGAGGGCTGGCGCCCGGCCCGCGCGATGTTGTGGATCGTGGTCGCCGAACATCCGGCCGCCTTGCCCAGTTCGGCGTTGGAGCGGCCGCCTCTGAGTCGCTGTACTTTGTCTGCCAGTTCCATCCCTATGATGATACCCGAGGGTCACAATCCGGACAGGCTTGATGAAATAGTTTGTAAAAAATTCATAAACAGCATTGACGCGTTCCGGTACAGGATTAGTATCCATACTCATGGGGACTAAAAAGATCAAGATACGGGGCGGACAAAAACCGCAGTACGACCCGGCGCCGATCCTCGCCGAGATCCGCCGGCGGAAGCTGCGGGGCATCCCGGCGGGGGTCGAGTGGATCGCCCGCAACGCGGGGGTGTCGATCGCGACGGTCTCCCGCGTCCGCCAGGGCAAGGCGTCCCTGATTGCCGTCGGCAAGGTCTGCAGCGTCCTCGGCGTCGACCCGGACGCGGTCGTCTCCGGCAACGACGAGGCCGCGTAAGGTCTGTGTCGGCCAAGGGATGCGAATGCCGAGGCGAGCGCGCCGCCCGAGGGGGCCGCAGCCGCCCGAGGCCCTACAGCCACCGCCGGACGCGGCGGGTGTAGGCGTGCCAGGCCTCGCCGAAGGTCTCCGCCATGGAGCGTTCCTCCATCGGCACGAACACCACGGCCAGGACGCCGACGAAGACGGCCGCGACGGCCAGCGGGGCGAGTGTGCCCAGGGCCGCCGCGGTGCCGACGGCGACGGCGCTCATGCCGACGTACATCGGGTTGCGGCTGTAGCGGTACGGGCCGGTTTCGATCAGCGCCGTCGGCGGCAGGTGCGGCTTGACGGTGGTCTGGTGCTCTCGTAAGAGCTTATCGGCCCTTAGGTTCCAGGCGACGCCGAAGGCGATCGGCACCAGGCCCGCCAGGGTCCAAGGCCGGGGGATGATGCCGGCCACGGGGACAAGCACGTGCAGAGCGAGCATGGCGACGAGGGTTGTCGCCAGCAACGTCGGCGGCGTGGGCCACGTCGATTTCATGCCAACTCCTTCGTCTTCCGACGCGGCGGCGGCAGGCCGTCCAGTATAACCGCTTGAAACGGCTGGACAAAGGGCGTACCGTCGCTCATCGTGTCCGGCGTGTCGACCGCGGCCGCCGCGTCGGTCGCCGCGCCCTCGCCGCGCCGGCAGCTTGACCTGCACGGGCGGCGGGTGTACACGTACGGGGCGTGGCCGCGTGGTTGGCGAGGCCATGGCACGCGTAAGAGAAGGAGCGACAACGACATGGACATTATCGTGCGCGCAGGCGAGTCGATCCAGGCGGCGATCGACGCCGCCCGCGGCCAGGGCGGCGGGCGCGTGGTCCTGGCGCCGGGGGTTCACCCCAGCGGGACGGTCTTGCTCCAAAGCCGCGTCGAGCTTCACCTGCCCGCCGGCGCGCGGCTCCAGGGCAGTTCCAAGTTCCAGGATTACAACGACTTCCGCGATCCCGGCTTCGACGACGTCGCCCCCGAGGGCAGCCGCAAGTGCCTGATCGCCGCCGCGGGCGCCGAGGACATCGCCATCACCGGTTCCGGCGAGATCAACGGGGCCGGGCCGGACTTCTACGACACGGACGTCCCGGCCGGCCGCTTCTTCGCCAAGCCGCCGCACCCGCGGCCGCGGATGGTCCAGCTCTACCGCTGCCGGAACGTGCGGTTCGAGGGCGTAAGTTTCGTCGATTCCCCGGGTTGGACGTTCTGGCTGATCGACTGCGAGGACGTGTTCGTTCGCGGCATCCGCGTGCTCGGCTGCCAGCAGATGATCAACAACGACGGGATCGACATCGACGGCTGCCGTCGCGTCAGCATCAGCGACAGCATCTTCCGCACCGGCGACGACTGCCTGGTGCTCCGCGCGATCCGCAAGGGGCCCGACCGCCGGGCCGTCTGCGAGGAGGTAACGGTAACCAACTGCCTGCTGGACAGTTGGTGCCAGGGCATCCGCGTGGGCTGTCCCAGCGACGACACGATCCGCAACTGCATCTTCAGCAACCTCGTGTTCCGCGGCCGGGGCAACGGGATCAACATCAACAACCCCCGCCGGTACCTGCGAGCTAACTGCTGCGGCTACCTCGACCTGCGCGACATCCTGTTCACCAACATGATCATCGACAGCGGCGGCGTGCCGGTCTGGATCAACGTCGAGGCGGGCGTCCGCCTCCGGCATCTGGGGGGGCTGACCTTCTCGAACCTCCGCATCCGCTCCGATCAGCCCTGCCGCCTTGAGGGTTCGCCGGAGACGACGATCGAGGATGTACGGTTCTCCCAGGTCCGCTGCACGCGGCCGATCGAGATCTCCCGCGCCCGGCGGATCAGCCTCCACGAGGTCGAGGTGGCCGAGGCGTAAGGCCTGGCGCTGGCGGCACCTGCGGCCGTCGGGCGCCGCGGGCGCGGAGCGCCACCGTCCCTCGTTCCGTTCGCTCGCCGCTGGCGGCCGTCGGTCGCCCGGCGGGGCGGTCAGGGCAACTGGCGCACGACTTCCCGGAACGTATCGGCGAACTCGACGCGTTCGATCTCGACGCGGATGGAGCCGTCGTGGTCGGCGGCGAGCTCGTCGAGGGCGTAGCCGAAGCTCGTGCTGCCGCCGTGGGCCGCCAGCGGGGCCCGCCGCGTCACGTCGTCGTGGTCCGGGTGGATCGGGCGGAACGCTCGGTTCCAGACCGGACGGCCGCGCGCGTCCAGGGCGTAGACCCGCACCGTGAAGGTCCGGATCGGCCGATCGGAGACGTTCCTGGCCTGCATGAACACGCCCGGGTCGCCCAGGACCGTGCGGCCGGTGTGAACGTCGACCAACTGCAGCGCCAGCAGCGCCTCGGGCGACGTCGCGGCGGCTTCGGCCGCGTCGAGATCGGCCCGTGCGGCCTGCGGTTCGGCGTCGTCGCGGGAAGGCGTCCCCGTTTGAGCGCCTCCCGTCTCGGCGGCGGGCGCGGCCTCGGCGAGGCGGCCCTCGTCGGCGGTCGCGACGATCGCATCATCGCCCGTGGCGGCCGCGGCGGCCGGCTGAGTTGTCGGCGTCGCGGCGGGGTCGGCGGCGTCGACGTCGGCGACCTGGGCGGCGCCGTCGGCCGTGCCGCCGTCGTCAGCGGCGGGTCGCGGCGGGGCGGCCGTCATGAGCACCTGCGCGGCGATCGCGACGCCGCAGATGACCAGAGCCGCGAACGGCGCGTTGAGATCCCATCGCCTGGCGGTCGCCGCCAGGAGGATCCCGGCCATGGCCAGGACGGCCCCGGCGATCGCCACACCTGACGCCACGGTGCCGATGGTCGGCATCCAGAACGTCGCCGCCGCGACGACGCCCATCGTCAGGGCGGCGACGCCGAGACCGTTGGTCGTCCTGGGGGGCTTGTGGGTCAGGGTCGTCGGCGTCAGGCGTTCCGCCTGCGTCGCCTCGGCCTGCGGGGTTTTCATCCGCGAAGCTTCTACCTCGGGCGTTTCCATCGGGACGGCTTGCGTCTTGGAGGCTTCCTTCATCGAAGTCTTTGTCGCCGCAAAACTTCCGTGCGGTGTCCGGGCCTCGACGGCCTTCACACGCGGCGTTTCGGCCTGCGGGGCTTTGGGCTGCGGCTGAGCCGTCGCGGCCGCTTTCCTCTGCCGACGTTTCTTCTGGTGGTCGGTCACGATACGCTCCCCTTTCGGATGTGCGGCAACGGCCCGGAACGCCCGGGCCCGGGTTCCATGCCGGAGGCACTCCGGCGCAACGCCTTCGCAGCCGGAGGCTTGCAGGTGGATGATGCCGCCGTGTCCCCGGCCGCGATCGACGCGGCGGCGCCGCTTTCGGCCCCGGCCGCGCGCACGACCCGCGTCAGTGCCTGAAAGCGGACACCCCCGGCGGGCATCGCCATTGTCCCCTGTGGTCCTATGCCTTTATAGCGCCACGACGCGGCCGTGTCAACCGGATCGGCCGGCGCCGCGGCGATTTCGCCGCGGGGCATCGCGAGTCGCTCATCAGGCCGCGAAGGTCGTAGCCGCATCCGACGCAGCGCGTCTCGGCGTGGATCTCGTACGGCCTGACGGGCGCGGCGCAGGCCGGATCCGGTGGTCTCACGCGCGGCGGATCCGTCGGAGTGTTGTCCTTCGCCGATGCGGGATTCATGGGCTATACGATACCACACGTGACGTGGGCAGCGTTAGGGCGCCTCCGCAGAGCATCCTGGCGATTTTCTCGAGGTTCGCTTTCATCCGTCGATGCCGCCCCGGCGTCAACGGCTTCCGTCGGCCGGTCGGTTCAGCAGCGGCGCACGGTCCTGCGCGGAGCCGCCGACGATGCCGAGGAAATTGCGACGATCGGCTTTCGTGAAGCGACCGTCACCTTCGACGATGTTGGCGGCGATGGAGAGAGCGGCGCGGTACAGTTGATCAACGAGGAAGTAGTATCCCCGAGGGAACGTTTCGGTCAGTCCGGCGACCTGGTCGGCCAGATCGATGGCCTTTTGGTAGACCTGCAGATTTTCGAACATGAAGGCCATGCGGGAACCCCATTCTCAACGCGAAACGGCCTGACTCGGGGCGAGGGGCGACGAGGATGGTACGCGACCGGGGGCGGGGTTGGTGCTGGCGTTCACCTGGGCTTCTGGCGGCATTATGGACGTGGACTGACTGATAGGTCAACCCCCACGTTCTTGGCCATAGCCTCTTGGGTATGAGGCCGGGCCTTGTTCGGTCGTACGCTCTTTGCCGCTTGAGATGGGCCTAGCCATGGTCTCATGAAAGGGATATGATCCTGGCCTTGGGCTATCGGGCAGCATGACTCTGCAAACGGTGTCGGCCGAGAAAGGGGCCCCGAGATGACAAAGCAGCCAGCGCAGGAGCAAGCGGGTTTGAGCAAGCGGGATGCATTGAAGGTCAAGCGGACGGGGCAGTCATCTATCACCATGTTCGTGGTTTTCGTGATATCGCTGCTGTCCTTTGGGCAGGCTCCAATCTCCAGGATCGCGGGCACAGATGGCTACAGGATGAACTTCAACCTGTTCAGTTGCCTCGGTGTGGCCATGGGGATCTTTGCGCTCATCTTCCTTTTGACAAGCTACAAGCGCATCATGCGGTTGACGAAGGCCAGGAAGGTTCTCGGTCTGGTGGGGAGCATCGGCCTGATCGTCCACACGATCCTGGCTTTGTTTCTTCCGCTTTCGTACGGGGCCAGCGCCGTCCGGCCCGCAGGTACGGCGGGATACCGGCCCATGACCGTAAGCGGTGCCGAACAGTGGATCATCGACGGAAAGACCTATAGCATCTCGTCAACTCACGGATTGCTCTTGCCCGATGGCCTGCAGTTCACGATCGAGTATCCTTATCGATTCAGCGACGCCGACAGGAACATGGACGATGCCCGCGCACTCGAAATCGTGTTTCCTCTGATGGAGCATGCCTACAGGCACAACCTCTACAACCGTGCTACCGTTACCAAGCTTGGACAGGGCAAAGTGGTGCCATCGCGGATCGGTGTCGTGCTTCTCGATAGGCAGGGCGAGAACACCCGTGGCTATAGAGTCGCCCTCAGTCTGGATCGGGTCAGAGAGCGGATGGGGCGGGGTGTCGCCATCGGTTCGGATGCCTCACCGAATCCAGACGGTGCGACCCCGTAGCAGATTCCTTTTGGGCATTCGGGACGCGCACTTAATAATCCAATCAATCACTCATCATCATCGAAGATCTCAAGCTCGACACTGTCGATCTCCTCGCTTCGCCAACACAGACGCCGGCATCTGCGCCAGACCCAGCCGACGCCAAGCCCGAGCGCCAGGGCGGGGATCTGGATGACCGCTACAGAGACTATCGAGACGAGGCCGTCGATCATTCCGGTGTGGTGTGGAGGCCATATCATGTCGCACACGGCAACGCCGACCGCGATCGCCAGCAGAAGAGCACCCCACGCCGCTCGCCCCCACGCCTCCCGACTTCGACAGGTGAGGCCGAGGATCGCCGCCACGCAGACGGCCCAAAGCACAAGCGCATCCTGCAGGCACCAAAGGTAATCGGATCCACCACTGGGCTGGTACGCCCAAGCCAGAATCGCCGCCCGCGCGATCATCCCGGCTACCATTGCAGGGATCAGACTGAAGAGCCGGGCGGATGGAAGATCCAGGATGCTCTTGTCCGTTGATAGGGCGTCGGTACCTTTGGATGACCTTCTGTGGGCAAGCTCGGCTTGGCGCGTGCGAGCCGCCCAGATCCACAGGACGACGTAGGCCCCGGCGAGCAGGGCGGGAAGGCGTCCGCTGTACTGCAGCGTCATGAGGGCGGAGTTCGCATAGCGAGCATTCGCCCCGAGTGCCGGCCAGATGAGATGCTCCTGGATCAAGGCCGCAACGAACAGGACCGAGCCGCCCAGGGCAAGCCGCGACGTGATGGATGGGAAGCGGCGCAGGGCGAGGACGGCGAGCATAAATCCCACGATGAGCCCGACCAGCGGCCCGAGGGGATACCGCCCCAGGTCGCGCAGGTCGAGGTAGTAGGGCGGCTGCGGGCGCGGCTCCGGCACGCCGAGGTAGGTGAAGCGCCACAGGCCGGCGGCATCCATCGCCAGGGCCAAAATTCCGAAGATCAGTACGCCCACCGGCCACGCCGCGGCGAGGTCACGCAACGATCGCATCCGCAGGGGCTGTTGAGGCCCGCTCGTGCGGGCGTAACGGGCGGCCCCCAGAGCGACGGTCAGGCTGAACCCTCCCAGCCAGACGGCGTGCCAGACGATCAGGTCGATTGTCTGAAACGCCTGGCTCTGCCCATACTTGAGCGGTGGGAACATCAGGCCGGGGATCGCCCACAGAGGCAACGCACAGAACAGGGCCACCACGGCAACGATTGCTGGCCAGATGGTCAGCCGCCACCATCGCGTGGTACCTGGCTCAAGCTCGTTGATTCCCATGTCATTGCCCCTGCGCGCCTTCTGGACGCCCTGTGCGTAGGCGAACGCGGCGCCGTTCGACAGGCTTCGCTCGCTTCCATTGTGCCGTCTGCGGCTGGTTACCGCAAGGTGTTTGAACCCTGTGCTCGGCCATGGAGGTGCCGCCGGGGCCCTGACCGTCAACGCCGCCAGTGCAATTCGGGCCCCCTCTGAATAAACTTACAGGTTTTCGAACATGACGGCCATGCAGGCACCTCGCTCGCCGTGCGAAACGGCGTGAACAGGAGAATAGGTGAGCAGGAGACCGCAGGTGAGGGGAGACGGCGTCTGTCCGTTTGGCGAGCCGTCGCACACCGTGCTGGTCCACGACAGGGATCCGGCCAATGGTGTGGACCATGCTCCTTCACTATCAAGATGGCAAGGTGGTGTGCGACATTTCTTTCTGGCGCGATGCTAGTCCTTGTTTTATAATGACTTACGAACCCTAGCCTCAAGGAGCTTAAGTCATGGAAGATCAAGGGAT
>CAZHRW010000195.1:0-3125 GCA_964535025.1 uncultured Planctomycetales bacterium
GCTGGACAGCAAGACATGAGGACAAGCATGGACCTGAACATTGACCTCAGCATTCTGGAAGTCGAACCCGCCGATCAGTATCACGCGCAGGCGGACCGCATCCTCAGCAGCCACCAGTTGCTGGACTTCATCAAGTGCCCGTGGCTGCACCGCAAGAAGACCCTCGGCCTGATCGAGGACCGCGATTCACCCGCTTACCTGCTCGGCCGCGCCGCACACGTCCGAATCCTTGAGGGCCGCGACGCCTACGAGACCGCCTTCGCCCTCGGCGGTCCGATCAACCCCAAAACCGGCAAGCCCTACGGCGCGGCGACAAAGGCGTTCGCCGAGTGGGCCGTCGCCCAGGGCAGGCCGGTCCTCTCGCACGACCAGGTCGAGCTCATCGAGCAGATGGCCAGCGGCGTGGCCATGAGCGTTGAGGCCGTGGATCTGCTGCTGTACGGCCGCAGCGAAGGTGTCGTACGGGCTGAATACTGCGGCACACTGTGCCAGATTCGCATCGACTGGGTCCATCCGCATCGCGGCATCGTGGACTTCAAGACCTGCGACGATCTGACGTGGTTCGAGTCCGACGCCCGCCGCTATGGCTACCACCGGCAGATGGCGTTCTACCGGGCCGTCCTGGCCCAGCCCCTCGCCGGCCTTCTGGTCCCCGTTCACCTCATCGCCGTCGAGAAGAAGGAGCCCTTCCGCTGCGGCGTGTGGCTGGTCGGCGAGGACACGCTGGCCATCGCTCAGCGGGAGAACGAGGCGGCCATTCGTCGGTTGCTGGCCTGCCGGGCACAGGACCACTGGCCAACGGGCTACGAGGAGATTCGCGTGCTCGATGTGGCTTGAGCATCTCTGGCGCCCGGGCGGCTTGCGGCGGGTCCATCAATCGCGACGGCCGCCCGCCCGGGCGCATCCGGCAGGGCCGGGCTCCCGGGGCCTCTTCTCGCAGGACGGCCTCGGGATGCGGGTTCGACTCCCGTGCCTGCCAATGAACGCCGGCCGGCGAGAACCAGGAAGCACCCCAATTACAGAGGACAAGCATGACACTGATGAAACAGATTCGAAGCGGTCGGCGACAATCGCCGCCGCGCCTGCTGATTTATGGCACCGAGGGCGTCGGCAAATCCACGACCGCTGCCGGGGCCTCCAATAGCATCTTCATCCCCACCGAGGATGGGCTCGACCAGATCGACTGCGCGAGCTTCCCGCTGGCCGAGCGGTACGACCAGGTCGTCTCGGCCCTGTCGGCGCTGTACTCGGAGGACCACGAGTACCAGACCGTCGTGATCGACAGCCTGGACTGGCTCGAGCGGCTGATCTGGGACGAGGTGTGCCGCCAGTTCGGCGTCAAGTCCATCGAGCGGGCCGACGGCGGCTACGCCAAGGGCTACACGCACGCCCTGACGCAGTGGCGCGAGATCCTCGGCGGCCTGGACGCCCTTCGCAATACCCGCCGCATGTGCGTGATCCTCCTGGCCCACGCCAAGACCGAGACGTTCGAGGACCCTGAGTCGGTTGCCTATGACCGCTATTCGCCCCGCCTGCACAAGCACGCCGCCGCACTGGTCACCGAGTGGTGCGACGGCGTCCTGTTCGCCACGCGGCGGTTCCGCACCGAGAGCGAGGACGCCGGCTTCAACCGCACCCGGAGCATCGCCGTGGCCGTCGGGTCCGGCGGTGGCGAACGCGTCCTCCGCACCATCGGCAGCCCGGCCTGCGTGGCCAAGAACCGCTACGGGCTGCCGCCCGAGCTTCCCCTGTCCTGGTCGGCGCTCATGGACGCCATGAACGCCAGCCGCACCACCGACGCCGACGAGGCAACACCCTCCAGCACGAAGGAGCACACCATTGGCTAACTTGGACGGATTCAACGCACACGACGTCGAGCCGACCAGCGGATTCGATCCCATCCCTGCCGGCCAGTACGTGGCCGTCATCACCGCCAGCGAGATGAAGGCCGCCAAGAGCGGATCCGGCAGCTACCTCGAACTGACGTTCGCCATCCTCGAGGGCGAGTACAAGAACCGTCTGGTCTGGGCTCGGCTGAATCTCAACAACGCCAACGCAACCGCCGTCAAGATCGCCCGCAGCGACCTGTCGGCCATCTGCCGGGCCGTGGGCGTCATGCAGCCGCGGGACAGCGCCGAGCTGCACAACCTCCCGCTGCTCATCACGGTCAAGCTCAAGAAACGCGCCGACACCGATGAGCTGACCAACGAGATCAAGAAGTTCGAGCCCAGGTCCGCCGCCACCGGACAGCCGCAGCAGGCGGCCGTCACCGACAACACGCCCCCCTGGAAGCGCTGAGCGAGAAAGGAAGTCTCATGGTCATCGCACTGATCGTCTACTGGATCGCCGGGGCCGTCTTCAGTTACTACCTGGACCGCCGACAGCACCGGACGTACACGTTCCTGAAATGGGACAACTTCGCCCGCGCGACGAGCCTCCTCACCGCGATTCTGTTCGGCACGTACTGGTGGCTGTTGATCCTGGTCCTCGGCGGAATCATGAAGATCGCCGATTCCAGTTGGGCCAAGCGGGAGGCGAAATGGTAGCCCCTGCGACCCGTCTGGCACTGCCGTTCCCGCCGTCGATCAACCACTACTGGCGGAAGTGGAACAACCGCATGGTCATCAGCCGCCAGGGTCGGGGGTACCGCACCACCGTGTGCGGGCTCCTGACCCAAACGGCCGGGTGCGGAGGCCGGCCGCCCCGCAATGGACGGCTGGCGGTGTGCCTGGACGCCTTCCCGCCGGATCGACGCCGTCGCGACCTGGATAACCTCCAGAAACCTCTGCTCGACGCCATGCAGCACGCGGGTGTCTACCTCGACGACAGCCAGATCGATTTGCTGCTCACGCGTCGGCAGGACCGCCGCGATGTCGGCCAGATCGTCGTGACCGTCGAAGACCTGCCCCTCCGTCGCTGCCCGCTGTGCGGGGGCGACATCGACAGCCGCAACTGAAGGAGGACCGTGCTATGCTGCGTGAATGGGAAGACCAGGAACCGGTTCACCGCAAGTGCCAGTTCTGCAAGCAGGAGAAGGACTGCCGGCGCGGGCCCGACCCGTTCCTCTACCATAACTTCGACGAAATCGAGATCGTCTGGCTCTGCGACGAGTGCTACTTCATCCG
>CAZHRW010000196.1:0-6374 GCA_964535025.1 uncultured Planctomycetales bacterium
GTGCACGGACTCGTCGCCGTCGACGGCGCTGCGCGAGGTGCCGATATACTGGGCGGTCTCATAGGTATCGTTGCTGAAATCCTCCATGCCGGCCGGCCGAAGCAGGCGGAAACTCTGGAAGGCCCTTCCCTCGCGGACCTCCGCCGGGGTGTCGGGCAACTTCAATTCGATCTCGTTCCAGTAGTTCCAGGGGCTCATGCCCATCACGTCGCCCTGGTTCTCGAACTCGAACGAGCCGATGAGGGATCCTTGGGACCAGACCTGCCCGGTCTTGCCGCCGACCCGCAGATCAAAGCCCGTGATGTAGATCGGTTCGACCATCGCCTCCGGGTCGTCGCCGAGGCTGATGGTGCCGATCGATCCCCAGGAGATCAGGTTGCGCAGGTCGCCGCGGACGTGGAAGTTGTCCGGGATGGTCGGCAGGGCGGTTTCCTCGAGGATCCCGAACGACTCGCCGGTGATCAGCCAGCCGGTGTAGAACATCTCGATCGACCCCGACACGTCGACCTTCCCCATCACCGGTCCGCCGATCAGGACATTCTCCATGTTCTGGCGGACGGCCGAGTCGCTCCGGTAGCCGCGCAGAACCATCAGGGCGGCCGAATCGTTGGTTCGTTGCTCGATCAGGTCGCCGGTGTCGGGGTCCTCGACCACGCTGGCTTCGCCGCCGTCGCGGTCCTGGCGGCGGATCCGCGAGAAGGCGTTGTCGACGGCCAGGAAGCGGTCGTTGACAAAGTCGTAGGCCATCGCACCGACGGTCGGGCGAAACGAGCCGACGCTCGTACGGGTCCGCGTCGCGGCTTCCAGGGCGGGCTCATCGCCCGTCGGGTTGGCTCGCCAGGCGAGAATCAGGTCGATGTTGATGTCCACCAGGCGTCCGCTGTAGCGGTCATGGGCGTACAGGACGCCCTTGTCGTCGAAGTCCATCGACTCGACGTGGACCGGTTCGACGACCGGCTCGCCCTCTTCCAGGACAGGCGTTCCGTCGGGATAGTGCTGGGCGCCCTCGATCGGCCCGAAGTTCTCCAGTTGAGCCCCCGTGGCCGGATCGTATTCGTAAAGGTTGCTCTCGCCGTCGACCAGGAAGAGCCCCTGCTGGTTGGCGATGGACCCTTCGCCGGTGCTGAAGGCCATGGCGGTCACCTCGGTGAGGCCGTTGAGCGTGACGAGGGGGGCGAAGCGGACGATGTTGGTGTCGTAGCTGCTCAGGTCGATCGTGCCGAGCTGGAGTTCGCCGCAGCCGGCGTCGGCCACCGCATAGAGGGTCTCGGTGCCGACCTGCAGGTCCAGGATGCCGTAATCCAGGCCCCACACGGCGCGAATGGGCAGGTCGGTGTCGTCATGGATCAGCTTGGGCGGCAGGGCGACCAGGCCGTCGTCCGGGCTCATGTCCATCGCCCAGCCGGTGTCGGGATCGATCAGGGCGAGCTCGACGCCCACCATGTTTTCGGCCTTCCACACGCCGCTGCCATCGTCGTAATAGCTCTCGCCGAGCGCGTCATAGCCGTCGAAGTCGGCTACGACGATCTGGCCGGACCGACTGACGGTCATTTCGCGGATGTCGTCGAGGTTCATGCCCATCAGCCGATTGGGCAGCGAGCCGGCGTCGGAGAGGTAATCGAGGAGCTGTTCGGGGACGACCAGGCCGGCGGCGAGGTCGGCGGCCTGGCCGGGCCAGTCGTCGTAGTTGCGGGGCCGCGCGCCGATCTCGGTGCGGAATTCGCTGGCGATGACGCGATCCCAGCCGGGGACATCCTCCAGCTCATACTCGCTCGTGGTTCCGCCGAGCAGGGCAAGGCCGGTGGCGCCGTCGGCGCTGACGGCGATGATCTCCCCCTCCTGGGCCTCGATGGCGTGCATATCGCCGAAGCCGCCGCCGAAGGGATCCATGACCCGATCGGCCAGCTCGGGACCGTCGTCGTCCCCCGTGGGGTAATCCACCTGGGCCATGGCGATCGAGGCGCCCGGCCCGGCATGGGTGACGTAGATGGCGAAGGCGTACACCAGCCCGGCGGGCATGGTGTAGTCCGGCTGCATGCGGGCCGTCTCGCCCGAGCCGGTGCGGATATAGACCAGTTCATCCGTGGTGGCATCGGTGCCGAGCATGACCCCGAACCCGCCGGTCCACGGATTGACCATCACCGGGTTCCACGCCATGCCCTGCAGGTCGTCGCCGCGAACGTTTTCCGGGAGCGGGTCGCGGGAATAACGGTTGTCCGTCGGGTCGCCCTCGTTGAAGCCGTGCAGTGTCCCCTGCGCCGTAGCGGTCCCGGGAGCGATCCCGGCGTCGGGGTCGCCGATCAGGTCGATGCGGACCAGTTGGGCGTTGGCGTTGTCGATCGCCCAGAGGTAGCGTTCGTCGGCTGTCGGGTCGTCGCCCATGAACTCGATGCCGGTCACACCCTCCAGCGCGTCATCCTCCGGGTCCTCGTCCGGCTCGACGGGTGTCAGGACGGGTGTGACGAAATCGGCGAACGCTATCCGCGGCCCCATTTGCACGCCCTGGAGCACCATCGGGGGATCGTTCTCCACCGCCAGGAAGCCGTACAGGACCGAGGTGGTCTCCGAGGTCTGGTCCCAGGCGATCGAGCTGATGGACTCCTGGTCCGAGGCGATCATCGACCCGAGGGACGCGGCGGGCAGCCGGCCCTGGGCTTCGAACGCGTCGCGATCCGCCTCGGCCGCCTCGACGTCGATGGCGAACAGCTCCTCCGTGGGATCGCCCTCGTCGGGTTCGTAGCGAACCACGAAATACAGCCAGCCGGCCTCGGCGCTGCCGTCCAGCGGGCGGAAGTCCGCGGCGGTGACGGTCTCGACATTGGACACTTCGATGTCATTGTCATCTTCATCCTGTTCAACGTCAAACGGCAGCAGGTCGCTCATGTTGGCCACGACAGTGGCCGCGCCCGTATCATTGTTGATCCGCACCAACTGTGTGATGGGCGCGCTGCCCTCATCGTCGTCGGATCCGCTGAGCACGTTGAAGCCGTAGGTCCGCCCGCCCAGGGTCGGATGGGCGCAATACTGGCTGGCGATGCCTTGAATATTGTTTTCCTCGGTGCCGGCGGCGACATCCGGCGTGGCGCCGGTCGGATCGGTGATGGGCATGGCGCCGATGTTGGTCACCCCGTCCAGGGCCCCCAGGCCGCCCCCGACACTGCTGTAGCCGCCGAGGGGGTCCTGATAGACCCGCACCGGCACGTCGCCGACATTGCCGAACAGGTCGATGCCGATCAATTCCGCCACGATGTCGCCGCCGAGCGCGACGCGAATGTCCGTCCCGCCAAACCCCTCGGCATACTCGGCGAGGGGCTGGCCGAACTCCACGATCTGCCCCCCGTAGACCGTCGTTAACAGCAGGCGTTCTTCGAGGTTCTCGAAGCGAGGGGCGCGGGTGTCCTTGACACGGCCATCACTGGACAGAGACATCTGCTTCTCCTGTGGCTGGATAGCTAGGCTGGCGTGAGGTCCGCAACCGGCGACCTCCATACGGCAAGTCAAATCAACAAGGCACCCCGCAACGTAGCCGTTTGTCAGCACAAAGTCAAGGTTCAATACGTCCCGTCGCGGGGGTGCCGCTAACCCCTGCAGCGTCGCGTCGCGGCCCGCGTGCTCCCGTCCCCCAGGCCGTATGATCCGCCGCCGGCGGGCAACGGGGCGAAGGCGGCCAAGCCGTGCGGAGGCAAAGGGTTGCATTCAAACCGCTGCGCCGGCATCGCTTGACGGCGCCAGCCGGCGCGGCAGGCTAGTCAACCCGCGGCCCCCGATCGCCGATGCGTAGGGATGTCCGGACGTTGCATGGACATCGCCGCGCTTGGGCGCAGAGCGGCGATTCGTTATTATAGAGTACCCGCTCGGCGTTGTCGCCGAAGAAGTACCGCGAGGGATGAAGTGAGGACCACCGATGTTCCGTGAACCCACCCGCCGACCCGTCACGGCCGCCGGCCGCGACGGTTGTGACGCCCCCACCTTCGAAGCGATGGAACCGAGGCTCCTGCTGAGCGGCTCACCGGCCGCCGGGGTGTCGTTCCCGGAGGCGCCGGCGGGCGAGTCGCTGCTGCCGAACCGGTATCTCCTTAATATCCCGGACGATGCGAACGATGAGGACCTCTGGTTCGGCCGGGGCTGGGCCGTGGACCCCCTCGGCGAGCAGATCCACGTCACGCGGGCGGCCCGGTTCCTCGACGATGCCGACAACCCCGTCAGGGTCGTCGTCCGCAACGGCGAGGCGATCATCGAGACCAGCGCCGTCGGCGGCGGTCACATCGAGTCGATCGCCGTCTACCCCGACAACGACCGCTGCACCCTGGCAATCGTCGCGCCGCGGGGTACGACGGTGGACGCCGTGAGCGTCTTCGGCTCGGCCCTGGCCGTCGTGGGCCGGGGCGTCACGCTCGACGGCGCGCTGACCAGCGAGGGCCCCCTGCGGAAGCTCATCCTCGGCGACGTCGCCGCCGGATCGGCCATCGACATCCACACCGACGGCGGCATCCCCACGCCCGACGGGGCGGCCCTGGTCGCCCGCTTCGACCAGGTGACCGACACGACCGTCGACGTGGCGGACCTTACCCTGCGAGCGCTGGTGGCGACCTCCTGGGACGGCGGCAGCCTGGCCGCGGCCGATATCGGCCGTCTGAGCAGTCGCGACCGGTTGAACGTCGCCGTGACCACCGACGCCATGGACGGGCGGGGCTTGTCCATCGCCGCCCTCGTCGCCGGCGACGCCGGGGGGACGACCCTCGACGTCCCCGGGGCGATCGGCGCGGTGCGCGTGGCCGATTGGGACGGCGGCAGTTTGTCCGCGGCCTCCATCGGCCCATTGGTCAGTCGCGGCGTCTTGGACGTCGCCGTGACCACCGACGCCATGGACGGGCGGGGCTACTCCATCGCGGCCCTCGTCGCCGGCGACGCCGGGGGGACGACCCTCGATGTGCCCGGGATGATCGGCCGCGTGCGGGTCACCGACTGGGAAACCGGCTCGATCGAGGCCGGCGGGCTGATCGCCCTGGTCGCCGCCGGCCGCGGGGGCGGCGGTGATGTCGGCATCGATCTGGCGCTGGACGGCACGGCGGTGCCCGACCGGTGGCCCACCCTCCGCGCCGCGCGGGTCGCCGGCAACCTGATCGACGCGGCGTGGACGATCGACGGCGACGCCGGCAACGTCGTGGTCGGCGTGCGGATGACCGGCAGCACGCTTCGCACCACCGGCGACCTCAACGTCGTCCGCGCCGGCGCGATGCTCGACAGCGCCGTGCTGGTCGGCGTCAGGAGCGACTATGCCGCCGATGCCGACGCCGACGGCGTGATCGACCTGCCGCGGGGCACCGACGCCTTCGCCGACGTGGTCGGCGACGCCGTCCCCACGCTCAACGCCCTGGTCGTCGCCGGCGGCCGGGGCATCGGGGGCGACCTGTTCGACAACACCGCCGTCGCCGCCGGCGCACTTGGCCGCGCCCTCGTGAAATCGGCGGCGACCGAGAACGACGACGCCTTCGGCATCGCCGTCGGCGACAGCCTCGGCCGGCTGGTGCTGCAGGACGGCCGCGTCGGCTACCTCTGGGGCACCGCCCGCTGGCCCGAGGACACCGGCCAGTTCGCCGTCGTCGTCCCCGGCTACAACAACGCCCCCCGGGCGGTCGATGACACTGCCGCCACCGACGAGGACACGCCGGTGACAATCGCCGACGTGCTGGCCAACGACTACGATCTCAACGGCGACGCGGTCAGCATCGCGGCCGTCACCCAGGGCGCGCACGGCAGCGTCGTCAACCACGGCGACGGGACGCTCACCTACGCCCCCGCCGCCGACTTCCACGGGACCGATACGTTCACCTACACCATCACCGACGGCCACGGCGCCACCCACGCGGCGGCCGTGACCGTCACCGTCGCGCCCGTCAACGACGACCCCGTCGCCGGCGACGACAGCGCCACCACCACACGCACCGCGCCGGTGACGCTGATCGACGCCCTGGCCAACGACAGCGACGTCGACGGCGACGCCCTCAGCGTCGTCAGCTTCACCCAGCCGGCGCACGGCACGGTCGTCCACGACGGCGACGGCGCCTTCACCTACACCCCCAACGGCACGTTCACCGGGGCGACGTCGTTCACCTACACCGTCGCCGACGGCCACGGCGGGACCGACATCGCCACCGTCAGCCTCACCGTCCTGGCCGCCAACGCCGCCCCCGTCGCCGGCGACGACAGCGCCGTCACCGACCTGGAAACGCCCGTCACCACCGGCAATGTCCTGGCCAACGACAGCGACGACGACGGCGATACGCTCACGATCACCGACGTCACCCAGCCGGCCAACGGGGCGCTCGTCGACCACGGCGACGGAACCTTCACCTACACCCCCAACGGACTCT
>CAZHRW010000197.1:0-3158 GCA_964535025.1 uncultured Planctomycetales bacterium
AGGTCCGCCAGGTCGGCGTCGACGAACGCGTCCGAAGCGCCCAGGCCCCCGTAATAACTCGCGCCCAGCAGAAAGACCGGCTCGCCGTTGATCGCAAAACGCGCTCCGCCGGGATCGATCGTCAGCACCGTCGCCATGGCACGCTCCTCTCTGCCGGCATGCTACCGGCCCGGGGGCGAATTCGCCAGGAAGCTCGTGCAATGAACCGGCGGCGGCGTTACAGTGGACGGCGTCCGGCGTCCACACCTGTGGTACCTGATCCGGGAGTGAAGTGCATGCTGTACCTGGTCACCGGGGCCGACGGCTTCCTGGGCCGCCACGTGTTGGCCGAATTGGCCCGGCGGGAGATCCCCGCCGTGGCGATGCTGCATCCGGACGTCCCGCCGGTCGAGCTGCCCGGCTCGCCGCGACAGGTGCGCGCGGACCTGCTGGACGAGGCGGCCCTGGCCGACGCCGTCGAGGGCGCCACGCACATCATCCACCTGGCCGCCCGCGTTCACATGATGCACGAGACGGCGGCGGACCCCGAGAAGGCCTTCCACGACGTCAACGTCACCGGCACCGGCAACGTCCTGGCCGCGGCGGCCGCGGCCGGCGCGACGCGGTTCCTGTTGATGAGCAGCGTCAAGGCGATGGGCGAGGAGGAGGTCGGCGTCTTCGACGAGACCGCCGAGTGCCACCCCGCCAGCCCGTACGGCCGCAGCAAGCTCGCCGCCGAGCGCCTGCTGTTCCAGCGCGCGGGCGAGCTGGGCGTCCACGCGGTGGTCCTGCGGCTGCCGATGGTCTACGGGCCGGGCAACAAAGGCAACATGCTGCGGCTCCTGGACGCAGCGTCCCATAGGAAAAAACTGCCGCTGGGGGCGGTGGCCAATCGCCGGTCGATGGTCTACGTGGGCAACGTCGTCGACGCGGTCCTGACCGCCATCGACGCCGACGCGGCGAACGGCGAGGTGTTCCTCGTCTGCGACGAGCGCCCCTACAGCTCGCGGGAGCTTTACGCGGCCGTCTCGCGCCGGCTCGCCGGCGAGCCGCTCTTGCGCAGCATTCCCGTCGGCGTGCTCAAGGCGATGGGCCTGGCCGGCAGTGTGCTTCAGAAGCTGACCGGCAGGGAGATGCCCGTCGATCGCGGCGCGATCCGACGCCTGACGGGCGACCTGTGCTTCGATAATTCCAAGATCCGGCGCGTGCTCGGCTTCCAGCCCCGCGCCGGCCTCGACGAAGGCATCGCCGCGACCGTCGACTGGTACCAGCAGGGCTGCCCGCCGACGCCGCCGGCATAGGCAGTGATGATGTCGCCCCTTCAGGGCTCATCACGTGTAAAAGGCGTTCCGTGTCCTGTCCCCGTTGCCATCCCCGTCGCCGTCGCCGTCGCCGTTGCCGTTGCCGTACCTATAGCCTGCAGCCTAAAGCCTGCCGTTCACCACTGTACCTCCGGCAGCGGCCGCCCCTCGTGCAGGGCCGTCAGGACGTCGTTAACGCGGTCGGCGAGGGTGTTACGGTCGAAGCGTTGGGCCAGCCCGACGCAGGCGTCCCGCATGGCGTCGAGGCGGTCGCGGTGGTCGGCCAGGGCGCCGATCGCGTCGGCCAGTTCGGCCCCGTCGTTGGGTTCGAAGACGGCGCCGACGTTGTACTGTTCGACGAACGCCGCCCCCTCGCAGTGGCGGGCGACGATGATGGGCGTGCCGGCCCCCAGCGCCTCGTACACCTTCGAGGGCATCGTGCCGGGCATCGGCGAGGCCAGCGGCACCAGCGACGCGTCGATCGAGCCGAGCACCTCGGGCATGGCGCTCTTGGGGCGGGGGTCGTGGAAGGTGAGGTTGTCGAGGGCCTTCTCGGCGGCCAACGCCTGGAGCTTTTCCTTGACCACGCCGGCGCCCATCATGGCGATCTTGATGTCCGGGCGCTGCCGCAGTCGGTCGGCGGCGTCGATCACCGCCTCGAGACCCTGGAACAACCCGTGGAGACCCACGTAGCCGACGAGGAAATCGTCCGGCCCGGCCCCCAACTCGGCGCGGATCGCTTCGCTGCGCAGGTGCGGCCGGAAGACGTCGGTATCGACACCGTTGCTGAACACGGTCGTGGTGACGGTGGGGAACCGCTCGGCGATCTGCCGCCGGGCGCCGGGATTGGTCACGGCGACGACGTCGGCGTGCTTGTAGCCGTACCGCTCCAGTCGCGACATCACGCCGAACGCCATGCCACCTTCGCGGACCTGGCCGATCCGCACCAGCAGATCCGGCCAGATGTCCGACGCCCACATCACCAGCTTGCCCCGGGTGAGCAGCTTGAGCCAGCGGGCGGCGATCGTGGCAAACAGTGGCGGGCTCTGGTAGAGCACGACGTCCTGGCGGCCGAGCCCCCACCAGCCCCACAGGATCGTGGAGGTCAGGTAGGACAGGTCCGACAGCAGTCGCGGCAGCGCCCTGGGGGCGTTGGAGGGGCGGATCCAGGTCCGCACGACGCGGATCCCCTCGATCGTCTCGGTCATCCGCAGCTTGCCGCGATAGCCCTCGAAGACCCGCCCGGTCGGCCGGTTGGGCAGGGCGGTCAGCACGGTCACCTCGTGGCCGCGATCCCGCAGACGGCCGGCCATCTCGAACAGCCGTGCCGGCGGCGCGCCCATCTCGGGGGGGAAGAACTGCGTGAGGATAAGAATCTTCATAGGGCGTTCCGTGGCCTTGGGTTGTCCGTCCGTTGCACCGCCGACGACAGCGGCTATAATGGGTCTTGTGCGGGCGGCTGTCAAGCCGCCCTTGAGTGACCGGCATTCCCGCGGGGCCAAGTTAGCCGCCGTGATGAAACACGCTTTTTCGATCGACGTGGAAGACTGGTACCAGGCCATGGTGGCCACCGATGACGCGGTCTCCGCGCGCTTCGAGACCAACGTGATGACCATCCTCGAAGCCCTGGACCGCCACGGTGTCCGGGCGACCTTCTTCATCCTCGGCAAGGCCGCCAGTCGCGCCCCGCAGGTGGTCACCGCCATCGACGCCGCCGGCCACGAGATCCAGAATCACGGCTTCGCCCACCGGTCCAACTTCCTCCTCGACGAACAAGCGTTCCGCGAGGACCTGCTGAAGAACAAGCACTTCCTGGAGGACCTGACGGGCAAGGAAGTATACGGCTACCGGGCGCCGTATTTCACGATCGACGAGCGC
>CAZHRW010000198.1:0-71519 GCA_964535025.1 uncultured Planctomycetales bacterium
TGAACGATCCGCCCGGGCCGTTCAAGGATGATGCGAGTCTGCCGTCCGCGCTTGGCGGGGTGGCTTTTGGCAACGCCGGGGTGTATGGTCTGCGACGACGCCGCCTCGGCCGATGGGTGGGCGGCTGGATGCGGAGGAAAGATGTATGGGTGGCGTGCTGTATATTGACGCGACGATGGGCATGGCGGGCGATATGTTTTCGGCCGCCCTCATTGCCTTGGGCGCGCCTGCCGAGCGGGTTGCCGGCGCGATGACGCGGGCGGGCCGGTTGCTGGGCGGCGCCGACGTCCGGGCTGAAACCGTCGAATCCGGCGGGCCGGCGGGCGTTCGGCTGGCGGTGCGGCTCGAGTCGGACAGCGAGCCGCTTGCCGCGCCGCGGGCACGGGACGTGCTCGAACAGGCACTCGGCCGCGAGCAGATCGACGGCGTCTACGGCGCGTTCGCCCGGCGGGCGCTGGAGATTCTCCTGGCCGCCGAACGCGAGGCCCACAGCGGCCCGGCCGGTGCCGGGGGGACTTACCCCGTCGCCGCGGTCGGCGTGGCGCATACCCCCTATGAAAGCGTCGCCCCGCGGCAGCCGGCGCGGCAGGCCGACGGGACGTTCGCCATCGAGATCTTCGACGAGTTCTCCGCCGGGCTGAGGGGGCTGGACAGCTTCTCGCACGTGTACATCCTCAGCTACCTGCATCGTTCGCGCGGCTGGTCGCTGACCGTCACGCCGCCGTGGCAGCGGCCGGCGGACCGGCGGCACGTCGGGCTGTTCGCGAGCCGTTCGCCCAATCGCCCCAGCCCGATCGGTCTGACGCTGACGGACCTGCGCGGGATCGAGGGCAACCGTCTGATCACCGGCCCGCTCGATCTGTTCAATGGCACGCCCGTCCTCGACGTCAAGCCGCACGTGGCGTCCCTCGACGTCGGCGACGTGGGCAACGACGGCTGGCTCGCCGACACCGAGCACCTGTCGCTTCACCGCAAGGGCGTTCCCCACCGCCACGACAGCGAGCAGCCCGTGCTGCACGAGGCCGCCGACATCGTGGTCGACGTCGTCGGCGCCGCCGTCGGCCTGGCGTGTTTGGACATCTCGCCGGAGACGGCCGTCTGGGCGGCTCCGGTGGCGGTAGGCGGCGGCGAGGTGCGTTGTTCGCACGGCGTTCTGCCGGTCCCGGCGCCGGCGACGTTGGCCATCCTCAAGACCCACCGGCTGCCGCACGTGACCGGGCCGGTGGATGTGGAACTGCTGACCCCCACGGGCGCGGCCCTGCTGGCGGCACTGAAGCCGACGTGGCGGCCGGTGCGCCGCCGCCGGCCCGTGGGATACGGCTACGGCACACGCGAACTGGCGATCCCCAACGCCGTGAAGCTGTCGCTCTTGCCCCGCGGCACGGACCGGCAACCATAAGGGGACGGCGGTCCCCGTGTCCTCGAATGTGACGCTGAAGCGTCCTACTCCACCGCCGCCTTCAGGCCCTTGAAGAAGATCTCGTGGCCCATGTCGACGGGGTGATTGATGCAGGTCCCCAGCGGGATCATGTAGTTGTACCCCAGCTTGGGCAGATCGGTCCACACCTGGTAGCTGTCGACGACACAGGCCCCGCCGGCGGCGCCGACGCGCCGGACGGCGGCGGCGTAGTCGGCCATGTTGCCCACGGTGGACGACCAGCCGCGGTTCTTCATCGCCGGGGTCAGCAGGATCACCGCGGCGCCGGCGTCGCCGCAGCGGCGGACGAGGGTGGTGAGGTTCGCCGCGTAGCGCGAGGGGGGCACCATGTTGGTGTCGGTCGTGCCCCGCCGGTTCTCGTCGTTGGCGCCGAAGAGGATGACCACCAGGTCGGGCTCATGGGCGAGGACCTCGGCGTCGAGGCGCTTGAGGGCGCCGTTCGTGTCGTCGCCGCCTTGGCCGCTCATGACCACGACGATCTGCGAGCCGGTCGGCCGGAGCACCTCGGTCCGTTTGGTGGCGAGGACCTCCCGCTCCGGATAGCGCTGCTGCAGGTACGTGCGGAACCGATCGACGAACGAACCCTTGCCGTCGCGGAAGTCCCGTGCCCCCTGGGCGGTGATACTGTCGCCGAAGAAGACGATCGTCACCGGCCCGTCGCCGGCGAGCTTCGCCTTCACCGACTGCAGCGCCGCCTCGCCCGTCACCGGCGGGATGCCCGTGCAGGCCGGGTCGATGAAGTTGAGGTTGGCCTCCGTCAGCGTCGTCGTGTTGGCCGGCAGATAAACGCTCAGCACGGCGGTGTGTCCCTCGGCCGGGGCCGGCAGGACGGGTTGTCGGCTGTCGGCCTTACCCGTCACGACGCTGTACCTGCCGTCCGGGCCGCGCTGGATGAGATCGAGCCGCGTGGCGGTGTAGTCGTAGGCGATCTTCACCTCCGTCTCGGGCGTGATCCGCCCGCCGGCGATCGCCCCGACGGTGCCCCAGTCCCAGTCGACGGCGTAGTCGGCGCCCTCCGTCAACGTCACGTCCGGCGCGTCGGCGAGCGTCACCACCAGCGAGCCGCGACGGAGCGTTCGGAACCGCCACGACGTCCCCGGCAGGTACAGTCCCTGCCGCCACGTCGGCTTGACGACCTCCAGCGACGCGGTCATCGTGTGGTGCTTCACCGCCAGCGGCGCGATCGTGAGCGTCTGCTCCGTCTCGCCGAACGTCAATGTCATCCCGTCGATTCGCACCTGCGACGGCTTGAGCAGCGGGGCGCCTTGGACAGCCGCGGCGAGCATCAACGTGAAAGCAACGGTTAACAGCAGGGCTTTCATACCAGACTCCTTCCATGGTGGGCCACACCCCAGCATAACAGAAACGGACCCGGCGTGTCAGCCCCCTCGGCGGCCCACGCAGTCCTTGCGGGGGCGCCGTTCGTGAACACGCCTCGACAGGGAGCACACGCGACACGGAACCGCCCGCCGTTGTAGTTGCATGGGTTGCGACCCGCCTAGAATCATTCAGAGGGGCTGCCAGGCGTGGAGGGGCGGAGGATGACTGTGATGTGGGTGATGCTGGGGCTGGGCGTCGCGGCGCTGGCGCTGTGGGCCGCGTCGGGCGCTGCGCCGGAGGACCGGCGCCCGCAGGACCGGCCCGAGGGGCATAACCGGCTCATTCATGAGACCAGCCCGTACCTGCTCCAGCATGCGACCAACCCCGTCGACTGGTACCCCTGGGGCGCCGAGGCGTTCGCCCGGGCGCGGGCGGAGGATAAGCCGATCTTCCTGTCGGTCGGCTACGCGACGTGTCACTGGTGCCACGTGATGGCCCGCGAGTCGTTCGCCGACGCCGCCGTCGCCGCGGTGCTCAACGCCCGGTTCGTGGCGGTCAAGGTCGACCGCGAGCAGCGGCCGGACCTGGACGACCTGTACATGCGGGCCACGCAGGCGTTTACCGGCCGCGGCGGATGGCCCAACTCCGTCTGGCTGACCCCCGACGGGCGGCCGTGGTTCGCCGGGACGTACTTCCCCCGCTACGGCCGCGACGGGCAGATCGGCTTCGAGGACCTGCTCGTGCACCTGGCCGACCTGTGGACCGCTCGGCGCGCCCAGGTCGAGGCTCAGGCGACGCATCTGGCGGAAATCGTCCGCCGCAGCAGCCTCCCCGAGCCGTCCGAGGCCGACGCCCGGATCGACCGCGCCGTCGCCGAGGCGTTGATGACGACGCTGGCCGGCGCGATCGACAGCGAGCACGGCGGCCTGAACGGGGCGCCGAAGTTCCCGCCGCACACGGTCCTGCGGTTCCTGCTCCACGAGGCCCGCGTCCGCGGCGACGCGACCGCCCTGCAGTGGGCCGCCGCGACGCTCGACGCGATGGCCCTGGGCGGGATCCACGACCACCTCGCCGGCGGGTTTCACCGCTACGCCACCGACGCCGCGTGGCGGGTGCCGCACTTCGAGAAGATGCTCTCCGACAACGCCCAGCTCGGCCGCCTTTACGTCGAGGCCTGGACGCTCACCGGCCGCGACCGCTACCGCGCGGTCGCGCGGCGGCTGTTCGACTGGGTCCTCGACGAGCTGACCGACGACGCCGGCGGCTTCTACGCCGGGTGGGACGCCGACAGCGAGGGCGTCGAGGGCAAATTCTACCTCTGGTCGCCGGCGGAGATCGTCGACGTGCTCGGCGCCGAGGCAGGACGGCAATTCGCCCGGCGCTACAACGTGACCGACGCGGGCAACTACCGCGACGCCGCCGCCGGCGGGCCGACGGGGTTGAACGTCCTTTACCTGGGCAGCGTCGACGATCTCGACGCCGACGACGCGACGGCCGACGCCCGTCGGCGGCTGCTGGCGCGGCGTAACGCACGCCCGCGGCCGCACCGCGACGACCAGGTGATCACCGGGTGGAACGGGCTGATGATCGGCGCGCTGGCCTGCGCGGCCCGCCTCCTCGACGAGCCCCGCTACCTCGACGCCGCCCGCCGGGCCGCGTCGTTCGCCCGGTCGACGCTCCGCCACGACCGGCGGCTGCACCGCGGCTGGCGCGCCGGCGTCGTGGGCGGCCCGGCGTTCCTGGACGACTACGCCTTCCTGGCCGAGGGGCTGCTCGATCTGCACGACGCCACCGGCGAGGACCGCTGGCTCGCCCACGCCCGGTCGCTGGCGGCGGCGATGACCGAGGCGTTCGCCGACGCGGCCGGCGGGTTCTTCTACGTCGCCGCCGACCACGAAGCCCTGCTGGCGCGCGTGAAGAGCCCGCTGGACACGGCCCTGCCGTCCGGCAACGGCGTGGCGGCCCGCGTGCTGATCCGCCTGGCCGAGCGGACCGGCGAGGGCGGCTACGACGGCCAGGCCGAGCAGGTCCTCCGGGCCTTCTGGCCGACGATCCGCCATAGCGGCCATGCCGCGGCCACGCTGGTGCTGGCGGCGGTCGAGTGGGTGGACCGCCGCCGGGTCGAGCCGGGACGGCCGCGAGCGGAGACCACCGCCGTGGCGGTCGAGGCGATCGGCCCCGACGCGCCGGCGGCGGCGGGCGGGCAGGCGGCGGTCACGCTGCGGCTGATGATCGAGGACGGCTACCACGTCAATTCGGCGGCGCCCCGCCAGGACCACCTGCTGGCGACGGCGGTGGCGACGGCGGGCGAGGGGCCGGTGACGCTGGGGTCGGTCGACTCCCCGCCCGGCGAAACGATCGACCTGCCCTTCGCCGACGAGCCACTGTCGGTCTATACGGGGACGGTGGACCTGTCCGTCCGTCTGGCCGTTGCCCCCGACGCCCCGCCGGGCCGCCACGCTGTCTCGCTGACGGTGCGGCTGCAGGCGTGCGACGCCGCCCGCTGCCTGCCGCCGACGGCGCTGCCGGTGACCGTCGGCGTGGATGTGGTCACGGCGACGTAGGGGGCGGGCCCGTGGAAAGCGTGCCGATGCCTACCGCCGCCGTCTTGTCCCAATCGCCGTCCCATGCTATAGTATGCGTGAAGGCATCACGGCCGACATCGTGCTCGCCCACGACGATCCAGCCCTGCCAAGCCGTGCCATCCGGGCCTTGATTGCCTCCCAGCCCGCCACCCGAGAGGTCAGAGAAGGAGAGGACAGATGATCAGTCGAGTCACCCGGTATGCCGTGTCGGCCGTCGCGGCCGCGATCCTTGCGCTGCCCGTCACCGCGGCCGCCCAGAGCCCCTACGCCCAGTGGTCCCGCGGACCGTCGACGGATCCGGACTACTTCCCCATCGGCGTGTGGCTGCAGTCGCCGAGCCGGGCGTCGCAGTATCTCGCGGCCGGGATCAACATCTACGTGGGGCTGTGGCAGGGCCCCACCGAGCAGCACCTGTCGCAACTGGCGGCGGCGGGGATGCAGACCATCTGCTCGCAGAACTCCGTCGGCCTGGCCCACATCAACGACCCGACCATCATCGGCTGGCTGCAGACCGACGAGCCGGACAACGCCCAGTCGAACCCGAGCGGCGGCTATTACTCGCCGATCGCGCCGCTGCCGAGCACCACGTGGGACACCTATCCCGGCACGGACATCTACACCCGCTACCAGGGGATGAAGTCGAAGGACCTCTCCCGGCCGGTCCTGCTGAACCTCGGCCAGGGCGTGGCCTACGACAACTACATCGGTCGCGGCATCCGGCGAAACCACCCGGAGGACTACCCCGAGTACATCCAGGGCTGCGATATCGTCTCGTTCGACATCTACCCGGTCGCCTCGGACAACCCGGAGATCGACAACAAGATCTGGCTGCCCGCCTACGGCGTCGAGCGGCTGATCGAATGGTCCGAGCCGAACCAGCCGGTGTGGAACTGGATCGAGTGCACCGACATCCACGGGTATGGCATGGCCACGCCCACGCAGGTCCGGGCCGAGGTGTGGATGTCGCTGATCAACGGGTCGATGGGCATCGGTTACTTTGTGCACGAATTCGAACCCTTCGTCGAGCCCGGCTTGCTGACCCACCCGGACATGCTCGCCGCCGTCACCGCGATGAACTGGCAGATCCACGCCCTCGCCCCGGTGCTCAACAGCCCGACGATCACGGGAAGCCTCTACGTGAGCACCTCCAGCCCGATCGTGCCGATCGAAACCATGGTCAAGCGCCTCGACGGCGTGACCTACGTGTTCACCGTCGCGGCCCGCAACGGCGCGACGACGGGGACGTTCCTCAGCTTCGACCTGCCCCCGCTGGCCGTCGCCAAGGTGATCGGGGAGGATCGTGAGATCCCCGTCCTGGGCGGGCAGTTCGCCGATGCGTTCGATCCTTACGAGGTGCACCTGTACAAGATCCTCTCCCGCTGGCCCGGCGACGCCGACGGCGACAGCGACGTCGATCTCGACGACTTCGCCCTGCTCAAGCAGCACTTCGGCACCGGCAGCGGCGCGACGTGGGAGGATGGGGACTTCGACAAGGACGGGGATGTCGACCTCGACGACTTCGCCCTGCTCAAGCAGAACTTCGGCGTCGACCTGACCGGCTGACGGTCGTCGCGTCCGACCGCCCCGGCGCCATGATGGGCGACGCGATCGCCCGCCGGCCGCTCCTGCGCCGATCGCCTTGACCCTTGCGTTGGGCGGGCCGCGCGTTACGATCCCGCTGGTGCCCGGCCGTACGGACCGACGCCGGCGGCGGGCGCGGGATCGGGAGGCGTATGAGCGCGTACGACTGCGACTGCAAGCGGCGGCCGGCCCGTCGGACGCCCCGACATGTGGCGGTGGTGGTGCTGGCCGTCTGCGTGACAACGGCCGCGGCCGCCGACAGCGCGGTCCGCCGGCGGGTCGTCCAGGCCGCGGAGCGTCATGCCCGCGCGGCGCTGATGGAGCAGGTTTACGCCGAGCAACTCTCGCCGACGCTGACGGTCGGCTCACTGGTCACGGCTCACCCGGCCGTCGGCGCGGAGCTGGCGTCGTGGGTGGCGTCGGTGGGGCCGGCCACCCCGCCACGCTGGGGCGAGGACGCGGCGTGCGAGGTGACGGTGCAGGTGGCGGTGCAGTGGCTGCTGGCGCGCCTGCGGGATGCGTGCGGCGACCACGACGTCGCCGAGCTGCCCGCCGAGCGATGGGAGGCGCTGATCGACGCGGCGGGACGGCGCGTGCTCCGCGCGACGAGCGTCGCCTCGGCGCCGGCGGGCGGCGCGCCCGATCCGTCGCGGCTGCCGTCCATCTGGCGGCGGTACGCCGATGCGGACGGCCGCGTTCGGGCCGCCGAAGCCGCCCGGGCGGATGCGGCCCGCACACTCGTGCGGCAATTCGAGCGCCATACCATCGCCAACGGTGTCACCGGCGGGGACCTGCTGGGCGAGACCCCGGCCGTGCGGGAGGCGTTCGAAGCCTTCTGCGCCCGCGCGCCGGCGATCGGGCGTCCCACCTACCGCGACGATGCGCTGATCGTGGAGGTCCGCCTGGAACTGACGGCCGCCGCGGTCGGGCGGTGGCTGACCGCCCACGCCCCGGCCCCGGCCACGGGCGACGAGGCCGCCGCCGGCGCGCTGCGGGCGTTGGCCGAGGCAACCGACACGCTCTTCGCCGCCGCCGGCAACGGCGTGCCGCCCGAGCACCTGGCGGCGGTCGCGTCGGCGCCCGCGCGGCCGGTCGTCGATGCGGCGCCGCCCTGGCCGCCGGTGCTTCAGGCTGCGGGACAGGCGGCGCCGGATGGGGCGTCGGCCCAGGCGAAGCTGCGGGCGATGCGGCGCGCCGAGGCGATCGCCCGGGCGGCGCTGGCCCGCCGGGTGGCGGCGCTGGAGGTCGCCCCGTCGGCGACGGTGGGATCGCTGGCCGAGGCGCACGGCGAGCTGCACGAGGCCGTCGGCGTTTGCGTGGCGGCGGCGCGGGTTCTGCGGTCGCCCTGGACCGCCGACGGTCGGGCGGAGGTGATCGTCGAGCTGCCCACCGGACCGCTCGGCCGCGCCGTGGCCGTGTGGCGGTGCCGGGCGGCGGTCAGGCGAACGGCAACCCGCCCGGCATATCCTGCTGGGACGAGTGGGGCGGCTGGAACCGCCGGGGGAAATGATCGTAGCCAGTCAGGTCGAATGGGTCGGTCCGCACCGCCCACGGCAGCTCCAGGTCGCTGAACAACGCCGCTTCGCTGGCCGCCTGCGGGATGGCCGCGTCGATCCCGTCGATGATCGTCTTGGTCGACGGGCCCTCGCCCTGGATGCGGAGGAACTCCTTGCCGATCCGGCGCACGGTCCCGGCCGACTCGAACGCGGCGTTGACCGTCAGGGTGTGCGGGCGGCACATCTCCAGCGAGCAGCGAAGCAGGGACGGATCATTCGCCTCGGCGGCGGCGATGAAGTTCTCGAACTTGGCCACGTCGAGCTGCGAGTCGTCCAGGGCCGGCTCCTCGATCCGCCCGTCGTTGGTCCGCAGGCTCGCCCGCCCCGGGCTGTGGAAGGCGACGCCCTCGCTGCCGTGCACGACGACCTCGGGGTTGAAATGCTGGTCGGCGCACAGCGTGGCCAGGAAGAAGCAGCGCGGCCCCTCGCGGGTGAGGATCTCGACGGCGGCGGTGTCCTCGCTGTCGATGGCGTGGCCGGCGTACAACTCGGCCCGCACCGCCACGGGCGTCGCCAGCGTGCGGCGGCGGGGCGAGGCGAGGTAGAGCATGTTCAGCAGGTAGTGCGCCAGCGGGTTGTTGATCGACCCGTCGAGGACCCACCGGTCGCCCAGGCGTACCCGCCCGGCCCAGGCGGCCCGCTGGTAGTACTCCTGCTTGCGGATCCACCCGGCGGTGCAGGTGATGCGGTCGATCGTCCCCAGGGCGCCCTCGCCGACGCGGAGCTTCAGCAGCGCCATGCTGCGGCTGTGCAGCCATTGGAACCCCACCGCACAGAGACGCCCGGCGGCGCGGGCGGCGGCGACCATCTCGTCGAAGTCCTGGATGGTCGCGGCGGCGGGCTTCTCGAGGAAGACGTGGTAGCCGCTGCGGACCGCCGCGATCGTCAGCGGCGCGTGCGTGTGGATCGGCGTGGGGATCGTCACCGCGTCCATCTTGCCGCGCATCGCGTCGAACATCACCTCCGCGTCGTTGAAGATCGCCACGCCCTGGCCACGCAACTCCTCCAGCCGCGCCGAGTGGTTCGCCGGATCGATCACCGCCGTGGCGACGATCCGGCAGGCCCCGCTGCGCTGCACCTCCTCCAACGCCCGCCAGTGATTGCTCGCGAAGCCCCCGATCCCGAGGATCCCGATCCGCACCATGGTCGACTCCCTTCCTGCAAGAGCTTTCTTTGCAGAACTATAGCGAACCGACCCGGCCGCGACAAGCCTGCGGTCGCCCCCGGGCGATCTGCCAGGCGACCCTTCGGGGCGGTCCCGTCGTATAATGCATGCAAGGCATGGAAAGCACGGTGGATGCGGACGGCGGATCCCCGTGCGGGTCACGAACTTACCCGGGACGGGGCCTGTTTTGGCGAACCTCATTGCCACACGAGTGGCGTTCCATTGCCACAAGTACTCGAAGCCCGCGGCCGCTACAATCGAAGGACGGCCGCTGGCATCCGGGGGATTTTCGGGTATACTCAAGGGACTTCCCGCCGGGTCGGGATTCGGGTTGTGTGACGTAAGTGGAGACGAAGTAATGTATAAGGTCGTCAGTACCGAAGTGATCGCCCCGTCGGTGCACCGGCTGGTGGTCCAGGCCCCCCGGGTTGCCGCGGCCCGCCGGCCGGGTCAGTTCGTGATCGTTCGCTCCGGCACGGATGCCGAGCGGATCCCGCTGACGATCGCCGACGCGGACGCCGAGGCGGGCACGATCACGCTGATCGTCCAGGCCATCGGTCAGGGCACGCGGGAGATCGCCGCCGTCGGCGCCGGCGGCGCGCTGCGCGACGTGGCGGGCCCGCTGGGCCAGCCGACGGAGATTCGCAAGGTCGGTCGGGTCGCCTGTGTCGGCGGGGGGGTCGGCACGGCGGTGCTGTTCCCGCTGGCCAAGGCGCTGGCCGAGGCGGGCAACGCGGTGACCACGATCATCGGCGGGCGGAGCGAGCCGTTCGTGATCCTCCGCGACGAGCTGGCCGCCTTCAGTACCGAGGTGCTCACGGCGACCGAGGACGGCTCACTGGGGGTCAAGGGCTTTGTGACGGCGGTGCTGGCGGAGCTGCTGGACGATCCGGCCCGCGTGCCGGCGGCCGTCTACGCCGTCGGCCCCGTGCCGATGATGGCCGCGGTGGTCGAGCAGACGCGGCCGAGGCAGATCAAGACGATCGTCAGCCTCAACCCGATCATGATCGACGGGACGGGCATGTGCGGCGGCTGCCGCGTCACCGTCGGCGGGCAGACGAAGTTCGCCTGCGTGGACGGCCCGGAATTCGACGGCCACGAGGTCGACTTCGTCGAGCTGGCCGATCGCCAGCGAACCTACGCCGAGCACGAGTGCCGGCTCACCGCCGGTCCGCCGGAGCATGACTGATGAGTGACAATACCCTGACGGCCAAGCAGCGGATGGCCATCGAGCGGACGACCATGCCCGAGCAGGACGCCGCCGAACGGGCGCGGAACTTCGAGGAAGTGAACCTCGGGCTCGCCGAGGCCGCGGCCGTCCGGGAAGCCCAACGCTGCCTGATGTGCAAGCACCGCCCCTGCGTGGCGGGTTGCCCGGTGCGCGTGCGGATCCCCGAGTTCATCGCCAAGGTGGCCGAGGGCGACTTCGCCGCGGCGGCGAGAATCCTCCGCGCCGACAACGCTCTGCCGGCCACCACCGGCCGCGTCTGCCCCCAGGAGGTGCAGTGCGAGGCCCGGTGCGTCCGCGGGCGGACGGGTCAGCCGGTCGCCATCGGCTGGCTGGAGCGATTCGTGGCCGACTGGTCGGCCGGCCGGGTCGACCCCGAGCCGCCGGCGCCGCCGACGGGCAAGTCGGTGGCGGTGATCGGCTCGGGCCCCGGGGGGCTGACCGCCGCGGGCGAGCTGGCCCGGCGGGGCCACGCCGTGACGATCTTCGAGGCCCTGCACGCCCCCGGCGGCGTGCTGCGGTACGGCATTCCGGAGTTCCGGCTGCCCAAGCGGATCGTCGACGCCGAGGTCGCCGCCCTCGAGGCGATGGGCGTGACGGTCGAATACAACGTGATCGTGGGCAAGACGCTCACCCTCGACGAGATCCGCCGGACGTTCGACGCCTGCTTCATCGCCAACGGCGCGGGGCTGCCAATGTTCCTGAACATCCCCGGCGAGAACCTCAAGGGCGTCTACTCGGCCAACGAGTACCTCACTCGCGTCAATCTGATGGGCGCCTGGCGCGGCGACCGCAGCCGCACGCCCGTCATCCGGGGCCGCCAGGTCGTCGTCTTCGGCGGCGGCAACACCGCCATGGACGCCGCTCGCACCGCTCGGCGGCTCGGCGCCGAGCGGGTCGTGCTGGCGTACCGGCGGACGGAGAAGGAAATGCCCGCCCGCGCCGAGGAGGTGGTCCACGCCCGCGCCGAAGGCATCGAGATGATGCTGCTGGTGTCCCCGCTGGAGATCCTCGCCGCCGAGGACGGCTGGGTTCGCGGCGTACGGCTGCAGCGGATGGAGTTGGGCGAGCCCGACGCGTCGGGGCGCCGTCGCCCGCTGCCGATCGACGGCAGCGACTTCGAGCTGGCCGCCGACGTCGCCGTCGTTGCGATCGGCACCCGCGCCAACCCGCTGCTGACCCGCACGTGCCCGGAGCTGGCGCTCAACCAGTGGGGCAACATCGAGACGGACGAGCACCACCGGACCTCGCTGGACGGCGTCTTCGCCGGCGGCGACATCGTCCGCGGCGGCGCTACCGTCATCCTCGCCATGGGCGACGGGAAGGACGCGGCCGCGGCGATCGACGCGTATCTCAGCGAAGGCGAGGCGTCGTAGGGCCGGAGCTTCCTTCATGCGCGAAAGGAGCGTGGCGATGCAGAAGCACGTGGACTACCTCGACGCGATCAAGCTGAAGTACCCCGAGCAGGTCGTGATCGGCATCGCCCGTGACGCGGCGGGCAAGGCCAATCCGATCGCGCTGGGCTGGACGATGGTCACCTCGCACGACCCGCCCATGATGGCGGTGTCGATCGGGCTGACGCGGTACTCGCTGGAGGTGTTCCGGGCCGCCGAGGCGTTCACCGTCGCCATGCCCGCCGAAAACCAGGCCGACGAGACGATGCTGTTCGGCACCACCAGCGGACGGGACACGGACAAGTTTGCCGCGGCGGGCACGGCGTTGACGCCGGCGGCCGTGATCGACGGGGTGCTCATGAGCGACGCGGTGGCCAACTTCGAGTGCGTCAAGCGGGGGGAGATGACCACCGGCGACCACGTTATCTTCGTTGGGGAGGTTGTCGCGGCGCACCTGAACCCCGAGCGGCCCCGCCGCCTTTACACGGTCGGCGCCGGTCACGTCATGGGCGGGCTCGATCGGCGGTAGGCCGTCACGTCCCCGCGGCGGCCATGTCGTTGGCGAAGGTGGCGAGGATGGTCTCGGCCATGCGGGGCAGGGCGACGACCTTGTCGATCGCATCGCGCCGGGCGGCTTCCCGCGGCATGCCGTACACGACGCAGGTGGCCTCGTCCTGGCCCAGGGTGGGGGCGCCGGCGTCGCGCATCGCCTTGAGGCCCTCGGCCCCGTCGGCGCCCATGCCCGTGAGGATTACCCCCAGAGCGTTGGGCCCGGCGCAGCGGGCGACGCTGTGGAACAGCACGTCGACGCTGGGCCGCTGGTGGTGGACCGGCGGGCCGTCCTTGATGCCGACGAGGTAACGCGTCCCGCTGCGCCGGAGCACCATGTGTCGGTTGCCCGGGGCGATCAGCGCCAGGCCGGGGACGACCGTGTCGCCGTCGCGGGCCTCGCGGACCTCCATGGCGCACAGGCCGTCGAGGCGCTCGGCGAACGCGCGAGTGAAGTTCTCGGGCATGTGCTGGACGATCAGCGTCCCGGGCGTGTCGGCGGGCAGGGGGGTGAGCACCTGGCGGATGGCCTCGGTGCCGCCGGTGGAGGCGCCGAGGGCCAGCAGCTTGTGCGTGGCGCGGAGCATTCGATGCCCCGTCAGCACCGGCGCCGGCCGCGGGTCGGCCGGCGCGCTGCGCCGATCCACGCGGACGCCGGCGGCGGCGCGGACCCGCTGGACCAACATGGCGGCGATCTCGCCCACCGAGTAGCTCGACCCGGGCTTGGCCACGACGTCAACGGCCCCCAGTTCGAGGGCCCGCAGGGCCGCGTCGCTGCCCTCGGTGGTCAGCGAGCTGACGACGATCACCGGCAGCGGATGGTACTTCATCAGCTTGCCGAGGAAGGTCAGCCCGTCCATGCGGGGCATTTCCAGGTCGAGCGTGATGACGTCGGGTCGCAACTGGACGATCTTGTCGCGCGCGACGTAGGGGTCGGTGGCGGTGGCGACGACGTTGATGTCCCGGGCCTTGGATAGTTCGTTGGACAGGACCTTGCGCACGACGGCCGAGTCGTCCACCACCAGCACGTTGATGCGTCGGTTGCCGAGCATGAGGATCCTTTACGCCGGGCGGAGCGCGCCGGCCGGCGCGATCAGCGTGACCGTCGCGCGGCCGGTGTCCAGTTGAAGGTGCGCGGTCACCGGCGCGGTGTCGGTGTCGGCGTGGATCCGGCCGTCGGCGAGTATGTCCGGGGCCAGAACATCGAAAACCGCCGCCTGGCCGGCCCATTCGGGCAGGAGATTCCCGCAGATCACGTTGAGCAGCTCCTTGAGCCCGTCGTGCTGCTGGTCGGCCGTCAGTTCGTCGGGATCCATCACGCCCAGCATGTTGCCGGCCAGTTCGCCCAGCATCGCCTGCTCGACCGTCAGCAGGAGCATCCCGTCGACGGGCCCGGCGAACCGTACCGAGGCGGTGACCGTCGGCGCCTCGGCCGGCGGGTCGCCCTCGGCGGGCATGGGCAGCATGAAGGCCAGCGCCTCGAAGGTTTCCTCGGCGACGCGTCGGATCAGGTTATCCAGAGACATGGCCCACTCCCACGATGTCGCGGATCACGTCGCGAATCCCTTCCGGCGTGAACGGCTTGTGAATGAATCGCGCATCCTTGGCGACCAGCCGTTCGATACGGGTGCGGCTGCCTTCGGTCGAGATGACGATGATGGGCATCTCGCCGTAGGCGTCGTTGGCCCGGATGCGGTCGATCATCTCCTCGCCGTTCATGACGGGCATGTTGATGTCGGCGAACACCAGGTCCACCCAGTGCTGCTCGAGCGCCTCGAGCCCCTCGCGGCCGTTGGCGGCCTGGTGGACCTCGCCGAGGTCGACGCCGCTGAGGGTCAGCGCCTTGATGACCATGGCGCGGCCGACCATGCTGTCGTCGACGACCAGTACGTTCAATGCCATTGTCCTCACCTCCCACGACATGCGGCCGGGCCGTCCCGCCGGGGCGGGCCCGTCACAAGTGAATCGACGCCCCGGCGGTGCTCAGCGTGACGGCGCCCGTGTCGATGGCCAGCGACATCGTTCGCGGGTGCGATCCGCCGGTATCCTCGGCTTCGATCAGTACGTTGTTCTTCCACAGCAGCTTCTTGAGCACGGTGTAGTTCCGCTTGCCGATGGCGAAGCGGTCGTCGCCGTCGTGCACATTGGCCCCGCCGGCCACCTTGACCACCATGCGGCGCCGGTCGACGCCGGACGCGAACAGGGCCGTCATGAAGGCCGGCACGCCGGTGTCGACGAACATGAACGGATTGCTTTTGGCCTTGGCCGGATTGAGGTTCGACAGCGGCATCATCACGTGGAGCAGCCCGCCGACGCGGGCGACCGCATCGTAGACCGCCACCCCCAGGCAACTGCCCAGGGCGTGGGTGACGAGCACGTCGCCCGGCGCCGAAGCGATCGCCATCTCGGCGACACCCACAACATATTTCACAGTCCGCCCTCCGCCGGCGTCTACGGCTTGCGGTAGATCGTCGGCTGCACGTAACGGAAACAATGCCGGATGCCGGTCAGACTCTCGGAGTGACCGATGAACAGCAGACCGTCCGAGGTCAGCAGGTCGCTGAAGCGGTTCACCAGCGCACCCTGCGTGGCCTTATCGAAATAGATCATCACGTTGCGACAGAAGATCAGGTCGAACGGCCCGCGCATGGGCCACGGCTCCATCAGGTTCAGGCGGCCGAAGGTGATCATGCGGCGGATCGTGTCGTTCACCTGGAAGCAGCGCCGCCCCTCGTGCGTCACGGGCGTGAAGTACCGTTGGCGCAGGGCCGCCGAGAGGTTCTCCAGCCGTTCGGCCTCGTAGACGCCGCCGGCGGCCCGGGTGAGCACCCGTGTGGACAGATCGGTCGCGAGGATCTTCACATCCCGCCGGGCCGGCTGGGGCAGGTGCTCCTGCAGGCAGATCGCCAGCGAGTAGGCCTCCTCCCCGGACGAGCAGCCCGCGCTCCAGGCACGCAGCGGACGGCGGGAGGCGTTCCACCCCCCCAGCACCTCGGTGGCGAGGAACTCGAAATGAGCGTTCTCGCGGAAGAAACTCGTCAGGTTCGTCGAGATCGCGTCCAGCATCGCCGTCAGTTCCCCGGCGGTGGTATCGGCGGCCAGGTACTCGATGTACTCGTCGAAGTCCCGCATCCCCAAATGGCGAAGCCGCTTGGCCAGGCGGGATTTCACCAGCTCCCGCTTACCCTCGTGCAGGTTGATGCCCGCGATGCGCTTGACGAGTTGACTCATCGACGCGAACTGCGCATCGGTCAACTCGGTGGTGAGAATCGAGAGGCTCACGTACCCACTCCTCCTCCGTGCCGCCGGGGCGGCCCTTCGTCCGCGGACCGCGCGGGCGCCCGCGGCTGACGGACCGGGCGCCGGCCCACTCAGTGCCGGCGGCCGGTCCGATACAGATCGAACTGAAACGAACGGCCGAGGCCTTATTCGACTTCGTCGGCGGCCTGCGCGAGGACGGTCAGGTCGGCGGTGGAGATCACCTCGTCGATGTTCAACAGGATCGTCACCTGGCCGTTGGCCTTGCCCATGCCCAGGATGAAGTTGGTGTCGACGCTGCTGCCGAACTGCGGGGCTTCCTCGATCTCCTCGCCGGTGATGTCGCGCACCTCGGAGACCTTGTCGACGATCACGCCCATCTCCAGGCTGCCGACCTGCACGACGATGATGCACGTCTCGTCGGTATGGTCGACCTCGTCCATGGCGAATTTGAGCCTCAGGTCCATCACCGGGATCACCTTGCCGCGCAGGTTGATCACGCCCTTGACGAAGTCGGGCGTGCGCGGCACGGCGGTGATGCTCATCATGCCGATGATCTCGCGGACCTTGAGGATCTCCACGCCGTACGTCTCCTCGGCGAGCATGAAAGTCAGGTACTTGCCGCCCTTGTCGGTCAGGGTCGCGGCGCCGGTGTCGGTTGCGGGTTGCGTCATGGTTGCTTGCTCCTTTACTCGAACAATTCGCTGTATGCCCATGGAAGTCACGGTCGGCCGGCCTACCGGGGAGCCCCCGCGGGCTCGAGGCGGCCGGCTGGGTCGTCTGCGGTGGCCAGGTGGATCAGGCTGCCGGCGTCGAGGATCAACCCGACGTTCCCGTCGCCGAGGATGGCGGCGCCGGCCACGCCCGGGATGTCGGCGAACGACGCCCCGAGCGACTTGATGACGACCTGCTGCTGGCCCAGCAGTTCGTCGACCATCACGGCGCAGCGCTCGCCCTCGCCCTCCACGACGATCAGCAGCCCCTCGGTCAGTTTGCTCTGCGCGTCGGGCACGTCGAAGAGGCGGTGCAGGCGGAAGATTGGCAGCAGGTCACCCCGAAGCATAACCATCTCGCCGCGGCCCACGACGCTGGACAGGTCCTCCTTCCGCGGCCGCAGGCTCTGCTCGATGGCGATGGTCGGCAGCAGGTAGTGCTGGCGGCCCACCCGCACGAGCATCGCGTCAGTGATGGCCATCGTCAGCGGCAGGCGGAGGGTGAATGTGGTGCCTTCGGCGAAGGCCGACTGGACCTCGATCCGTCCGCGGAGGCTCTCGATGCTCCGCTTGACCACGTCCATCCCCACCCCCCGGCCGGAGACGTCGGTCACCTGCTCGGCGGTCGAGAAGCCCGGATGCCAGATCAGCTTGAACGCGTCCGCGTCGCTCAACTCGTGCCCGTCGTCGATCAATCCGCGCTGGACGGCCTTGGCGATGATCTTCTCGCGGTCGAGGCCCTGCCCGTCGTCCTGCAGTTCGATGACGACGTTGCCCGCCGAGTGATAGGCCCGCAGCCAGACCGTCCCGGTCAGCGGCTTGCCCCGCTCGGTGCGGACCTCGGGCCGCTCCACGCCGTGATCGACCGCGTTGCGGATCATGTGCAGCAGCGGATCGTTGAGCGACTCGACCATATTGCGGTCGATCTCGGTATCCTCGCCCTCGGTGATCAGCGTGATCGATTTGCCCGACTTGCGGGCCAGGTCGCGGACGAGGCGGTTCATCTTGTGGAAGACGCCCTTCAACGGGACCATCCGCAGGGACATCGTCAGGTCCTGCAGATCGCGGATGATCTTGCCGGCGTGGGCGACGTTCCGCGCCAGGCGCGGGGAGGTCGCCTCCCGTCCCGCAGCGTCCTCGGCGACCATCGACTGGGCGATGACCAGCTCGCCCATCATGTCGATCATGCCGTCCAACCGGTCGGTGGCGACGCGAATCGAGGTGTCGGAGCCGGCCGCCGCGGCCTGTTTCTGGACCCGCAGAGCCTTGGCGACCTCTTGGGCGGGCGCGACGTGCTCCCGCACGAGCTTCTCGCCCAGCTTGCCGGCGCCCGGCATCCCGGCGGCCGCCTCGATGTGGTCGCGATCGGCGACGCCCTGGGCGACGAGGATGTCGCCGACCCGCATCGGCTCGGCGCCGTCGTCCTCATCGATACCCGCGGCGGCCGGATCGGCCAGTTGGCGCAGCAGGTCCGCCAGGGCCGCCGGCAGCACAAGCCGCCCGCCGGGCTCGGCATCGCGCACGCCCTCGATCATCGAGCGCAGCATATCGCACGAGCGCAGCGCCAGGTCGGCGTAGCCGCCGGTGAGCTTGATCCGGCCGTTGCGGGCGCGGTCCAGCAGGGTCTCGGCGTGATGGGCCAGCTCCTGGTTGCGATCGAGCCCGAAGAACCCGCTGGTGCCCTTGATGGTGTGGAACGCGCGGAAGACCGTGTTGACCAGCTCGACGTTGTCCGGGTCGGTCTCCAGCTCCAGCAGAGCCGACTCGGAGGCGTCGATGTGATCGAGCGACTCGACGATGTAGTCCTTGAGGATTTCCATGTCCGCGTCGGCCGGCAGCACGGCGGCGTCGCCGGCGTCGTCGACGGTGTCGGCCGAAGGGATGTCGGGGACAGGTTCGCAGCGCTGCGTTGCATCGGCCGGCGTCTGGTCGGCAACGTTTGGATCGTCTTGCTCGCCGTCGGGTCCCTCGGCGGCGTCCATCACGGACGGCTCGAGCCGTGCGACGGCCTCGGCCAGGACGGCCGTTGCCGACTGAAGCGACTTGTCGGCGTTGTCCGTGCTGCCCGCGAGGGCCTGCTCGATGAACGCCGCACTGACCCGCAGCGACTGGGCGGCCTCGGCGTCCATGTCCCGGCGATCCGCCCAGGCTTCCAGGTGCTCGACGATCTGGCGGAGAGGCGAGGCATCCTCGGCGGTGCAGCCGATCAGGCGGGCGGTAATCGCATCGAGGCCGGGCAGGTCGCCGTTCGCATCGCCCGCCTCGTCGGGCCGACCGAGGCTCCGGGCCAGGGCGTCGGTGGCGGCGGCGAGGTCCATTGGGTCGGGCGGGGCGGCGCCGCACGCCTCCACCGTCGCCGCGGCGTCGGCCGCGGCCGACAGCGTCGCCGCCGGATCAGCCGCCTCGTCGAGGACAATAGCGCGCAGGGCCTCGGCCATGGCCTCCAACAGCGACGCGAGGGGCGCCTCGGCGACATCCGCCGTCGCGTCCTCGACCCGGGTGAGCCGGGCCACCAGGCCGGGCAGATCCAGAACGTCCGTGGTGCGAAGCTCGGCGGCCAGACCGACCAGTCCCGCCGGCAGCGCCGTGCCCGATTCATGCTTCGGCTTGCCTGAGCCCTTCATCCGTTGGATTTCCTCTACGCGTCGCGGCCGCGACCTGGGCGGCTTGGTCGACAGATCTTTGATCGTCGAATCACGGGTTCACCGGACGTTGTCTCCGATGTGGGGCAGGTAGGTCCTGTATTTTAAATATGTTGCGCTCGACCAGCTTCAGCAACGGCCGGATGGCGCCACACCGGATCGTTCGGAGGCCCATCGCGGCGGCGGATGGGGCGGTCCCCGACCCGGCGCACCGGCCGCCCTGCCATCGCATGACGTGGATAGCTATCGGCATGTGATAAGGGGACTTTAGGCAAATCCGGCGCGGCGAGGCGGACCTGGCGGCCCTAAACGAACAGGAGCGATCCGATCTGGTAGACGACGAGGGTGATGATGTAGGCGACGACGGTCATGCCGGTCAGTTGGGCGACGGCCCACCACCACGAGCCGCTCTCGCGACCGATGATGGCCACGGTGGCCATGCAGGGGGCCGTCAGGAGGCAGAACAGCATGATGCAGTAGCCCACCAGGGGACTGTAGTCGTTCTGCAGTTCGCGCTGAAGCGAGTTCTTGTCCTCCTCGCCCACGGCGTAGAGGATGCCCATCTGCGCGACGAACACCTCCTTGGCGCCCATCGCCCCGACCAGGGCGGTCCCGATCTTCCAGTCGAACCCCAGCGGCCGGATGGCCGGTTCCATCCATCGACCCAGCCGCCCGGCGACGGTGTAGGCAAGCCGCTCCCGGTGGTGCTGGCCCTCGAGCGCCTTGGCGGTCGCCGTATCACCGGCCTCGACAGCCTGGGCGGTCAGGGCCTCGTAGTCGCGGTCGAAGTGAGCCTTGCGCGGGAAGGTTGTCAGGGCCCACAACACGATGGAGAATGCCAGGATGACCGTGGCGGCCTTGCGGATGTACATGCGGGTGGGCTCCCACACGTGCACGGCCAGTCCGGCCGCCGTCGGGCGGCGGTAGGGGGGCAGTTCCATCACGAAGGGGGTGGACTCGCCTCTGAACACCGTCAGGCGTAGCAGCTTGGCCAGGACGATCGCCACGAGGATCCCCACCACGTAGAGGCTCCACAGCACCGGCGCCCGCCAGGCCTTCGGAAAGAACGCCGGGATAAACAACCCGTAGATCGCCAGGCGGGCTCCGCAGCTCATGAACGGCAGGACCAGCATGGTCACGAGGCGGTCGCGTCGGCTCTCGAGCATCCGCGTGGCCATGATCGCCGGGACGCTGCAGCCGAAGCCGACCAGCATCGGGATAAAGCTCTTGCCGTGCAGGCCGATCTTGTGCATGAACCGGTCCATGATGAACGCGGCCCGGGCCATGTACCCGGTGGTTTCGAGGACGGCGATGCCCAGGAACAGCAGCATGATGTTGGGCACGAACACCAGCACCCCCCCGACCCCGCTGATGATGCCGTCCACGATCAGCGATCGCAGCAGCGTCTCCCGGCCGCCCCACAGGCTGCCCACGCCGGCGGCCAGATGCTTGAAGCCCGCCTCGATCCAGTTCATGGGCGGCTCGCCGAGGGTGAACACGAGGTGGAACATCAGGTACATCAGGATCCCAAAAATAGGTAATCCCAGCACACGGTGGGTCAGCAGCGCGTCGATGCGGTCGCTGAAGGCCCGGCGGTTCTCGCCGGTCCGCCGGACCGCCTCCTTGCAGGCGCCGGCGATGTAGCCGTAGCGGCTGTCGGCGAGGATGATGTCGGCGTCGTCGCCGAAGATGCGTTCGATGTGCCGTCGCTGGCGGGCCGCCTCAGTCGTCATGCGTTCCACGTCCGCCGGCGCCAGCGCCTGGAGGCGTTCGCCGGTCCGTTCATCGCCTTCCAGCAGCTTGATGGCGTACCAGCGGGCCCGCCCGCCGGGGCCGAGGACCGATTCGACCAGCGCGGTCATCTGCCGTACGTGCGGCTCCAGCTCGCCGCCGTACTCGGGCAGGCGCTGGGCCCCGACCGCCGACGCCCCGCGCCGCGCCACGTCGATGGCCGCGTCGAGCAGGGCGTCGATCCCCTCGCCCCGCGTGCCGACCGTCGGGATGATGGGCACGCCCAGCAGGGCCGACAACGCCTCGACGTCGATCCGCAGCCCGAGTTGCTCGGCGACGTCGGCCATGTTCATGGCGATCACCAGCGGGGCGCCCAGCTCCAGCAGTTGCGTGGAGAGGTACAGGTGCCGCTGGAGGTTGGATGCGTCGACGATGTGGACGACCACGTCGGGCTGCTGGTCGATGATATAGTCCCGTGCGACGACCTCCTCCATCGAGTTCGCCGTCAGGCTGTATGTGCCGGGCAGGTCGACGACCCGCACGTCGGCGCCGTTGTGGCGGACGGCGCCGGTCTTGATCTCGACGGTGACGCCGGGGTAGTTGGCAACGTGGGCGCGGGCGCCGGTCAGCGCGTTGAAGACCGTGGTCTTGCCGCAGTTGGGATTGCCCGCCAACGCGATCGTCACGGCGGCCGGTTCAATGCTGGGGGTGGGGGGTGTCGCGCGCATCGGTTTACACGGGGGCTACGAGAATCCGGTGAATCATCCCACGGCCCAGGACCAGCTTCGAGTCGCCCACCTGCACGATGAACGGTCCCGGACGGCCCTGGGCGACAATCCGCATCGGCGTGCCGGGCCTCAGGCCCATCTCCGCCAGACGCCGCGCCAGGCCCCGCCCGCCCAGGACGCCGACAAGGCGAACGTGTTGGCCTTCACCGGCCATCATCAATGGCATGGTCGGCGCCGGCGGCACGGGGCCGCCGCCGCCGTTTCGGTCGGCGGTCATGAATCCGGCTCCTCCGGGTGGTGGCCATCGGCGAGGAAGCGATGGAACCCCTCGCAGACGGACAGCCCGTCCGGCAAATTCGTTTCCATAAACGTCACGAGCTGCTCCAGGCGCGAGAAGAGCTCATCGTCGGCGTGGTGCTCCAAGCGGCAGGCGTTGGAATCGGCCACCTCGTCATCGAGGGCGAGCACCCGCCGGCAGAACCGCCACAACGTCACGTGGCGGTCGATCACGCGCTCGGCCGCGGCCCGCCCCCGCTCGGTCAGGGTGATGAACTCGTAGGGGTCGTAATTCACCAACTTACGCTTCGACAACACTTTAAGCGCCGCCGTCACCGCCGACTTGCCCACGCCCAGCCGCTTGGCGATATCGCGCACCCGCGCGACGTTCTCCTGGCGGATCAGCGTCAGGATCGCCTCGAGGTAATCTTCCTGGCTGGAGGTAAGCTTCTTGGCCTTAGGCGGCTTGGAAACCATCGCGCTCCGTCGGGTTCGCACGGAAAAATCCTACTATGGTCAACAGTGTTCACTATAGTGAACTTCGTACCGTAAGGCAAGCAGGTTCATCTTCCTGAAGGAAAAAAGTTCGCCACCGACAGCGGGCGCGCGCAGGCGGGATGCCGGCGGAGGTCATCTGGCGACCTCGCACCGGCATCCCGCGTCGCGACGACGGGTCGTGGTGACGGGCGATGCTACGCTTGGGCCGGCTGGGGGCCGAGCACCTCCAGGCGGTACTCCCGCGGGTTGGCGGCGATGACCGCTTCGCTGGGGACGGTGCCGACGTTGACCCAGCTTTGGAACTGATCGTAGGTGCTCGGCTTGTCGGCGGGGCCGACGATCTTCTCGCGGTTGGTCGTCCACGACTGCTGCTGGTTGAGAACGTCGCGGACGTACTCCTTGTTCGACTGGAAAATCATCAGCGGCTCGGGCAGCGCCGACGGCAGGATCGCCATCGGGTCGGTGTCGGTGAACTTGCGCATCATGTCGATCGCGCCGTGCAGGTGGGCGATCTCGCAGTCGAGGTGGAACTGCCACCATTTGCGGATCCGCTCGTCCGGCTCGCTTTCCATGCACGAGTAATACAGCCAGCACTCGTTGTATTCGTGCAGGAGCGCCCGCTCGAACCAGCCGGTCGTCGGGGGGATCAGCGACTCGTAGTGCGTGACGTGCTGCTCCTCGATCTGGGCGATTTCCAGGTACAGCCCCCGCCCCAGCGTATCCACCGGCCGGTTGCCGATGTTCATGTAGAGGTTCATCGTCTGCTGCTCGGCCGCGACGATCGTCAGGATGTGCAGCTTGGTCAGCAGGTCGGCGTCGTCGCCGACGGGCTCGCGGACGGTGTCGACCGGGTGTTGATGCTCAGTGGCGGTGGGGCGCCCGGGGATGACCTCCGTCAGGTCGTCGCCGATGATCTCGGCGGGGTCCTTGTTCTCGTCCATCTTGTAGAGGTTGGCGTAGCGGTACAGGTGGTCGAAGTCCTCCAGCAGGGCGAAGTCGAGCGCCTGTTTGACGTGGTCGTTCGGTTCGGTCTTGGCCAGCCAGGCCGTCAGGTCCACCGCGACCTGCTCGAAGCCCAGCGTCACCTCCAGGTTCGTCTGGGTGCCCGGAATCAGCCAGTTGACCATCTTCTGCTGCTGCTGCTCGACGCGGCGGGTAATCGCCAGGTCGCGTCGGACGTCCATGGTGTCGCAGTGGCGGGCCATCTGGTGCTTGAAGATCGCCGATTCCACCTCGATGCCGTTCATGAGGATCACCCGCGTCCGCGTGTACGGATGCACCTCCCGGCGATCGAACGGCTCGACGTTCGCCTGGTCCCACTCGGCGATCTGCTTTTCCAGCGGCAGCCCCTTCTCATCCAGTGGATTGAATCCCATGGTCCTGCTCCCTTTCTGACGTGGTGGGTGTGATACCCTGCCTGTTCACAGCTCCCGATCGTGCCGATTCGGATCGCAGGTGCAGCCGGTCCCTTCGGCGCAGCCCTGGCAGCAGTAGACCTCGCCGCCCAGGGAGAATCCCCGCGGGTCCTGCCACTCGTCTTCCGGCTTGCCGCACCCCGGGCAGCGCATCTCGCCCTTGTCGTGTTGACGGGTTTCCTGGGTCGGGTTGGTCATGGCTGCTCCTTCGATCTCCTCGGCGCGCGATCCGCACCCGATGCGGATATACCAAATTCTAGACCGCGGCGGCGGCGGAGGTGGTCCGGCCGGAAAAATCCAAATCCGAAGCACGAAATACGAAGGATTTGTTTCGGATTTCGAGTTTCGTGGGCCGTCCCATAGGGTCACGCTTTGGGGGAGCGGGCACACGTCGTTTCCCCTGTTGGCAGTTGGACCTCCGGCGGGTATACAACGGGCACTGAAACGGCCGGTGTGGGGACGTCCCCGGCGGCCCGCACAAGCGATACTCAGGGAGCATCCACGATGATTACCGTTCACATGATCGGCAACGCCCACCTTGATCCGGTCTGGCTGTGGCGGCGCAGCGATGGGGTCGACGCGGCCCTGGCGACGGCGCGGAGCGCGTGCGACCGGCTGGACGAGTTCGACGACTTCATCTTTACCTGCTCCACCGTGTGGTTCCACGAGCAGATCCGGCGGCTCGACCCGGCGCTGTTCGAGCGCGTGCGGGCGTTCGTCGCGGCCGGGCGGTGGCGGCTCGTCGGGCCGATGGTCGTCCAGCCCGACTGCAACCTGCCCTCGGCGGCGTCGTACCCCCGGCACTTCCAGCGGGGCAAGACGTGGTTCCGCGAGGCGTTCGGCGTCGACGTCACCGTCGGCTACAACGTCGACTCCTTCGGCCACAACGCCTATCTGCCGCGGCTGCTGCGGGAGGCGGGGCTCGACAGCTACGTCTTCATGCGCCCGGCGGCCGGCGAGATGACACTGCCGACGAACCTGTTCCGCTGGCGAAGCCCGGACGGCCACGAGGTGACGACATTCCGCATCACCGGGGCCTACTGCACGCGAACCGACGATCTGAAAGACCACGTCCGCGCCGCGCTGGAGGCGACGCCCGACGGCGCCGAGCACACGATGTGCTTCTTCGGCGTCGGCGACCACGGCGGCGGGCCGACGCGGGCGCAGATCCGATGGGTCCGGGACAACGCGTCGGCCATCGACGGCGCGCGGCTGATCTTCAGCCACCCGCGGGCCTTCTTCGACGCGGTCGCCGAGACCGCCGGCGACCTGCCGGTCGTCGACACCGAGCTGCAGCACCACGCCATCGGCTCCTACAGCGTCGAGCGACGGCTGAAGGTGGGTGTCCGGCGGGCCGAGGCGCGCCTCGTCCAGACCGAGCAGGTATTGCGACTGCTTGCCAAGCATGTGACGGCCGACGACGAGGCCGTGCTGCGGGCGGCGTGGGACCGCGTGCTGTTCAACCAGTTTCACGACATTCTCGGCGGCACCAGCGTCGACGAGGCCTCCCGCATCGCCGCCGGCGAGTGCGTCGCCGCCGAGGCCGACGCCGTGGCCGTGGCGACCGCCGTCACCCGACGGGCCTTCCGCGACCACGCCGCGCCCGGCGAGCATCGGATCGTGGTGTTTAACCCGGGCGACGACGATTTCGACGGGTGGGTGGAGCACGAATCGTTCCTCAACGCCTTCGACCTGCCGGCCGCCACGCTGACCGGTCCCGACGGGGCGCTGGTGCCGTTCCAGGAGGTTCCCACCCGGTCGCTGATCGGCCACATGCGGGGCCTGGTTGCGCGGGTGGCGTTGGAGGCGGGCCGGCACAAGGTGCTCCGGCTGAATCCGCCGGCGGTCGGCGCGGCGGGGGGCGAGCCGCCGCGCACCAAACATCCCGCGGCCGCGACGCCGGACGAGTTGGGCAACGGCCTGGTCACGGCTCGGCTGGCGGACGGCGGCCTGCGCGTCGGGGCGTGGAGGATCGGCCTGGAGATCTGCGACGACCCGACCGACACGTGGGGTCACGAGGCCGGGGCCGCGTTCGACGGCGAGGTCGTGGCGCCTATCGCCTTGCCGTCCGCCGGCGAGCCGATCGAGCATGGAGCGGCGCGGGCGACGTGGCGGCTGAGCGGGAAGGCGGCCGGGGCGTCGCTGTGGGGGTGGGCTTCGGTTTACGCCGACGTGCCGGCCGTCCGGCTGCGGCTGGCAGTCACCTGGCCGCTCGTTCGCCGCCGCCTGCGCTGCCGGATCGCCGCCGGCGGGCCGATCAGCGAACGCGTGGACCTCGTCAGCGGCGGCCCGCTGGCCCGCGCGGCCAACGGCGAGGAGTACCCCCTCAACGGCGGCATGCAGGTGGCCACGGCGGGCGAGCGGCTGGCCATCGTCGCGCCGGAGATCTTCTCGGCGAGCGTCACGCCCGAGGCGGTGGACCTGACGCTGCTACGCAGCCCGTTCGCCGCGCACAACCACGGCCGGCGGGCCGAAGACCACCCCGACCGGCCGGCGACCGATCAGGGTCGTCACGCGTTCGAGCTGCTGCTGCTGCCGGGCTTCGCCGGCCCGCCGAGCGCGTTGGAGCGGGCCGCACGGCAGATGCTCGCGCCGCCGCTGGTGTGGGATCTGACGGGTTGACCGGGGGCGGGAGGCCTGGGCATGGCGATCGTCGGCTTGGACATCGGCGGCACGAAATGCGAGGCGGTCCTCGGCGATGACGCCGGCGGCGTCGTCGACGCGGTGCGGATCGAAACCGGACCGCCCGAACCCACGCTCGAGCGGCTCCTGGCCGCCGTGGCGGGCTTCGGCCTGGACGGGCCGCCGCCGGTGGGGATCAGTTGCGGCGGCCCGCTCGACGCGGCGGGGGGGCTGGTCCTTTCGCCGCCGAACCTGCCCGGCTGGGACCGCGTGCCCATCGTCGAGCTCGTCCGACAACGCCTCGGCGGGCCGGCGTGGCTGATGAACGACGCCAACGCCGGGGCCCTGGCCGAGTGGACCTTCGGCGGCGGCCGCGGGGCGCGGACGATGATCTTTCTCACGCACGGCACGGGGATGGGCGCGGGGCTGATCGTCGACGGGCGCCTCCACGAAGGCGCCACCGGCGACGCCGGCGAGGTCGGCCACGCCCGCCTCAGCGACGACGGCCCGGTCGGCTACGGCAAGGCCGGCTCGTTCGAGGGCTGGTGCTCCGGCGGCGGCATCGCCCGCCTGGCCCGCCAGTGGGCCGGCGAAGGCCGTCTCGCCCCGACCGGCCCCGACGGACGCCCCTGGACCGCCCGCACCCTCGCCGAAGCCGCCGGTGACGGCGACGCCGCCGCCGCGGCCCTCCTGGCCGAGAGCGGCCGCCGCCTCGGGCAGGGCCTGAGCCTCCTGATCGACATCCTCAACCCCGACGTCATCGTCCTCGGCAGCCTCTTCGTTCGCGCCCGCCAATGCCTCGAGCCCGCCATGCGTGATACCCTCGGGCGCGAAGCGCTCGGCCGTCCGCTGCGGGCCTGCGCGATCCGCCCGGCCGAGCTGGGTGAGGAGATCGGCCGCGTCGCCGCGCTCAGCGTGGCGCTGTACCGCAGCGGGCGGATGCCCGGCAGGACGTCTTCGCGCCGATCGGAATAGTTGTTTCTCGGCGACGACGGAGGATGCGGTTTCTGGGAGTGACCCGATTCCCGAAGGGCGTCCCGCGGCGCGGGGGTAAGAGCGCCCGCTCGGGAGGGACTGGACATCGGCGGCGGCGGCCGATACAACCGTCGGGCAGACCGCCTGGAGGAGAGACCCCATGGCCGAGACGATTCCCATCATTCTCGACACCGACATCGGCGGCGACATCGACGACACCTGGGCGCTGATCTTCATGCTCCGCTGCCCGGAACTCGACGTTCGCCTGATCACCAGCGCCGCCGGCAACACCCCGCTCCGCGCCCGCATCATCGCCCGCCTGCTCCAGGTGGCCGGGCGGACGGATATTCCCATCGGCATCGGCCCGGCCGCCCCGGGCAGCGAGAAACACCTCGCCAACCAGCACGAGTGGGTCAAGGACTACGACCTCGCCACTTACCCGGGCACCGTCCACGCCGACGGCGCCGCCGCGATCGCCGAGACGATCCGCGCCGCCGACCGCCCCGTCACCGTCGTCGCCACGGGGCCGCTACCCACCGTCGCCGAGGCCCTCCGCCGCGACCCGACCCTCACCGCCCGCTCCCGCTTCGTCGGCATGCACGGCTCCATCCGCCAGGGCTACGGCGGCTCGCTCACCCCGTGCGCCGAGTCGAACGTCAAGAACTTCACCGCCGATTGCCAGTACGTCTTCGCCGCCGACTGGCCCAAAACCATCACCCCCCTCGACACGTGCGGCCACGTCGTCCTCGACGGCGAGCCTTACCAGCGGATCCGCAACGCCGACGACCCCCTGTTGCGGGCCCTGCGGACCAACAACGACCTGTTCGCCCGCCACGTCCGGTGGACCACCTACGACCCGACCGAGCGATCGAGCACGCTGTTCGACACCGTCGCCGTCTACCTCGCGTTCAGCGAGGACCTCGTCGAGATCGAACAGTTGCCACTCGTCGTCACTGACGACGGCTACACCCGCCTCGACGACGCCGGCACCCCCGTCCGCTGCGCCACCGCCTGGCGCGACCTCGACGCGTTCAAGCACCTGCTGGCCGAGCGGCTGTTGCAAGCCTGAGCGGGGGTGGAGATGGACAAAATGGACACGATGGACGGCTGACGCGTTTTTCGGGTGCCCTTCCCGGGCAAGCGCGATCGACGGGCGGAGCCTGTTTCGCGAATCCACGGCCGTGCGAGCGTCAGTCGTCCATGCCGTCCATCGCCGCCACCGCCACCGCTCACTCCCGCTCGATCGCCGCTGTCCGCGCCTGGACGGCCCGGAGGCGGTCGATGTCGAACTTGGCCGAGCGGTCGAAGCGGTATAGGCCGTTCTGCTCCTGGAACACGTCGGTCAGTTGCGTGTAGCAGTAGCCGAACATCGCCGCATCGTCCAGCAGGGCGGTGCAGAGGCCTTCGAAGCGGGTGTAGAATGCCTCGAGCGTCTCGGGCGCCTCGCCGTAGCCCCAGCCGTCCGGCTCGTCGGTCCAGCGGATGCCGCCGAACTCACTGCAGAAGTATGGCTGGCCGCCGTAGGCGATGGAGATCTCGCGGCGGTTGTAGAACGGCTCGCCGGTCCCGACGCCGCCCTGCCGCTTGCGGAACTCCTCGACGTCCTGGCTGTAGTCGTGGCTGTCCCACACATCCGTCGCGGCGACGCGATGGGCGTACCCGGACGCATCCAGGACCGGACGGGTGCGGTCGGCGTGCTTGGTCATCGCGAACAGGCCGCCGGTGAGGTCGTCGAGCATGTCGATATGATCGCCGATCTCGGCGCTGGTCTCGTTCAGCGGGCACCAGCCGATGATGCACGGGTGGGAGTAGTCCCGCTCGAGCGCCTCGGCCCACTGGGCCATCATCGACACCATCGGATCATGCCGCGACAGGTCCTCGATCGACGCACCGCGCCATCGGCACGAGCAGCCCCAGTCGCCGAACTCGCCCCAAACGAGATACCCCAGCCGATCCGCATGATAGAGGAAGCGTTCTTCAAACACCTTCTGGTGCAGGCGGGCGCCGTTGAATCCCGCGGCCATCGCCAGCTCGATATCCCGCCGCAGCGCCGCATCGCTCGGGGCGGTCATGATCCCGTCGGGGTAGTAGCCCTGGTCGAGGACCAGCCGCTGGAAGAGGCTTCGGCCGTTGATCCGCACCGTCTTGCCGTCGATCACGATGCTCCGCATCCCCGCATACGTCGACGCGGCGTCCAGGACGGCGCCGTCAGGGCCGAGAAGCTCCAGCGCAATGTCATAGAGGTGCGGCTCGCCCGGCCCCCACAGTTTCAGCCGCTCGTGCGGGACCAGCAGGTCGAGCGCGGGCGTAAAGGCCTGATCGGCGGCAACCTCGGCGCGGGCGATCTCGCCGTCGCCGTCGCTGAGAACCGCGCGGACGGTCAGCCCCGCCCGCGGGCCGTCCAGCGGCAGCTCGAGGCGGAAACGCCGGGCGGGCACGTCCGGCGTGATCCGCGGCCGCCTGAAGCGGCTGGCGGGGACGGGTTCGAGCCAGACGGTCTGCCAGATGCCCGTGGTGCGGGTGTAGACGCAGCCGTGATTGTCGTAGCGCTCGGACTGCTTGCCCCGCGCTTTCGCCTCGCGCATCGCGTCGCGGGCGCGGACGACGATCACGGCCGTCTCGCCGGGTCCGGCGGCGCCGGCGAGGGTGCAGGTGAACGGCGTGAACCCCCCGCGATGGCGGCCGACTTCGCGGCCGTTCACCCACACGGTCGCGTCGTAATCGACCGCCCCGAAATGCAGCAGCACCTCGCGGCCCTCCCACGCGACGGGGATCTCAACGGCCTTGCGGTACCACACCGCGTTCATGAAATCGACGTGCTCGACGCCCGACCGTGTCGACTCGGGGCAGAACGGCACGGTGATCGTGCCGGTCAACTCGCGCTCCCGCAGGCCGCGCTGGCCACCGCTGTCGCCGTAGTCGATCTCGAACTGCCACGTGCCGTTGAGGCACAGCCAGTCGCGGCGGACGAACTGGGGACGTGGATACTCGTTTCGGGGCTGAGCCATGGCCTCACCGTGTCAGAACCGACTGGCCGCCGGCGGCCGCTCCGCCGGCGCGGCGGCATTCTACAGGGGCCGAACCGCCACGGCAACCACAAGCGGTACGCGCGTGCGGTTGCAGGATAGGGCGGAGGCCTGGGTCGTCGCGCTTTGGGCCGCGTGGCATCAACGGCCCCGGGAAAAAGGGCCCGCCGTCCCCGGGACAGGGGCGGCGGGCCCGAGACCCTCTGTGATAAGGTGGCCTAGGCGGCCTGTTCCGCCTCGGCCATCGCGACGGCCTTCGGCGGGCGGACGATCGCGGCCAGAGCGGCGGCGACCAGACAGGCGACCCCGGCGATGATGAACGGAGCCAGCCAGGCGCCCACCTGGCCGGCGGCGGTGTCCTTGAAATAGCCGGCGACCTGCGGGCCGGCGATCCCCGCGATGCCGTACGCCAGGAAAACCCAGCCGTAATTGGCGCCCAGGTGCTTGGTGCCGAAGAAGTCGGCCGTCGCCACCGGGAACAGGGCGAAGTTGCCGCCGAAGTTGAAGCCGATGATGCACGCGCCGACGATCAGACCCAGTTCGGTGCGTCCCAGGTAGAAGAACAGCAGCATGATGACGCCCTGCAGGGCGCACATCAGCAGCAGCGACAGGCGCGTCCCAATCTTGTCCGAGACGCTGCCCCACACAATCCGTCCCAGACCGTTGAGGATCGCATACAGCGCCATCGCCGTGCCGGCGATCCGCCCGGCGGCGGCCTCGTTGGCGACGGCCTTGGAGGCCTGCAGCGCGTCGATGCCGAACAACTTGATACAGCCGATGACCATCAGCCCGGCCAGGGCCGAGCCGACGAACATGAGCAGCAACCCGTAGTACTGGGGCGTCCTGAGCATCTGATTGGCGGTGTAATCGACCAGCTTGGCGCGGCCGCCGGTATCGACGGCCTCGGGCGGCACGTAACCTTTGGGCCTGTACCCGTCCGGCGGGTTGATCATCACGATGCTGCCCAGCAACACCAGGACGGCGAAGACGATGCCGTAGACGATGAACACGCCTTGTACGCTCGGCAGGCCGAACAACTCGACGGTATTCAACAGCCCTCCGAACCAACTGCCGGCCAGCTTGACCCACAGGGTCGCGCCGAAGCCGAATCCGGCGACGGCCAGACCGCTGACCATGCCCTTCTTGTCGGGGAACCATTTAACGCCCACGGCAATGGGGACCACATAGCCCAGACCGATCCCGGCCCCGCCGATGACGCCGATGCAGATGAACTGGGCCGCGAAGGAACTGCCCAAAAACCCGCCCAGGATGTACCCGAGCCCGAGGACCAGCCCGCCCGCCACGGCCAGGGCGCGTGGTCCCGTGCGGGGCATCATGCGTCCGGCGATGACCATGACCACGGCGAACGTGGCCAGGCCGGCCGAGAAGATCCACATGGTCTGGCCCGTGGTGAAGCCGTACGGGCCATCGGCGGCGACGAGGCGATCCGTGAACACGCTCCAGGCGTAGATGGCGCCCAGGCAGAGCTGGATGAGGATGGCTCCCACGACGACCAGCCAGCGATTCAGAACGGCGGGGTTGTCTTGATCATTCATCGATGTGTGCTCCTTGCATAATGGACCGGCGGCCCCCGTCCGGCAGATCGGATGCCGAACGGGGGCCGCGGTCGTCGGCGGACCGGCGCCCGCGGGGTGTCCCGGGCGCCGGCCGCTAGCTGTGGCGCCCTTCGATGAGGGCGTCGACGATGGTCGGGTCGGCCAGCGTCGAGGTATCGCCCAGTGTGGACTTGTCGGTGACGCCCTCGGCGATCTTGCGGAGGATTCGCCGCATGATCTTGCCCGAGCGGGTCTTGGGCAGCGCCGGGGTGAACTGGATCACGTCCGGCGCGGCGATCGGGCCGATCTCGCTGCGGACGTGCTTGATCAGTTCCTTGCGCAGGTCGTCGGAGGCCTTGTTGTCGTCGACGAGGGTCACGTAGGCGTAGAGGCCCTGGCCCTTGATCTCGTGGGGCATGGGGGCCACGGCGGCCTCGGCGACCTCGGCGTGGCTGACGAGGGCCGACTCGACCTCGGCGGTGCCGATCCGGTGGCCGGAGACATTGACGACGTCGTCGATGCGGCCCATGAGCCAGTAGTCGCCGTCGGCGTCGATCCGGCAGCCGTCGCCGGTGAAGTACAGGTCGTTGTACATCGTGAAGTAGGTGTCGATGAAGCGGTCGTGGTCGCCCCACATGGTCCGCATCATGCCCGGCCAGGGCTTGCGGATGCACAGCTTGCCGCCTTCATTGCGGGCGCACTCGCTGCCGTCCTCGCGAAGCAGGACGGGCTCGACGCCGAAGAACGGGCGGTTGGCGCTGCCGGGCTTGAGGGCCATCGCCCGGGGGGGCGGGGTGATCATGACCCCGCCGGTCTCGGTCTGCCACCAGGTGTCGACGATGGGGCAGCGTTCCTTGCCGATGTGCTTGTGGTACCACATCCACGCCTCGGGGTTGATCGGCTCGCCGACGGTGCCGAGGATCCGCAGCGACGACAGGTCGTACTTGGCCGGCCACTGGTCGCCCTGGCGGATCAGCGCCCGGATGGCGGTGGGGGCGGTGTAGAACTGGTTGACCTTGTACTTTTCGACGATCTGCCAGAACCGCCCGGCGTCGGGGTAGGTCGGCACGCCCTCGAACATCAGGCTCGTCGCCCCGTTGGCCAGCGGGCCGTACACGATGTAGCTGTGACCGGTGACCCAGCCGATGTCGGCGGTGCACCAGTACATGTCGTCTTCCTTGAGGTCGAACACCAGCCGGTGGGTGATCGTCGTCCACAGCAGGTAGCCGCCGGTGGTGTGGACCACGCCCTTGGGCTTGCCGGTCGAGCCGGAGGTGTAGAGGATGAACAGGGGGTCCTCGGCGTTCATCTTCTCGGCGGGGCAGGCGGCGTCGGCGTCGGCCATCAGATCGTGGTACCACAGGTCGCGGCCGTCTTCGATGTGGCAGGGCTCGTCGTTGCGCTTGACGACGATGGCCTTTTCGATCGACGGGGCCTGCTTGAGGGCCTCGTCGGAGATATCCTTGAGGGGGATGTGCTTGCCGGCACGGAGGGAGACGTTGGCGGTGATGAGGATCTTGCAGTCGGAGTCGTTGATCCGGTCGCGGAGCGCGTCGGCGCTGAAACCGCCGAAGACGATCGAGTGGATCGCCCCGATGCGGGTGCAGGCGAGCATGACGATGGGTAGCTCGGGGATCATCGGCATATAGATGCAGACCCGATCGCCCTTGGTGACGCCGAGGCCCTTGAGGACGTTGGCGAACTTGCAGACCTCGGTGTGCAACTGCTTGTAGGTATAGGTCTTGGCGTCTTCTTCCGGCTCGCCCTGCCAGACGAGGGCCGGCTTGTCGGCGCGGGGCCCGTCGAGGTGGCGGTCGAGGCAGTTGACCGAGACGTTCAGACTGCCGTCGGCGAACCAGGTGTGCTGGATGGTGTGGCCCTGGGTGTCCCAGGTGTACTCGCGGGCTTTGGTAGGCTTGGTGAACCAGTCGAGCGCCGCGGCCTGCTCGAGCCAAAAGCCGTCGGGGTCATTCACCGACCGATCGTACATCGCCTGATACTGCTCGAGCGAACTGATCTCCGCGTTGGCCGACAACTCCTTCGGCGGCGGAAAGGTCCGCGTCTCGCTCATCAGGGAATCAATCGCCTTGTGTGCTTCAGCCATCGACATCTATCCTTTCTTTGACCATGGGGCACGAACGTGCCTGCCCTCGAACGATAAACCCTCCGTCCAGGCACCCCGCCGTGGCGGAGGCCTGCCGGGGGTGTCCGGCGCCTGGGACGGAACGTACAGGTTCCAGCCATTGTGCGGCAGGGGTTGGGGTTGTGCAAACAGAAAACGCTAAAATGAGGTAAACTGTGAAACGATTCACAGCAAACGGCGACCCGGCGGGCCGACAAGGCGCGATTTCGCAACTTTGCGACTTCGATTCCCAAGGCTGCAAATTGAATTCGCAAGCTTGCGAATTCGAAGAAGGGACAGAAGCACAAAGACGCCGAGCTATCTCGGTATTGCAACTCCGAAATTGTAACCCCTTGCCATTACTCACCTGCCACCCGGCATGCCCGCCCCAAAGACGGCATCTCTTTCGGCCGCTCAATGAACCGTTCTCCCAACCGCTTCGGCGCGGCCGGGTGTGCGAGCGGCGGGCCCGGTGACAGACCGCCTCGCACGCCCCGCGCCCCGGCGGGCAAAAACCCTTGTTCCCAGCGGGGCTGGGCGTTAAGGTTCGGGCATGTGTGGGCGGTCGGCCGGGAACCCCTTCTGTGCTGGAGAGTGAAGTGGCTGCCACATACCCAACGCGGCCTCGGGCCGCTTTCATGTGGGATGAGCGTTTCGATCGCAACGCGTACCCGACCACGATCCCCTTCCGGACGGATCGGGCCGCGATGGCCCGTCGAACGTTGAGGTCGATGGGGATGCTCTCGGCGCGCGACGAGGCCCCGGTGGTTCCGGCGACCCGCGAGCAGATCGAGCGGTTCCACGACGGGCACTACCTTGACGTGATGCTCGCCGCCGAGCGGGGCGACATGGGCGTCGAGGGTCTGCGCATGGGGTTCGGGACGGGCGATTGCCCCGTGTTCCGGGGCATGTACGCCCACGGCGCCCTGGCCGCCGGGGCCACGCTGGGCGCCGCCGAGCTGATCCTGTCGGGCGAGGTGACCGTGGCGTTCAACCCGCACGGGGGGTTCCACCACGCCGGGCCCGACTATGCCGCGGGGTTCTGCTATATCAATGATGTGGTCCTCGGCTGCCTGGCCCTGGTGGAGGCGGGGCGGCGGGTGCTGTTCCTGGATATCGACGTCCACCACAGCGACGGCGTCCAGAACGCCTTCTACCACCGCGCGGACGTCTGCGTCATCTCCATGCACGAGACCGGACGGCGGCTGTTCCCCGGGACCGGCTTCGTCCACGAGACCGGCGTCGAGGCCGGCGCCGGCTACAGCGTTAACGTCCCGCTGCCGCCGGGCACGTACGACGACGCCTACCTGCGGGCCTACCGGTCGGTGGTGGCGCCGGTTATCGATCGCTATGAGCCGGACGTGCTCGTCGTGGAAGTGGGGATGGACGGGCTCGTCGGCGATCCCCTGGCGGAGTTGGCGTTGACCAACAACACCCACGCGGCGATCCTGACCGACCTGCTGGAGCGCCACAAGCCCCTGCTGGCCCTCGGCGGCGGCGGGTATCATCCGGAAAACAGCGCCCGCGGGTGGGCGCTGGCCTGGGGCGTGATGACCGGCCAGGACGTCGACGCCGACGCCGCCGTCGGGCTCGGCGGGGTCATGCTCTCCAGCACCGATTGGCACGGCGGCCTGCGGGACCGCGTCCACGAGCCGCTCCCGGATCAGCGCGAGGCCGTGGACCGCCAGGTCGATCGCGTGATCGACGATGTCATCGAGCGGGTCTTCCCGCGACTGGGCCTGACGGACGGGCGGTCGGCCGGCGGAAAGGACAGCATCGGCGCATGAGTGTCAAGGCGTTGTTCAATCCGAACTCCGTGGCGGTGGTGGGCGCCTCGGCCGGTCGAGGCAAGGTGGGCAACGAGGTGCTGCGCAGCCTGATCCGGGGCGGGTTCGACGGGCCCATCTACCCGGTCAACCCCAAGGGCGGCGAGGTGGAAGGCCTGACGTGCTACGTCGATCTGGCCGCGATCGGCGAAACGCCCGACCTGGTCGTGATCGTCGTGCCCGCCAAGGCCGTGCCGGAGGTGATGCGACAGTGTGCGTCCCTGAAGGTCACCTCCGTCGTGGTCCTCTCGGCGGGCTTCCGCGAGTCCGGCCGCGAAGGCGAGCAGCTCGAGCGGGAGATCGTCCAGATCGCCCGCCGGGCCGGCATCCGCATGGTGGGGCCCAACTGCGTGGGCCTGATGTCCGTGCACAACAAGCTCAACGCCTCCTTCGGGGGCGACCTGCCCGTGCCCGGCTCGATCGGCTACTTCTCCCAGTCCGGCTCCCTGCTGGCGGCGATCCTGGACATGGCCAACGCCGGCGGCGTGGGGTTCAGCAAGCTGATCAGCATCGGCAACAAGGCCGACGTCGACGAGCTGGACGTGCTGAAGGCGTTCGCCGAGGACGAGCAGACCAAGGTCATCGCCGGCTACCTCGAAACGATCGCCGACGGCGACGCCTTCATGCGCGAGGCCGAGGCCGTCAGCCGTCACAAGCCCATCCTGTTGATGAAGGCCGGCGAGACCGGCTCGGGCACCGTGGCCGCCAGCAGCCACACCGGGTCGCTGGTGTCGCGTCAGGCGGCGTTCGAGAGCATTTTCGCCCGCGCGGGGATCGTGCGCTGCCAGTCGATCAAGGCCCAGTTCGACTACGCCTGCGCCCTGGCCAGCCAGCCGCTGCCGGCGGGCAAGCGCGTGGCGGTCGTCGCCAACGCCGGGGGCGCCGGGATCATGGCGGTCGACGCCATCGAGCGCGAGGGGCTGGAACTGGCGCCGCTGACCGACGCGACCCGGTCGCGCCTCGCCGAGAGCCTGCCGCCCTCGGCGAACGTGAACAACCCCGTCGACGTCCTCGGCGACGCCCTGGCCGACCGCTACCAGGTGGCCGTCGAGGCGGTGATGGAGGACCCCCATGTCGACGTTGTTCTGACGTTGTTGACGCCCCACGCGATGACCGAGTGCGCGCCGACGGCGCGGATGGTCGTCGAGGCGGCGGCGCGGACGGACAAGCCGGTGCTGGCGTGTTTCCTCGGCGCCCGGCGGATGGCCGAGGCGGTCGACGTGCTCCGCGCGGGGGGCGTGCCCCGCTACGACTCCCCCGAGGCCGCCGTCGCCACGATCGCGGCGATGGCCAACTACGCGACGTTCCTCAAGCGGCCCGAACGGGTCGTGCGGCTGTTCCCGGTCAACCGCCGCAAGGTCGAGACGATCATCGATCGCCACCTCCAGCGCGACGCGCTGGAGATCGGCGAGATGGAGGCCCAGGAGATCCTCCAGGCCTACGGATTCGTCACGCCCCGCGGGGCGGTGGCCACCTCGCCCGAGCAGGCCGTCAACATCGCCCGGCAGATCGGCTACCCCGTCGTGCTGAAGATCTGGTCGCCCGATATCCTCCACAAGACCGACGTCGGGGGCGTACGGCTCGGGCTCAACAGCGACGACGACGTCATGGACGCGTTCGACCTGATGATGTACCGCATCCCCCGCAAGCGTCCCGACGCCGACATCCTCGGCGTCCTGGTCCAGCAGATGGTCTCGGGGGGCACCGAGGTCATTCTCGGCATGCACCGCGACGAACGCTTCGGCCCGCTGATGATGTTCGGCATGGGCGGGAGGATGGTCGAGGTGCTCAAGGACGTGGCGTTCTACCTTGCCCCCATTACCGCCGAGGAGGCCAAGCAGATGCTCCTGAGCACCCAGACCTACCAGTTGCTCACCGGCGGCGGCGGGCGGGAGGGCGTGGACCTCGACGCCCTCGCCGAGGGTCTGCAGCGGCTCAGCCAGTTGGTCACCGAATTCCCCCAGATTCAGGAAATGGACATCAACCCCTACGTCGCCGGCCCCGAGGGCACTTCCCCGATCGCCGTCGACGCCTTTATCCGTCTGCGCAACAACGCGGACTGACAGGGGCGCCTCCCGGTGCAATAATACCCGGGAGGCCGCCACCATGACACGGGCAGATATCATGCAGCAGTTCGACTGGAAAACCAAGTACGCCAAGCGAATCCGCAACGCCGTCAGCGCGATGAAACTCATCCAGGCCGGCGACTCGATCTTCATCGGCACCGGGTGCGGCCAGCCGCAACATCTGGTCGACGCCCTGGTGACCCATTCCGGCCACATCGCCGACGCCCACGTCATCCACCTGCTGACCATGGGCGCGGCCCCCTACGCCGACGAGAAGTTCCGCGACAAGTTCAAGATGAACAGCTTCTTCGTCGCCGCCAACGTCCGCGAGGCCCTCGAGCGCGGGGTCGGCGACTACACCCCGATCTTCCTTTCGGAGATCCCCAACGAGTTCGAATCCGGGCGGATCCCCATCGACGTCGCCCTCGTCACCGTCACGCCCCCCGACGTCAACGGGCTGTGCAGCCTCGGGGTCTCCGTCGACATCGTCAAGTCCGCCGCCGCCAACGCCAAGCGGGTCATCGCCCAGGTCAACACCCGCATGCCCCGGACCCTCGGCGACAGTTTCCTCCACGTCAACAACATCGATGCCCTTGTCCCCCACGACGAGGAACTGATCGAATCGCCCAACGCCGAACTCGACGAAACCATGCAGCGGATCGGGCACAACCTCGCACGCCTGGTCGAAGACGGCTCCACCATCGAGTGCGGGATCGGCCGCATCCCCCAGGCCATGGCCGAGGCACTCAAGGGCAAGAAGGAACTCGGCATCCACACCGAGATGATCGGCGACTGGATCATCAACCTGATCGAGTGCGGCGCGGTCACCTGCTCCAAGAAAACCATTAACCGCGGCAAGGTCGTCCTGAGCTTCTGCATGGGCACGCGTCGGCTCTACGACTACATCGACAACAACCCGTTCTTCGAGTTCCACCCCACCGAGTACGTCAACGACCCGTTCGTGATCAGCCAGCACGACAAGATGGTCGCCATCAACGTGGGGCTCGAAGTGGATCTGACCGGCCAGGTGTGCGCCGATTCGCTGGGCTACAAGATCTACTCCGGCATCGGCGGCCAGGTCGACTTCATCCGCGGCGCCGCGCGGAGCCGCGGCGGCAAGCCCATCATCGCCATGCAGTCGACGGCCCGCGACGGGACCGTCTCGCGCATCGTGCCCCACCTGACCGAGGGCGCCGGCGTGGTCACCACCCGCGGGGACGTCCACTACGTCGTCACCGAGTACGGCATCGCGTACCTGCACGGCAAGTCCATCCGTCAGCGGGCGCTGTCGCTGATCAATATCGCCCACCCCAAGTTCCGCAACGGGTTGATCCAGGCCGCCAAACGCCAGAAGTACCTCTACGAGGACCAGATCGAGCTGGACTGGGAGGAACTGACCTACCCGGAGGAGCTGGAGCATTACGAGACGCTCCGCGACGGGACGCAGATCTTCTTCCGCCCCGTCAAGCCCACCGACGAACCGGCCCTGGCCGAGATGCTCTACTCGCTCAGCCGCGAATCGGTCCGCACGCGGTACTTCACCGCCACCATGACCTTCCCCCACAAGGATGTCCAGCGGCTGACCAACATCGACTACCAGCAGGACCTCGCCATCGTCGGCTGCGTGCCGAGTCCGGCCGGGGAGGAGATCGTCGCCATCAGCCAGTACTTCCTCGACCCCAAGACCGGCGTCGCCGAGGTCGCCTTCATCGTTCAGGACGAGTGGCAGCAGCGCGGCATGGGCAGTTTCCTGCTGAGCTACATCACCCAGATTGCCCGCCAGCGCGGGGTCAAACGCTTCTTCGCCAAGGTCCTGCCGTCCAACAAGGCCATGCTCAACATCTTCCATAACAGCGGCTACCCCGTCCATACGGAGTTCGACGGGGAGGCGTATTCGATCTACTACGACATCAACTGATCCGCCGCCGGCACGGCCGCCGACGGGCCCGAGGCGCAAACCAGGTGTCTTGTAGGGTCGCGGGCCGGAGCGTCGGTTCACCCCTTGTAGTCCTCCTTGCGGAGGGCGTGGCGTTTCATCTTCTCGTAGAGTGTCCGGGTCTCGATGCCGGCGGCGCGGGCGGTCTGGTCGACGCGGCCGTCGGTGCGGGCCAGCCAGGCGTGGAGGTAGGCGCGTTCGAGTGCGTCGGTGATCTCGCGGCGGATCTCCCCGAGCGGCCGCTCCAGCCACGCGGCGGGGATGGCGCCGTCGGCCAGGTCCCCCAGGTGCGTCGGGCCCGTCGTCGTCGCCAGGCCCGGCGGGAGGCAGTCGACGTCGATGAAGCCGTCCTCGCCCAGCAGCAGGGCCCGCTCGAGGATGTTGTGCAGCTCGCGGATATTGCCCGGCCAGTCGTAGCGGACCAGCGCTTCGCCGGCCGCGTCGCTGATCCGCGCATTGTGCACGCCCAGGCGGGGGGCGACCCGCGCCAGGGCCCGCTCGATCAGATGCGGCAGGTCGGCGCGCCGTTCCCGCAGCGGCGGGAGGGTGAGCGTAACGACGCTGAGGCGGTAGTACAGGTCCCGCCGGAAGTTGCCCTCGGCCACCTCCTCGGCCAGGTCCCGGTTGGTCGCGGCGATGACGCGGACATCCACGCGGAGCGACCGCTCGGAGCCGAGCCGCCGGACCTGGTGGTCGTGGAGGACCCGCAGGAGCTTGACCTGCAGGTGGCGGGGCATCTCGCCGATTTCGTCGAGGAAGATCGTGCCGGCGTGGGCCAGCTCGAAGCAGCCCCGACGGCCGCGATTGGCGCCGGTGAACGCGCCGGCCTCGTGGCCGAACAGTTCGCTCTCCATCAGCGACTCGGGCAGCCCCCCGCAGTTGATCGCCACGAACGGCCCGGCCCGTCGGGGCCCGGCGGCGTGGATCGCCCGGGCGAGGTGCTCCTTGCCCACGCCCGTCTCGCCCTGGATCAGCACCGCGCTGCCGGTCCGGGCGACGCGGTCGGCCATGTGCAGCAGCGACTGCATCGACGGGACCACCGATTGGAAGTCCGACAACAGGGGCGGCTGGGTCGGCGCCTCGGCGTCGTAGCCCCGCTGTCGCCGTGCGATTTCCGCCTGAATCGCCCCGGCGAGGACCTCGTCGCGCAGGCCCGTGTAGAGGATCCGATCCGCCCCGGCGGCCAGGAAGCCCGACTGCTCGGCCGCGCGGTCCTCCTCGACCATCAGCACGACCGAGGGGTTTTCCGGCAGGTTTCGCACCAGCGCGATGCTGTCGGCCAGGGTGTCGGCGACCGTCGATTCGTGGGCGATCAATACGTCGAAGCTCCGACGGGCCGCCCGCTCCCACAGGTGCTTCTCCCCGCGCAGCAGGTCGACCACCGTGTCCTGACGGGGCAGCATCGCCCGGACGCGTCGTCGCAGGTCCGTGTCGGGGATCACCAGCATGATCCGGATCAGCATGGCCATTCACCTCCGCCACATGATAGGAAGTGTAATTCCGATTGTTTCGGAAGCAAGCAACATTTTTCCAAGGAAAAGCCTTCCGGCGCGGGATGGGCTCCCGGAGGAAGCTGTTTACAAATGCATGTGAAATAGTCGGTTAGAAAAACATATGATCAGGAACTCCCCTGGCACACCCTTTGCCTCTCTTGGCGCGGCAGCGCCGCGGTGAGGACCGCGGCCACACGGTCCGGATGCTACGGAGAAAGGAAGCGCCATGGACGTGTATGCGTGCGACGTTTGCGGGTATTACTACGACCCGGAGTACGGCGACGAGGAGAACAACATCAAGGCGGGGACGGCCTTCGGGAAGCTGCCCAAGAGCTGGACGTGCCCCGAGTGCGGCGCCGACAAGAGCGAGTTCTACCGTCTCGATCCCGACGACTGGGAGTACGACGACGACAAAGAAGAGGACGAGGACGAGGACGATTTCGAAGACTCATAGCCTTTGACGCCGACACACGACGTCCGCCACCGGCCCCCATCTGGGGGCCGGTGTCGTGTAGGCAAGGGGAGCTCCCGCCAGTATAATGCCCGCTCCTGAGTGAATACACCGGAGTGCGGATGATCATCACCATCGACGGACCGGCCGGCAGCGGCAAGAGCACCGTCGCCCGAGGTCTGGCCGGACGGCTGGGTCTGGCCTATCTCGACACCGGGGCGATGTACCGGGCCGTGACCCTGCGCGCCCTGCGGGGCGGAGTCGACCTCACCGACGCCGACGCCCTCACCCGCTGCGCCGCCGAGGCGGACCTGGCCCTGGAGGCCGACGGGGGCCGGCTGCGGGTGATGCTCGACGGGCGGGACGTCTCCGAGGCGATCCGGTCGATCGAGGTCACCGAAGCCAGCGGCTACCTTGCTTCGGCGCCCGGCGTGCGGGAGGTGCTGGTGGCGCTCCAGCGGCGCGTGGCCGGCCAATTGGACGGCGTGGTCACCGAGGGGCGCGACCAGGGGTCGGTGGTCTTCCCCGACGCGACGGTGAAGGTCTTCCTCGTTGCCGACGCGGCCGTCCGCGCCCGCCGGCGCTATGACGAGCTGCGTGCCAAGGGCGAAACCGTCGATTACGACGGGATTTACAGTGCGATAGTCGCCCGCGACCACCGCGACGCCGCCCGCGACATCGGGCCGCTGGTCAAGCCCGCCGGCGCGATCGAGGTCGACACGACCGACCTGACGGTCGAGCAGGTGATCGACGTCCTCGCCCGCCACGTGGAGGCGGCGCGATGACGGCCCGCCCGCTGGCCAGCCACGTCAACCCCGCCCTGGCGCACTACCGCCTGCCGGCCGGGACGCCCGCGCCGAGCCTGTGGTACCGGGCCAATCGCCGGCTGCTCCGGGCGTGGGTGCCGCTGGTGTGGCGGATGCGGGGGTTCAACCGCCACTACGAGCCGTCCGCCGGCGGGGCGGTGTACATGTGTAACCATCAGAGCTTCATGGACCCGGTGCTCATGTCGCTGGCCCTGCAGCGCCCGATGAACTACATGGCACGCGACTCGCTGTTCCGCCACCGGCTGTTCCGACTGTTGATCGAGTCGCTCAACGCCTTTCCCGTCCGTCGGGGCACGGCCGACACCGCGGCGCTGAAGGAGGCGCTGCGGCGGGTGAGGCGCGGCGAGCAGGTGGTGCTGTTCCCCGAGGGCACCCGCACCCGCGACGGGCGGATCGGGCCGTTCCTGCCCGGTGTCGCCTTTGTCGCTCAGCGGACCGGGGCGATCACCGTGCCGGTCGTCATCGACGGGGCGTACGAGTGCTGGCCCCGCACCCGCCGGCTGCCCCGGCGGGGGGAGATCATCGTGCGCTACGGACGACCCTACCGCCCCGAGGAGGCGCGGGCGATGAGCGCGGAGGCCTTTGTCGCCCGGGTCCGGGCCGATATGATCGCCATTCAGGCCGACATCCGCCGCCGGGTGGGACGCCCGCCATTGGTGTATTAGGCCGTTTGCCGATGCTCCCTGCGCCGTGAACGTTGACCGACACGGCGGAAATTCGAACGGTTTGATCGACTGATTGGATAAACGAGAGTGGAGCGATGGAGGTAAGACTGGCCACCAAGAGCGGGTTCTGTCACGGCGTTGAGAACGCCATCGACCAGGCCGCGCGCGTGCTGGAAGAAGGTCGTCCGGGGGCGATCTACAGCCTCGGCGAGGTCATCCACAATCGCCAGGTCGTCGATCGCCTCGCCGAAGGCGGGCTGAAGGTGCTCGATCGCCCCGAGGATGCCTCGCCGGGCGACACGGTGCTGATCCGCAGCCACGGCGCGCCGCCGGAGGTCATCGAGACCCTCCGCCGGCGCGGCGCGCACATCGTCGATGCCACCTGCGTGCTGGTGACGCGGGCACAGGATATCGTTCGCGAGCTGGACCGCGAGGGCTACCAGGTCGTCGTGATCGGCGATGAGAACCACCCCGAGGTCCGCGGCGTGGTCGGGTACGGGCACAACGTCATCTGCGTCGATTCGCCCGAGCAGCTCGACCGCCTGCCCGATGGGGGCAGGCTGGGGATCATCTCCCAGACGACCCATTCGCCCGAGCGGTTCGGCGAGATGGTCGGCCGGATCGCCGCTCGGGGCTACGCGGAGCTGAAGGTGATCAATACCCTGTGCCTGGAGACTCGCCGCCGCCAGGCCGCCGCGGTGGAACTGGCCCGGCAGGTCGACGTGATGTTCGTCCTGGGCGGACGGCAGTCCGCGAACACCCGCCAGTTGGCCCGGCTGTGTGAGAACGCCGGCGTCAGGACCTACCATTTGGAGAGCTGGGACGATTTCCGTCCCGCCATGGTCGCCGGCGCCACCATCGCCGGCGTGACGGCCGGGGCGTCGACGCCGGAGTGGATCATCCAGGAGTTTGTCGACCGTCTCCAGGAGGCATGAGACCGCCATGACCGCGTCAGCCGAGCAGTTCATCTGCGAACCGTTGACCCCCGTGGCCGGCACGGGTGACGCCGCGGCGATGGCCACCGGCGCGCCGGGCCTGCCGGCGCGGTTCATCTGGCGGGGGACGGAATACCGCGTCGTCGGCGTGGTCCAGGCGTGGAAGTCCACCGGGTCCTGCCGTCACGGCTCCGGCGAGGTCTATCTCCGCCGCCACTGGTATACGATCGTCACCGACCCCCCGGCCGAGATGACCGTCTACTGCGATCGCCAGGCGCGCGACCGCCGCCACCGCAAGGCCCGCTGGTGGGTGTATACCGTCGCGGAGGGCCCTGCGCGGCAGTGATGGACCCGCGACGACCTGATCGCACCTCAAGCCGGCCCGCCCGTCGGCCGACGTTCCCTCCGTGCAACCGTGACAGAGGGGGGACACGATGGCCAGAGAACTGACGGCGGGGCAGTTGCGCAACAGCGGCGACTGGTCGATCGCGATGGGCGGGCTGATCGCGATCTGCGGGCTGGGGGCGTGGCTGGCGCCGGTGATCGGCGGGGGGGCGAGCGACGCGATCGTCGGCGTCCTGCTCGGCGCCGCCGGCGTCGTGCAGTTGATCCAATCCCAGGAGATCATCGCCTGGCCGAGCCGGCTGGGGCTGTTTTTCCTGGGCCTGCTGAGCTTGATCTGCGGCGCGCTGCTCATCGCGCAACAGTTGGCGGGGCTGAGGTTCATGACGGTTCTGCTGGCGGGCTATTTCGTCCTGAGCGGGAGCCTGGCGGCGGTGCTGTCGGTGCGGCTCCGTCGTCTGGCGGGCTGGCCGTGGCTGTTGGCGGCCGGGGTCGTGACGATGATGCTGGCGGTGCTGATCCTTCTCCAGTGGCCCCTGGCCGGCCGGTGGGCCGTTGGCATCTTCATTGGGATCAACCTGCTGCTGATCGGATGGGGGTCCGTCCGCATCGGGATCGGCGAGGTGCTGCAGGCGCGGCGGATCGACCGATCGCCCGAAGCGGCCGTCCGCGGGACACGACATTTTCCGCCGGCCTGAGGCCGCCAGTCAACTCGGAGAGGGTGGGATTCGAACCCACGGTACGGATAAACCGTACACGGCACTTCCAATGCCGCTCCTTCGGCCACTCGGACACCTCTCCCGGGTTCGCTCGGGCCTGGGCCCGGCATGTGGGGGATTCTACGGGCGTCGGCGGGAGGGGGCAAGCAAGATTCGCGACGAGCACTTGTTAGGAGGCGCAGGGTCGTTCACTTGAATGACTTGGGCCCGCGAAGTAAGGTGTACGCCTGGGGCCGGACCGCCGCGGGTGTCGAATCGCTGCCGCGGCGGCAGGGGCTCCTGTTCACCGGCGTGAACGAGGGCCGAACCGTGATGAACGACCATCCCAACAGGGTCATCGCCGACCTGAACGCCGTGCGGGACGGGACGGCCGCGGCCCTGCCGGAAGGTCAATCCCTGCGGGAGCAACTGGAGTCCGAACTGGACCGGATGGCCGGGGCCGTTGAGGCGGCGGCCGAGCCGCCCGTCAGGAGCGCGCGCCGCCGGCGAATCCCCCTGTGGATGAAGGTGCTGGCGGCGACGACGGCGGTGCTGTCGCTACTGGTGCTGGCCGGTGTGGCCCTGGCCTGGACGTTCCTGTCGCACCATACCGAGCGACGCCGCGCGGCCGCCGAGGCGTTCGATGCTGCCATGGAGGTCTACCACGATGCCCGGCGGGACTACCATCGCACCGGCGAGGTGGAGCTGGCGCTGGCGGGCTTTCGCGACGCCAAGGCCCGTCTGCGGCAGTGGGCCGACCGGCATGGGGATCTGCCCGACGGGGCCGTCCGCGCCCGGGCGTGGGAACGGATGAGCCGGGCCTACGAGGCGATGATCGTCGGGGACTTCGAGGAGGCCGACGAGCACCTGGAGGCGGCATCCCGGCTCGGCGCGCTCGACCGGGAGGCGGTCATCAACCCGTTCGCCACGGCGCTGAATACGCGGCGAGCGGCGGTGACCGATCTCGAAGCGATGGCCCGCGCCATCGGCGAGGAGGATTTCGAGAGGGCCGATCTGATCGCCGGGCGACTGGCGGGCCTCAGGGCGCCGCCGGATCAGCAGGATCGCTTCGCCCGTCTGACCGAGCAGATGGCCGCGCGGCGCAGGGCCTACGAGTTTCGCCGGTTGCTGGCCGCCGGGGACGCGGCCATGGCGAACGCGGAGGCGGCCATCGCGGCCGATCGAAACGCCGAGCTCGCCGAAGCCATCGCCCACCTGGACGAGGCCCGGCGGCACTACAGGCTGGCCGAGAGCCGCGCCGGCACGCCCGAGGTCCGCCGGCGGCTGGAGGCGGTACGGCTGGCTGAGGCATTCGTCGAGGCCAGGCTGGCGTACCTCGACACCGTCGCCGGCGACGCGCCGGCGGCCGAGCGGATCGAGGCGCTCCAGGCGGTCGTGGACGCCCGCCCGCCGACCGAGGCGCTGCAGGACGAGCTGGCTACCGCCCGGGCCGAGGAGGCCTGGCAGCGGGCGGCGCCGCTGCTGGAATCCCAGCTCACCAGCGACCTGGAGACGGCCCGGGAGGTCCTGGCCGAATCCATCGGCCACAAGCGCCGGCCCAAGGCCGTGACCGCCCTGGCACAGGTCGAAACCACCCTCCAGCACGACAAGCTCGTCGCCGAGGCCCGGACCGCCATGGACGAGGGCCGCTGGGCGGAGGCGGTCGAGCGGCTCCAGCAGGCCCAGACCCTCGAACAGCGGGCCGCCGCCGAGTCGATCCGCCAGGCCAGTCCCGTTGCCGACCTGTTGTCCGACGCGCGGGTGGGGCTGCACCTGTCGGCCGGCCACGAGGCGCGGCTCGAGCATCGCTGGGCGGAGGCCCGAGCCCAGTACGAAAAGGCCGGCCTGGTTCGCCCCCACGATGCAGCGCTGGCGGCGCAGGTCGGTCAGTACACCAACCAGACGGATCGGGAAGAGCAGATCTACGCTTGGGTGGACGAGGGCCGACGGCACCTGGCGGCCAAGGACTACAAGCGGGCCGTCGCGGTGTTGAACAGGGCCTATCGGGCGGCCGAAGGGCTGGACACGCCGCGGGAGGCCGTCCGGGAGGTCCGGCAACTGGCCCATTATCGCTGGGAGATCGCCAAGGGCCAGGCCGCCGAGGCCCAGGGCCACGTCCGCATGGCCCTGGGCTGCTATCGCGTTGCCGAGCAACTGATGCCTACCGACGAGGTCCGCGCGTTGATCCGCGGCTTGGCCGCGCGACGGGAATAGGCGCGCGGTTATTCGCCGCTGAGATACCGCTCGTCGTCCTCGGTAAACACGGTGGGCTTGGTGGGCAGACGTTCGACAACGAACGCATCGATCAATTCGCGCATGCTGATAGGCCGGCGGCGGGGCACCTGGCCGGACCAATAGGCCAGCAGGCCCAGGATGCGTTCGGGCGTCACGCCGCGGTCGCGGTAGCGGGCCAGGCGGGTGTCGCCGTGGCGTTTGGCGAGACGGCGGCCGTCGGGGCCGATCACCAGGGGCAGATGCCAGTAGGTGGGGATCGGCGACAGGTCCAGGGCCTGCTGGAGGAGCCGTTGGCGTGGCGTCGAATCGAGCAGGTCGTCGCCGCGGACGACGTCGGTGACGCCGCCGGCGGCATCGTCGAGGACGACGGCCAACTGGTACGCGGCCGTGCCGTCGGCCTTGCGGATGACGAAATCCCCGCAGGTCGTCGCCAAGTCGAACCGCTGGGCCCCGGCGAGGCGGTCGTCGAAGGCGATGACCGCCTCACCGACCGCCATGCGGATCGCCGGCGGTCTGCCGGCGGCTCGCCGGGCTTCTTCCTCGTCGGCCCAGCGGCCGCGACAGGTGCCCGGGTAGACGACGATCCCGTCTTCGCGGTGGGGGGCGCTGGCGGCGCGCTGGACATCTTTGCGGCTGCAGATGCACGGGTAAGCCCGCCCGGCGGCCTGCAGCATCCGCACCGCCTCGGCGTAGACCTCCCCGCGCTGCGACTGGTCCGCCATCCGCTCATCCCACGTCAAGCCCAGCCACTGCAGATCCTCGACGGCCGCCGCCGCGGCCCCGGCTTTCACCCGCGGTCCGTCCAGGTCCTCGATGCGCAGCAGGATCCGCCACCGGCGTCTCCGCCCGAGCAGATAATTGACCAGGAACGTTCGCGCGTTGCCCAGGTGCAGCGCGCCCGTCGGCGACGGGGCCAGGCGGGTGATGTGTTGCGATTCGTCCATACAGGAGGCCTATCCTATCACACTGGCGGACGGCAGGCACCTTGCCGAACCTCCGGGCCGAAAGCCTGCCGTTGAGTTGGTCCCGCGGTCTGTTACAATGCCCGTTCACCGTCGGAGTGGCGAAGACCACTAACCCTCAAGCAGGAAAGAGGTTCTTTGATGAACGTGCCGACAGCCGAACGTCTGAACAAACTGCCGCCGTACCTGTTTGCGGACCTGCGCCGCAAGATGGCCGACGCCCGCCAACGGGGGATCAAGGTCATCCGAATCGACATCGGCGACCCGGACCAGCCGACGCCCGACCCGGTCGTCGACGAGCTGTGCCGCGCCGTGACCGATACCGACGACCCCGCACGCCACCGGTATGGCTGCGACGTGCCCTACGAGGGGCTCGCGGCCGCCATCGGCGACTTCTACAAGCGCCGCTGGGGCGTGACGCTGGGCGACGGGCACCTGGTCACCACCATGGGTTCGAAGGACGCGATCGTCAAGTTCGCCCTGGCCCTGCTCAACCCGGGCGACCTGGCGATCGCCCCGGTGCCGGGCTACCCCACGTACAACATCGGCCACGTGTTCGCCGGGGCCGTCACCTACCAGGTGCCGCTGCCGGCATCCAACGGCTTCCTGGTCGATTTCGACGCGATCCCCAACGAGGTGCGCCGCCTGGCGAAGATCCTCTGGCTGAACTACCCCAACAACCCCACCACCGCCACGGCGCCGTTGTCGTTCTTCGAGGAGGCCGTGGCCTTCGGGCGCGAGCACAACATCCTGATCGCCCACGACAGCGCCTACAGCGAGAACACCTACGACGGCTACACCGCCCCCAGCATCCTGCAGGTCGACGGGGCCGAGGAGGTGGCCGTCGAGTTCTTCAGCCTCTCCAAGGGGTTCAATATGACCGGGTGGCGGGTTGGCTCGCTGGCGGGCAACACCGAGGCGGTCGCGGCGATCAACGCCGTCAAGGAGAACGTCGACAACGGCACGATGCGCCCGATCCAGTTCGCCGCCGCCAGGGCCCTGGAGGCCTCCGAGGAACTGACCCCCGCGATCAACGCCGTCTACAGGCGACGTCGCGATCTCGTCGTCGACGCCCTCAATGCCAAGGGCTGGTCGCTGGACAAACCGGCGGCGACGATCTACGTTTGGGCGCCGGTGCCGGCGAAGTACAACGGCTCCAGCGGGGCCTTTGTGGCCGATCTGCTCGAGAAGACCGGCGTGATGGTCACCCCCGGCGCCGGGTACGGCCAGTGGGGCGAAGGGTTTTTCCGCATCTCGCTGACCTATCCGGATGATGTGCTGGCCGAAGCCATGGACCGCATCGCCCAAATGAAGTGACCGAGGTGATGTCCGCATGATACACACCGCCTATATCGGTCTGGGCAGCAACGTCGGCGACCGGCGCGACACCCTCTTTCGCGCGCTGAAGATGCTCGACGAGGCCGAAGGCATCGAGGTGGTGCGCGTGAGCCGGTTCATCGTCACCGACCCGGTCGGTCCGCCGCAGGCACGCTATCTCAACGCCGCGGCCGAGTTGCGCACGACACTGTCCCCCGAGGCCCTGTTGGCCGAACTGCACCGGATCGAGGCGGCCCTCGGGCGGGATCGCTCGCGCGAGGTCCATTGGGGGCCTCGCACGTGCGACCTGGACATGGAGTTGTATGATGACCGGGTGATGGATACCCCGGCGCTGACGCTTCCGCACCCGAACCTGCACGAGCGGGACTTCGTCCTTCGCCCGCTGGCGGAGATCGCCGGCGGCGTCGTCCATCCCGTGCTGGGTAAAACCCTTGCGCAACTGCGGGATGAACGGGAGACCCGGGCGTGACCGGCGCGCTGATCAGCTTGGTCGGCGCGCCCGGCAGCGGCAAAACGACCGTAGCGCGGTGGTTGGCGCCCGCGCTGGGCGGACGGCTCGTCCTGGAGGACTATGCCGGCAACCCCTTCCTGGCGGCGTCCTACGAAGGCGCCGACAGCCTGCGCCTGCCGGGCCAACTGTGGTTCCTCCTCTCCCGCGTCGACCAGCTCGCCGGCGGCCGCGTCGCCGAGGGCGAAGTGGTCGTCACCGACTATGGTTATCTGCAGGACCGCATCTACGCGGAGATCTGGCTGACCGGCGCGGACCTCGAGACGTACCGTCGCGTCGCCGCCCGCGTCGCCCCGCTGGTCCGGCCGGCCGACGTGCTGGTGCTGCTGGATGGGCCGGTCGGACTGCTGATGGAGCGGATCACCCGGCGCGGGCGGGGATACGAGCGGCGTTTCAGCGAGGCGTTCATCCGCCGCCTGCGCGACACCTATCGCGAACGGTTGGCCGACGTGACGACGGCGGTCGTCCGCGTCGACGTCGCCCAACGCGACCTGCGACGCCCGGGCGACCGGCGGTGGCTCGTCGACAGGATCGGCGAGGCGCTCGCCGCGCAACCGGTGATGGATGAGGACCATGGAGCACTTTGACACCCTCGAAGCGATTCGCCGAGCGGTCCGGACGGCCCGTGCGGCGGGGCGGTCGATCGCGATCGTGCCGACGATGGGCAACCTGCACGCCGGCCATGCGTCGCTGATCGACGCGCCCGTTGGCGACGGGCACTTCACCGTGGTGACGATCTTCGTCAACCCCACGCAGTTCGGCCCCAACGAAGACCTGGCCGCCTACCCGCGGACGCCCGAGGAGGACCTGGCCCTGTGCGCCCGGCGGGGGGTCGACGCGGTGTTCCTGCCGTCCGTGGAGACGATGTACCCGCGGGGGGCGCGGACGAGCGTCCACGTGGCGGGCCTGAGCGAGGTGCTGTGCGGGGCCTCGCGCCCGGGGCATTTTGACGGCGTGTGCACCGTCGTGGCCAAGCTGTTCAACATCGTCGATCCCGACGACGCATACTTCGGTCGCAAGGATGCTCAGCAGGCCATCGTTCTGCAGCGGATGGTCCGGGACCTGAATTTCCCCGTCAGCCTGCACGTGTGCCCCACGGTCCGCGAGGCCGACGGGCTGGCGATGTCGTCGCGGAACCGGTACCTCACGGCCGATCAGCGACGCCAGGCGACGGCGCTGTACGGCGCCCTGCGAATGGCCGCCGAGCGGATCGGCCAAGGCGAGACCGACGCCGCGACGGTCGCCGCGGCCATCCGGGAGCACCTGGCGGCGCACGCGCCCGACGGGGCCGTTGATTACATCGCCCTGGTCAACCCGGAGGACCTGTCGGACGTACAAGACCTGACCGGCCCCGTGCTCATCGCCCTGGCGGTGCGGCTCGGGCGGGCGCGATTGATCGACAACCTCATGGTGGACCCGGAGGGGGAGATGACATAACATGCTGTTGTCGGGTTGCTTGGCTGGTCTTTGTACCCTGGACTCCAGGGGCGATTTGACAAACCCGAAATCCGAAGCACGAAATATGAAACAAACGAAAAAACAGATAAGACGGCGAGGACCCAAACGGGCGGATTCACGCGTTTGTTTCATGTTTTGTGCTTCGAGCTTCGGATTTGAGGGCTGAGGCCGGTCGCCAGGCAAGAGGCCTTAGCGAAGATCTGAGGGATCATGGTGTTGCGTCACATGCTGCGAGCGAAGATCCACCGGGCGACGGTGACCGAGTCCCGGCTCGACTACATCGGCTCGATTACGATCGACCGGACGGTGATGGAGGCCGCGGGGATCGTCGAGAACGAGCGCGTCCTCGTGGCCGACCTGGCCAACGGGTCGCGCCACGAGACGTACGTCATCGCCGGACAGCCCGGCAGCGGCACGATTTGCGTCAACGGCGCCGCCGCCCACCTGGTGCACCCGGGCGAGAAGGTCATCATCATGTGTTACGGCCTGGTCGACGAACGGGAACTGGCCGACCATCGGCCGGTGATCGTGCTGATGGGCGAGAACAACACCATCGACGAGATCCGATAGGAGTCCCATGCACCCGCTGTTGGTGGACTTGTCACAGTTCAAGCCGTTCGGCCTCTCGCCGGAGTCGATGGCCGTCCGCGTGGCCGTGTTCGTCCTCGTCGCCATCGGTGCACACCTGCTGACGACCGGCTTGGTCCGCCGTACGCGAGGACGGCCGCGCTGGTGGACCGATCCGGCGGCGTGGGCCATGGTCGCGGGTCTGGCGGTCATGGTGGCGGCGCTGGTGTGGGTCGTCTCCCGCGTGCACAGCTATGGGCTGATGCTTGCGCTGGGGTTCCTCACCGCCATGGCGCTGACCCGCCGGCGCCTGCGGCGCTGCGGGGAAGACCCTGACTGGGTCAACCCCCTGGCGATTCTCGCCCTGACCGCCGGCGTCATCGGGGCGCGCCTGGCGTACGTGATCCAGTTTTCCGATCGGTTCAGGCCGCTCGGCGAGGGGGGGCTGGTGGACGTGCTCAAGCTCACCAGCGGCGGGCTGGTCTTCGACGGCGGCCTGATCCTCGCCGTCGTGACCGTGTTGGTCTTCCTGCGGGTCAAGAAGCTGCCCGTGCGTCGATTCATGGATATCCTGGCCATCAGCGCCATGGTGGGCCTGGCGTTCGGGCGGGTGGGCTGCTTTCTCAACGGGTGCTGCTTCGGCGGCAGAGTCCACGCGGAATTCCCCCTGGCAGTTCAGTTTCCCTACGCGAGTTCGCCACTGATCTATCCGCACGACGAGGGCGAAAACCCCTATCCGCCCAGCGCGAGGATCTCCCTGGTCTACGCCCACCAGTTTGAGCACGACGCGGATCTGGTCGTGCCGTCGGAACTGACGGCCGGGCGGCTGCTCAAAGCGCCCCGCGACCTGGCCACGCCGGCCGAGTGGAAGGTCGCCCGCGAGACCAGGTCGCTGCCGGTGCATCCGGCCCAGGTGTATGCCATCGTCAACGCGTTGATCCTGGCGTCGCTGCTGGCGGCGATCTTCCGTCTGCGCACCCGCGAGGGGCAGGTCTTCGCCTGGCTGCTGATCCTCTACCCGATCACCCGCTTCATGCTGGAAATCATTCGCGACGATACCCCCAATGGGTTGATGACCCTGACCGTGGCGCAGATGAAGTGCGTCGGCCTGGTGGCCCTCGGCGCAGCACTGCTGGTGGCGCTGCGACGTCTGCCGGCGCGGAGCGGACCGCTGGGGCTCGAACGCGCCGCCGCCGAGGCCGCCGACGGGCCGCAGGCCCCGCGGCCGGGCCAAAGGAAACGAATGTGAGCGAACGGTTCGGCTTGATCCAGGATGTCCCGACGACCGCCGAGACGGCCGACCCGGTGGCGGTCGCCGAGGCGCCCGTCGCACTGAGCGAACCTCAGGTCCGCGCGTGGATCGTCCGCTCGCGGTCCCGCTCGGGGCGAACGTGGTGGTGGCGGCGGTGGGGCCTCCTGGTTGCGATGATCGCCGCCGTCGTGCTGGTCGTCAACACCGACGAAGACGCCTCGCTCGCCCGCCATCTGCTGCCGGTGGGCATCATGGTCGCCGTGCTGGCCGTCAGTGCGCTGTTCGCCCGCCAGGTGCGCCGGCTTCAGCGGTTGTACGGCCGGGCCCTCATGCAGATGCAGTTGCGACAATGGCCGGCGGCGCTGGCGGCGATGGAGCAGTTGATGCGGCGGCCGATCGACGCGCCCGACGTGCGGTCGGCGGCGCTGCTGTGGGCGGCCGAACTGGCCACGCGGGCCGGCCAGCACGACGCGGCCGTCGCGGCCCTGGACGAGGTGCTGGCCCTCGACGCCAATGAGCACCATCGCCAGAGCGCCCAGACCGAAAAGGCCCTGGCGCTGCTCCGCGCCGGGCGCCTGGCCGAGGCGGCCGAACTGCTGGACACCTTCCGGACGGTCGTCTTCCACGAACCGATGGCCTCGGTCGCCGAGGTGGGGCACCTGTACCATCTGATCCGCACTCGCGCCTTCGACGCCGCGGTCGCCCGGGCTGACGCGCTCGGCCGCCGGGCCCGCAAGGTGTTTCAGCGCCAGGCGGGCTACGTGTACGGGCTGATCGCCCTGGCCCTCGAACAGGCCGGCTACGGCGACCGGGCCCAGGCCTACTACGAGTGCGCGACACGCCTGATGAGCCCCGATGAACTGGCCCGCCGGTTCGCCGAGTTGGCCCCGTTGGCCCAGCGTCTGACCCCCGCCAGGAGCCCCCTATGACCGGTGCGCAGGCTCAGGCTTTCACCGAGCAGCTCGCCCGCCAGTTGACCCTGGCCCGCGCGGTCCGCGCGGGGCTGATCGCCCTGGCGGTCGGGGCGGTGCTCCAGACGTTCAGCATCTTGCTGCCGCTGAGCGAGGGGGCCAACATGGTGGTCCTGTTGGCGGCGGGGGGCGCCTGGATCCTCCTGTCGGGCTCGGGGGCCGTGGCGACGAAGCTGCTGCAGGCCGCGTCGGCCCACGTCGCGGCCGAACGGTACGATCTCGCCCAGCGGGCGCTGGTGGCGGCGGCAATGCGATTCAACTTCCAGCCGGCGCCGCGCCTGACGGCGGTGCAGCATCTGGCGACGCTGCTGCACGAGGCCCGCCAGTACGCCTCGGCGGCCCAGCTCAGCCGCTTCCTGATCAGCCACGCTGTCCGCGTTCGCAACCTCCGCCGTTCGTTTGACCGGGCCGGACGGCTCCTGCTGGCCGACTGCGAGGTGATGCAGGGCCGTTTGCATGAGGCGTACGAGCAGTTGTCGATCCTCTACCAGTCCGGCCGAACGCTCAGCGAACAGTTGGCGCTGCTGCCGGTGGAATGCTATTACGAGGTCTCGGTCGGCGCCTGGGACGGCCTGGCGGACGAGGCGCCGCGTCGCGCGCGGTTGACCGAGCTGATGGGGCCGATGCAGGCGGCCTCGACGCTGGCGTGCCTGGCGTTGGGCTGCGATCGGACGGGACGCGTTGACCAGCGGGACTGGCTCTGGCGCCAGGCCACCTTGCTGGTGGACCGTCACGTTCTCGTCGACCGCCTGCCGCGGCTGGAGGCGCTGCCGGCCTCGGCGGCGATGGTGCTGCCGTGGGAACGGACCGAAAGCGGAGAAACGCCATGATGGTACGGATACTGACCGTGTCGGCTCTGCTGGCGGCGCCGCTGACGGCGGCGACCCGGCCGGCCGGCGACCCGGCCGCCGAGTCCCCGGCGGCGGCCCGCGCGCTGGCCGACGGGCTTGTCGGCGCGGCGGCGCCGGGCTACTTGCCCGAGGACGTGGCCGCCTCCCTGCGCCGGGCCGTCGTCCTGACCGCCTTGGCGGTCCGCCTGGACCGCGACCACGCCCGCGCCTGGCGGGTCCGCGCCGAGGCGCTGAACGCCCTGGACGACTATGCCGCCGCCGCCGAGGCCGAGGCGCACCTGCTTCGCCTGGGCAAGGGGCGCGATTACGGCGCCGGCGCCCGCCACATCCGCTACCGGCTGGCGGCGCTGGACACCGCCGAGCAGCGCGTGTCGATGCTCGAGCGGCTCGCCGCGGATCCGTCGTGGTCCGAGGCCTTGCGCGCGTTGGCGGTGGCGAATCTCGGCGCCGTCGCCGAAGGCCGCGGGCGGATGGACGAGGCCCTGGCGCTCTACCGCCGCGCGCTGACGCTGGACGCCACGCAGCAGGCGGCCCTGGGGGGGCAGGCACGGCTGTCGGGCGAGACGGGGGCGACGGCGCGGACCGAGGTGTCGCTGGGGCTGTTGCGGGGCAATCCGCTGGCGATCAACGTGGCGTGGGAGACCGGCCAGATCTGTCGCGACGTGGGCCTGCATGCCCAGGCGGTGGGTTTCTACGATTACGCCGCCGCCGTCGCCGGCGCCACGGGCCGGTCGGTCAGCCGCGTCTTTCAGCGGGACCACCTCGACGCCCTCATCGACGCCGGGGCCTACCGCCGCGCCACGAGCGAGTTCACCGCCATCATCGGCGAGCAGCTCACCGACGTGACGATGGCGACACTGCTGCTCGAAGCCCACCGCAAGCTCGGCGACGCCGAGCAGGTTCAATCGCTCTTGGAGCGGCTCAAGGACGCCTACGAACCCCTCGAGGCGGCGGCCCGGGCCGACGGGACGATGGCGGCGGAGGCGGCGTGGTACCACCGAATCTGCCGTCAGCGGCACCGCACGGCGATGAACTGGGCGGCCCTCGCACTGAGGGCGGCGCCGGACGATCCGCTGGTTCGGCGGGTGTGGGCGGTAACGCACCTGCGAAGTGACCAGGCCGATCGGGCGCGGGAGATGCTCAAAACGCTCGCCGCCCACGATCTCGATGCGGTGACGGCCCTGCTCGACGATGCCCTGCTCCGCGGGGACCGCGACGCCGCGGCACGCTGGCTGGAGACGGCCGGGACCTTCAGCCGGCGCGGGGCGGCGTGGCGCCGCCTGCTGGAGGTCGTCGACAAGCATAAGAGCTCACCGCCGCCGCCGATGCCCGCCGCCGACGAAGTCCAGGCCCGCGTCGAGACCTTCCTCGATGGGCCCACCCTGGCGATAGGCCGCGCGCCGCACAAGGCACTGGGCGTAACGGTCGAGCCGGTCGCCGCCCGGATCCACCCCGGCACCGATCCGGCGGTCGTCGTTACGCTGACCAACCTGACCTCGGCGCCGGTGCCGATCGGCGAGTGGGGGCTGCTGGAGAGCCGGGCGATGCTCACGGTGCGGATGACCGCCCCGGACGAAGGGCGGCAGTGGACCCAGCAGGTTCCCGTCGCCTGGCCGGCGCCCCGCTGGCTGGCCGGCGGCGAGTCGGTCCGCCAGGTGGTCTCGCTCAACACCGGCGAGGTCCGCCGGGCGATGAGCTACCGCCCCCTCAGCCGTCTGACGTTCTCGGTCGAGACGATCCTCGAACCCGTGCGACGCAACGACCAGCTCGTCTCGGGTCTGCCGGCCCTGACGGTCGAGCCGGCGACGATTGTCCGACAGCCGCTGCTGGACGACCAGACGCCCACGGCTTACTACGAGGCGCTCAAGGAGCTCGTCGGCCGGTTGACGGGCGAGGATCCCGTCGAGGCGATGCGGGCGGCCGAGACGACGGTGTCGCTGCTGGCGCTGGCCGAGAAAACCCGCGGCGGCGAAACCGGTCCGGCCGGCAAGCTGGGCAGCCACCTCCAGGAGTCGCACCTCCTGGCGATGCTCCGCTACGCTCTCCAGGAGGCCCACCCCGCCGTCCGCGCCCGCACGCTGGCGGCGATGGAACGCCTGACCCTCACGCCCCTGATGACCCGACTGGTCAGCCCCTGCCTGGGGCAGTCGTCCGGCACCGTCCGCGCCCTGGCCCTCCAGCGCCTCGTCGACGTCGCCGACGGCCAACCCACCCCCGCCCTGAAGGCCTTCGCCGAGAAAGACCCCGATCCGCTGGTCGGCCAAATGGCCGAGGCGCTGATGGGGACGACGGCCGAGGCCGAGGACACGACGGCGGACGGCGACTGAGGCGTCATCGTCAGAAGTCTTTCGAACAGCCGATCTGCCGTGCGGGAACGCCGGCCATGACGGCGTAGTCGGGCGTGTCGGTGGTGACGACGGCGTTGGCGGCGATGAGGTTGGCACGGCCGATGCGGACGCCGGCGGTGACGGTAACGCCCGAGGCCAGCCACGTGCCGTGGGCGATGACGATGGGGCCCCGCTTGTGGGGCGCGCTGAAGTCGTCGCGTTCGGGGTTGAAGCGGTGGTCGCCGCCGGTGACGGTGCAGTGCGGGCCGATCAGGACGAGATCCTCCAGCGTGATGTGCCCGCCGCCGATGTAGGTCCACAGGCCGACGTAGACGTCGTCGCCGATGACGAGGTTGTCCGGGTAGGGTAGCGTCGCCCCCGGCGCCAGCCGCAGCCGCTTGCCGCACGACTTGGTGTACGGCGCGACCAGCGCCCCGCGGCGGAGGTTGTCCTCGTCCTTGTTGCTCAGCAGAATGTAACGATCGAACTGGTCGCGGATCGCCGGGTCCAGCTCGTGGTGGGGCAGGGGCATCGTTCTACCTCGTTGGTTCGCCCGGGAAGCTCAAAGCCAAGGCCCAGTCTAAAGCACGAAATCCGAAGCACGAAATCCGAAACAAACGGAAAAACGGACAAGACGGCAAGGCCCCGAACGGGCAAGCCGGAACGCAGCTTTTCGTCTGTCTGCCGTTTGTCTTGTCGTTTGTCCGTTTTGCTGTTTCGGATTTGTTTCGTATTTCGAGCTTCGAATTTCGGATTTCTATCCACCACGCGCGGCGCGCACCAGGATGAGCGCCAGGTCGCTGATCGCCCAGATCTGGCGCAGCTCGTCGGCGACGGCGCCGTCCTCGTTGAGCAGCAGCCCCGTGTCCGGATCGGCGAGCCGCTCGGCGACGAACCGCAGCCGTCGCAGGCCCGCGGCGGTCGCGTCGGCGACGTCGGCGAGGGCGGCGGCGGCCGAGGGGAGCATCAGCAGTTGCGTCCCGACGAAATCCCTGCGGGCCTCGTGCGACCAGTCGAGCCGTCCGTCCTCGTCGGTGACGGCCGCCAGGGTCGCCATCGCGTCGGCCAGCAGCGCCGCCGGCATCGCGGCGGGGCGGGCACGGTAGAGCGGCTCCATGTACAGGGCCGTCATCGCCTGGTAGAGGATCGACTCGGCCGCCAGCCGCGAGCGGTCGTCGAGTTTCTCGTTGTAGACCCACCAGCCGTCGACGTGGGCGCCGAAGCGTGCGGCAAGGTTCCCCACGAACATCGCGGCCTGGTCGATCAGGACCGGTTCGCCGAGGATCGTCGCCCCGCGGCAGTAGGCGGTGATGGCCAGGGCGTTGCCGTTGAGGATGTCGACGGTCTGGTAATCGGCGGTCCGTCGCGCGCCGGGATGGTCGGGGTCGGCGGCGCGTTTCTGGATGATCCCGGGGTGGTCCGGCTGGTGCATCGTGTCGAGGAAGGCGATCGCCCGCCGCGTCGAGCGGAGGATCCCGTCGCGGACGTCGGCGGGGAGGGCGTCGCCGCCGAGGGCCAGGGCGTAGCTGTAGGTATCGAGCACGGTCCCCAGGTCGACCTGGTCGGTCTCCCACTGGCCGTAGTTCCATACGAACCGCCCGTCGTCGCCCTGGCGGTCCAGCGCGTGGCGCAGCAGCGCGGCGGCCACGTCGAGCCGCCCGGCCACGAGGAACCCCATCGCCACGTCGCACGTCAGGCGGCTCGACGGGGGCGTGTCGGCCGTCACCGTCAGCCGTTCGATCGCCGGGAACGTTCCGTAGGGCAGCCACGCCCGGTCGCCCTCCCAGGCCAGTCGCGGCTGGACGTAACCGATCAGCCCGTCCAGCAGCGGGCGGGCCAGGGGCGTCATCTCGCGGAGGTCGTCGGTGGCGGTCATGGTGCGATGCCTGCCTTCTCCCACAGGGGCCGGACGTCCACGACCCGCCCGGTGTCGGTCGCCTCGTCGATGGCGAAGCACGTGATCGCCGAGCGGAGGCCCTCTTCCAGCGACGCGGCCGGGACGCCGCCGTCGCGCATGGCGGCGAGCAGTTCGTTGATGAGCACCGTGTCCCCGCCGCCATGGCCGCCGCCGGGGTTGTCGTAGAGGTGGCTCGGCTCGTTCCAGCCGATCCGTCGGACCTCGAGCTTGCCGGTGATCACGTCGGCGCGGATCGCCCCCTCGGTGCCGAGGAGGTACATCCGCCGTTCGGGCAGGCCGGCCAGGGCGCTGGCGTGGAACGTGGCGCGGACGCCGTTGGCGAACTGCATGATCGCCACCTGGTTGTCGAGGATGTCCTTGTCGGAGGTGAACGGGTCGGTGCAGTCGGTGTAGCGCTGCCAGAGGCTGAAGGCGGGAACGCCGGCGGGGTTGGGGCCGATCCGGTCGACCTCGCCGACGTGGGCCGGGACGAAGTAGTCCAGGCCGCCGAACCCCGCCACCGTCAGCGGCAGCGACCCGACCATCCAGATCGCCAGGTCGATGTCGTGGCAGCATTTCTCCAGCAGGTGCGAGCCGGCGTACTTCGTCAGCCGTCGCCAGTCCTGGTGGATGAACCCGCCGTGGTTGAATTCGAGCGTCTCGTTGAACTCGAAGCTGAGGATCCGCCCGATCGCCCCCTCGTCCAGCAGGCGTCGGATCGTGCGGTAGTGGGGGGCGTGGCGGAGCGTGAAGCCCATGTAGAACGTCCGGCCGGTGCGGTCGCGGGCGGCCTTCATGGCCAGGCAGTCGTCCAGCGTCGTCGCCAGCGGCTTTTCGCAGAAGACGTCCTTGCCCGCCTCCATCGCCGCGACGGCGTGCTCGCGGTGGAAGCAGTTGTACGACCCGATCATCACCCAATCCACGTCCGGCGCCGCGACCAGCTCGCGGTAATCCTCGTACACCCTGGCCTGCGGGTTCAACGCCTGCTTCGACGCCTCGATCGACCGCGGCTGCGTGTCGCACAGGGCCGTGACGGTCACGTTCGGATCCCGCTGGATCAGCAGCCGCGCCAGCCCGCGCACGCGCCCGCCGCACCCGATGATGCCCACACCGACTGTACTCATGGGTCACTCCTTGGCTTGGTGAAGGATGCGTCGAGCATACGTGCCGCGCCGACGGAGGGCAACCCCCTTCAGGCCGGAGGTGTCAGACCTTGCGGTGCGGCGGCGGGGTACGGCGGGTCGGCCGCGTCCCATGAGCGTCGCCGCTCAGTTTTCCGCTTCCCACGCGTCCTCGTCCCACGCCTCGTCGTCGTCCTCGTCGTCTTCGGGGAACTCGACGGGCATCCAGTCGATGACGGTGCCGCCGCTGAGGGGGTAGTACGGGCTCACCAGCCAGTTGTGGCCGTCTTCCCAGGTGACGCGGAATTCGCGGACGATGAACGTCTTGTCCTCGTGGATGTCGTACAGTTCGTCGTCGAGGTCCGGCACGGGGTCGAACAGGTAGAGTTGTTCGAGGACCTCGGCCTTCTTGTCCTCCGGGATGATGTACTCCTCGACGACCGCGTCGTGGACCTTCAGCGGCCGCGTGGGAAAGGGGAGCTTGGCGTCGGCGTTGAACCCGGCATGGCCATCAGCGGCTCGGATCATGGGTGTCTCCCTGTGTCGGTCGATGTGCTGCCTCCCGTCGTGAATAGGATCGAGTGGGGATTGTCCGCCCTTGTCGCCACGGCGTCAAGGGGTTCGGCGGCGTGGCGCGGGGGCGGGTGGGCGACCTCGTCAACCGCGTCGAGGCCTTAGCGAGACCTGCAGCGTTGCGATCATCATGAGGCGTCGAGCCTGTCCGCGGGTTCACAACCCGAGCTGCTTCTCGATGAGTCGGACCAGGCTCTCTTTGATCTCGGAGTGGCGAGGCACGGGCGCACGTCGGCCTGTGGAGGGATTGGCGTAGATGTCGTGCCGCTTGCCATGACGATGGAGATAGCAGCCGCGCTTAACAAGCGAGCGGATGAAGCTGCCTCGTTTCACACTTCGACCCCAAGCTCCAGCGTCTGTGCACCGGCGTGGGCAGGCTCGGACTCGGTTTCGAGCATCATTCGATAGGCATCGGCAATGTTCTCTTTCAGCTCATCCAGGGTCTCTCCCTGGCTGAACACGCCAGGCACTTCCCGGAACCTGCCGACGAACCAGTCATCGTCCTGCCAGTACTCCAGCGTGAAAACGCGTTTCATTGTGCCGTCACCTCGCCAAGTGCTCTACCATAATGTTCGCCATGGCTCGAATCGATGTCCCGACGTCCGCAGCGGAAGGAGCCGGACACGCCACTCGGGCCGCGAAACGGCTTGAAGAAGAGAACAGGTGAGCACCCTTCGACTCGCTGGGCTCGCTCAGGGCTCAGGAGACCGCAGGTGAGGCGAGATAGAAGCAGCTTTCGCGAATGCCGTTGCCGTTATCCGTTCTCTCCTGCTCTCCTGATCGACTGCTCAGCTGCTCTAGTCAGAAGGCCCGTCAGAGACGGGCCTTCTGACTCGGGGCGACTGGATTTGAACCAGCGACCTCCTGACCCCCAGTCAGGCACGCTAACCAAGCTGCGCCACGCCCCGTGGGTGTCGGCGGCAGGCCGACGACCCACTATTGTACCGGCGGGGCGGCCGGGCTGCAAGATGGGGCGGTGGGCGAAAATGATGGGTTTTTTTCGCGGTCGCCTACGCCTCCGTGGGGGCCGGACGGCCGGTGGCGTCGGTGTAGTACCAGCGGCCGGTGTCGAAGTCGAAGTTGTAATGCTGGCGGCACTTGAAGACGGCGACCGATTCGGGCAGGTGCTGGTAGTAGTGGTCGCTGTCGTCGAAGAGGACCTCGATGCCGCGGTCGAGGATGTAGTTGTGCTTGTCGGGCGTGATCGCCAGGTGGTGGTAGCGGATGCCCAGGTCCGCCAGCAGCTTGCGTGTCGCCTCGTCGAGGGCGGGGTGGCGGTCGGTGAGGATGTGGATCTCGTGGTCGTCGACCAGCGCCGCGGTCAGTACGCGGAAGAAGACCGGGTAAGCGGTGATCGTGGCGTCGATATCGATGGCGATCCGCATGGGTTGCGTCTCCCTTGCCCGGCCCCCCTATTGTAGGCCGCCCGTGCGGCGCGGGCCGCGCAGGGGCACAAGGAACGTTGAACCTTGCGTTCGCTGATGATACGATGAATGACGCCCGCGACGGCCGCGGCGCGGTCCGCGCCGGCGGCGGGTGCCTCTGACGAAAACGGGAAGGCGATGCGGATACAGGCATTCCAGGAGTTCATCCGGGCCAGGTACGGGCAGCGCGACGCGGAGCGCGGCACGCCGGCGACGTTTCTGTGGTTCGTCGAGGAGGTCGGCGAGCTGGCCAGTGCGCTGGCCGGGGACGACCAGGCCAACAAGGTCGAGGAATTCGCCGATGTCCTGGCATGGCTGTGCACGCTGGCGAACATCAACGGCGTGGACCTGACCGAAGCGGTCGAGAAGTACACCGTCAAGGGCGTGGAGGGGTACAAGTAGTGAAGGCATGACCCGCACCGCCGGCCGGATCGCCGCCGTCGCGGTCGCCGGGCCGGATGAGGGGAGACGTCGTGAACGATGAAACCTATGGAGCCGACCTGAACGAACGGGCCACCTTCGCCGAGGCGCCCCGCCGCCGTCGCCGGTGGCTGCTGCCGGCGGTCGCGGTGCTCGTCGCGGCGGCGGTGGGAATCGGCGGCTGGTGGTACGCCGCCACGCCGCACTCGGCGGCCGAGCAGCTCGAGGCGGCCGCGGCGGCGAAGGCCGATTACCTCGGGCGGGCGGGGCAACTGGCGGCGGACGAGGCGGCGGCCGAGCGCGAGAAGGTGGTCGAGGCCTACAGGCGGGTCTTCACGGCCTTCGAGGCCACCGACGAGCAGGCCGCGACGGCCCATGAGCAACTCGCTCAGCTCCACGACCACGCCGGCGACACCGCCGCCGCCCGCCGGTGGTGGACGCAATTGATCGACCGCTACGGCGAGACGGCCCAGGCCCGCGACGCCTACGAGGCGCTCATCGACAGCTACCTCGCCGAGGCCAAGTCGCTGCTCGCGGCCGACCCGGACGCCGCCGGGGAACGGCTCGACCAGGCCGTCGACGTCTGCCGGGGATTCGTCGACCGTTACGGGACCGACGACCCCGACGCGCCGGCGGTGGCCATGCGCCGCTGCCGTATCCTCGACGACCTGATCGGCGAGCCCGCCGAGGCGATCCAGGCGGCGCTGGAGGACTTCGTCGCCACCTACGGCGACAGCGACCTGGTCGATGAGGCCCTCTGGCGGCTGGGCCGCCTCCACGAGCGGATCGCCGAGCCGCGAGCGGCGGCGGCGTATTACGAACGACTCATCAACGACTACCCCGACTCGCCCTGGCTGAAGCAGGCCGAGATCGGCCGCGCCCGTGCCGTCAGCGAGTTCGACAGCGAACGGGGCGAGGCGCTCTGGCGGGAGCTGGCGGCCAAGTACGCCGACGACCCCGAGATCGAGCACGAAGCGCGGCGTGAAGCCGAGCGGCTCGAAGCGCAACAGCAGGCCGAGGCCGATCGCGAGCAGGCCGAGACGGCCCAGCGGGACGCCCGGGACTACCGCCGCCGGCGCTACGGCGGCGGCGGGGGCGCCGGCGGGGGCGGGCCCGTTGACAGCGGCTGGGGCAAGCCCATCCCGCCCAGCGAGATGCTCCGCGACTTCATCGACCAGAAGGTCGACGCCGAGCACTATCGCCTGGAGCTCACGGTCGACCCGGACGCCCACGCGCTGGAGATCACCGGTTCGGTCGTCCTGGTCAACGGCGGCCAGGCGAAGGAGGATTTCCTCCTCATGCTCGGGCCGCTGTTCGAGCCGGGCGCGTTCGCCCTGGACGGCCGTCCGGTCGAGGTCGTCCGCCCCTCGGGCAAGGCCGAGGTGATCCAGGTGCGCCTGGACGAGCCCTGGGCGGCCGGCGCGCGAGCGACGCTGACGTTCGCCTACACCGCCACCGTTGAGCCGCTCGAATGGCCCGAGACGCTCGATGAGCAACTGCTCGATCAGCTATCGGCCCGGCGTCCGGCAGGGCTCTTGGTGGCGTCCCCGGTTCCGTCAGCCCCGCAGGGGCGGCCTGATTCTGCCGGGGGCGTCAGCCCCCGGTGTCAGGGCTTCTTCCGCGCTGAGCCCCGGAGAGGCGACCTGATGCTCCCGGGGGCGTCAGCCCCCCGGGCCATCGCGTCAGGATGCCGCATGGGCAAACTGAAGCCCCCGCGCCCGTCGCGCGCCCACGGCCGCACGGGGGCGCGCCTGTGGGCGGCGCAGGTGTCTGACGACGGCGACGAGACGCCGCCCGCGCCCGAGACGATCGCCGGGCTTCTGCGGAACCCGGGTCTGCAACTGCAGATCAACGACAGCGGCTACGCCCTCAGCGGGGCGGCGTGGTATCCGGTGACGATCTTCGGCGACCTGTTCACCGCCGAGATCGCCGTGACGCTGCCGGAGGATCTGACGGTCCTGTGCAGCGGCGCCGCGGCCGGCGAGCGGACCGCCGACGGCCGGCGGACGACGACGTGGCGGTGCGAAGAGCCCTATTTCGGCCTGTATTTCGCCTACGGCCCCTACGAAAGCGCCTCGCGTGACGTGGACGGCCTGACCATCAGCGTCCACTTTTTAGCCCAACGGCGGGCCGAACAGCGGGCCGAACAGCAGGCTGATCAAGCCGCTCGCATGGAGGCGTATCTTGACGTCGCCGAGGCGATCCTCACCGAGTACATTGCGCACTTCGGCCCGTTCCCGTTCGAGAAGCTGGCGATGGCGGAGGTCAAGCTGCCGCCGATCCTCGGCGGCGTCGGCCCGGCGAGCCTGACGTTCCTGCACCACGGTGTCGTCGCGGGGCGCGAGGCGGTGCCGGTCAACCTGTTGGCCCACGAGCTCAGCCACCAGTGGTGGGGCAACCAGGTGCCGATCAACCTCATCGACGAGCGCTACAGCCAGTGGCTCTCGGAGGGCTTCGCCACCTACAGCGACGCGCTGTACACCGAATGGAGCGAGGGCGCCGGGCCGTTCCGCGAGCACATCCGCGAGCTGGGGGGGCTTTATCTGGAGCAGTCCGCCCACGTCCGCGAGGAGGCCATCGTCGAGACCTTCATGGGCCAGAGCCCGCTGTACCGCCCGGTCGTCTACGAGAAGGGCGCCCTGGTCCTGCACGCCCTGCGCTACGTGCTCGGCGACGAGACCTTTTTCGAGGTGCTGCGGGAGTACGTGCGGACGTATGCGTTCACGCCGTCCACGGTGGACGATTTCCGCCGCCTGGCCGCCGAGCGGGCGGGCGAGAATCTCGACTGGTTCTTCGACGAGTGGCTCGACCGGCCGGGCTGCCCGCACATCGAGCTGGCCGACGTCACGGTCGAGCCGGGCGACGGGGAGGGCGTCTGGACGGTCGTCGTCTCACTCGCCCAGCCGGCCCACCTCAGCCGCATGCCGATCGACGTGGTGGTCCTCGGCGACGACGGCCGCGCCCGCCGCGTGCGAACGGCCCTGGACCGCAAGGCCCACACGGTGAAGATCGAGGTGGCGTTCCCCGTCAAGCGCGTCGTCCTCGACCCCGACGACTGGGTCCTCCGCCGCACGGCGCCGGACGAGTGGCCGCCGGACGAGGCAGCGCGGTAAGGGGACACGCATGCACGACCACATGACAACGCGTGGAACGTTGTCCGAGGGAGGCTTGTGATGAACCTGGAGAATCCAGCATGATGGACGAAGGCCAGGAGTTGGATCGGAAATCCATCCGTTGCGTGCTGGGCAAGAAGCAGGATGTGTCTGCGCTGGCGGCGGATTGCGTCGGCTTCGCCAATGGAACGGGTGGCGTGATCCAGGTCGGCATCGAAGATGGTGATGATTTGCCGCCGGTCGGACAGACAGTGGATTCAGGGCTGGCCGAACAACTGCGCAAGCGCATCTCTCAGGTCACGGTGAACGTGGCTGTGGTGACCTCAATAGAAACGGCTTCGAATGGAGCCCAGTATGTGGAGATTCGCGTACACGGTAACCAACAGAGCGTGGCATCGACGTCTGATGGTCGTTTCTTCATTCGGGTGTCGGATGAAACCCAGCCGATCCGGGGTGATGACTTGACGCGTCTAATGGCGGACCGCGGCTCGTTCATGTGGGAATTGCAGCCGCTCCGTCGTCTGCCGGTGGGAAGTCATGATTCAGAGAAAGCGCATGCGTTTTGCGATCAGATCCGGGCATCCGATCGGGTGACCGAGTTCGTGAAGCAGAAGTCGGATATCGAGCTTCTGGAACACTACTTCATGGTTCGTAATGGCGTGCTTACGCAATTGGGCGTGCTGTGGATCGGCCGGCGCGAAGATCGTGCGGCGTTGCTGTATGCTCCGTCGCTCCAATGCGTCAAGTATGACGAACAAAGCCGAAAGGTTCGTAAGCAGACGTGGGACGATTACGCCTTGAACCCCATGGAGATGATCTCCGCAGTCTGGAACGATGTTCCGGAATGGCGCGAGAGCTACGAGATGCCCGCAGGCCTCTTCCGCACGACCGTTCCACACTATGAAGAGGTCGTCGTTCGCGAGTTGCTCGCCAATGCGCTGGTCCATCGGCCCTATACGCAGCGAGGCGACGTTTTCGTTAATCTATTTCCGGATCGAATGGAAGTTCACAATCCGGGTCTTCTGCCAGTGGGCGTCACGCCTCGGAACATTCTGCATGTGACTAGTCAAAGGAATCCACATCTTGCGAAGGTCTTCTATGACCTGAAACTGATGGAACGGGAAGGTAGTGGGTTCGACCGGATGTACGAGGCGCTGGTCACAACGGGACGGCCCGTGCCGGATGTAAAGGAAGGTGATGATCGCGTTGTGATTACCGTTCGCAAGCAGATGCTGAAGCCCGAGATCGTGGACTTCATGGCCAAGGTGGACCAGACGTTCCAACCCACACAGAGGGAACTCATCTGTCTGGGCTTGGTGGCCCAACACGGCGCGGTTACCGCACTCGACCTGGAGAAAGAACTTGCGCTGCGAAATGCGCAGGAGTTGAAGCACTGGCTGGGTCACCTGCGCGATTGGGCCTTGGTCAGCACCCGAGGCAAGACGAAGGGTATGGAGTATTTCGTTGAGCCCGCCGTGCTCCGGAAATTGGAGTTCAAGGGCACCACGACACTGCGTGGCATCGAGAAACATCGCCTGCAGGAGCTGATCCTGCAGGATCTGAGCATCTATCGCGAGGGAGCGATCAGTGAGATTCATGAACGAATAGGCGCGGAAATCGCCCGCCGGAAGGTCCAACGTGCCTTGGCCGACTTGGTGATCGATGGTCGGCTCGAGGTTGAAGGAGCGGGCCGGTGGCGGCGGTACCTCTTTGTGCCAAATGCCTCCGAATCAGGCCATGGCGGCACAAAGAACCAGAGCAAGAAAGAAGGCTGAGTTCGGAACCTATGAAAAATACTAAGGTTGGAATCGGACAGCTTTCCCCGAATCATCTTGATTGCCAGGTGAATGAAGCGTGCGAAGATGACTGTTGTCGCCCAGAGAAGCAGTTGGTGAGATATTGCGTTGTTACGGGACTTCGGCATGTACAGGGCGCATGAGTCGAGTGTTTTCATCGTTGGCGCGGCAGGCGGCTCGGGCCCGGTCGGCGCGTGTGGCCTCATAGGCGTTCCCCCATCACAGCGGCCTGCGCGCTTAGCGCCCTTGCCTGGGGGGCAGGAGGTTCCCGGTTCAATTCGCTCACCGTTGGGCGTGCTGACTGCCGTGGTCGTGCTGGCCGTGTTTGCGGCCGCGGCATCGGCGCAGGTGCGGATCGAGGCGGTGGAGATGGGGTTTTCGAATGTGTACCGGCCCGGGCACATGGTGCCGGTGTTCGTGAAGCTGTCCACCGAGGGGGGCGAAACGGTCGACGGCGAGCTGCGGGCCGTCCAGACCGACGACGACGGGGAGAATCTCTATTGGCGGCAGTCCGCCCCGCTGGCCGCCGCGGAGGCCCAATGGCGGCAGGTGCTCATCTCGCCGCAGCCCGGCGCGCTGCTGGATGGGACGCTGTCGATCAGTTACGGCCTGACCGACGGGGGCGGCTACGACCCGGCGGCCTCGGTGGACCTGGGCGGGTACGGCAAGACCGGCCGCGCCGTGATGCCGGTGACGCCGAGGGCCCTGGAGGCCGGCCAGTGGGTGCTCGGCGTGATCGGCCCGGGTCCGGGCCCGTGGGCGGTGCTGGAGTCGGCGGGCGTCCAAACCGGCGAGCCGGTGGAGGTGGTGACGGTGCCGCCGGCGCGGGTGCCGGTCCGGTGGCTGGGGCTGGACATGGTCGACGTGCTGGTCTGGAGCGATCCCCAGCCGGACCAGCTCACCGACGAACAGCGGCTCGCGCTGGTGCAGTGGGTCTGGCGGGGCGGGCACCTGGTGGTGGCGCTGGGCTCGCACGCCCTGGAACTGAACGCCGCGAGTGATTTGGCGGAGATCCTCCCGGTGCGGGCCGAGCAGTTGGCGGTGCAGGTGCCGTCGATGGAGCCGCTGCACGCGGCGTTGGGCCTGTCGGGCGGGGGCGACGGCGGGATGGCCGTCGGCGTGACGCCGCGGTCGGGCGCCCACGTGATGGCGTGGGAGCGGGGGATGCGTCTGCCCCTGCTGTGCCGCTGGGCCAGGGGGGCCGGGACCGTGACGGTGCTGAGCACCACGATCGACCAGGCCGGCTTCGACAACGGTTCCATGCTCTACCGCGCCCGGTGCCTGGGGGCGCTGGCCGGCGTGCGGGTTCACAGCGATCCCGTCGTCGGCCATGGGCTGCCGCTGACCGACACGCTGGCCGAGCACCTCGATTCGGGGGAGGTCGGCAGCCTGCTGGTGGTGGTCGTGGTCGCCCTGTGCGCGGTGTACGTCGTGGCCGCCGGGCCGGGGACGTGGCTGCTCGCCCGGTGGACGCACCGGACGCACCTGAGTTGGTGGTGGTTCGGCATCGTCGTCGCGGCGGCCACGGGCGCGTCGGTGCTGTTCAGCCTGTTCGGCATCCGCGGCGAGTCGGCCGTCAACGCCGTCGTGCTCGACCTGACCAGCGGCTCGACCTACGGGGTGGCCCAGGGCTACGTCGGTCTCTACGTGCCCGACCACCGGGCGCCGGAGGTGACGATCGAGGGTGATCCGCAGGCGGCCCTGACACCCATGATCCGCGTGGCCGACCCGCCCGGGGGCGGCTTCGAGGGCTACCCCGACCCCCGCACCTACGCCGTCGACCTGGCGGCGCCGACGACGCTGAAGCCCTACGTCCGCCGGACGATCAAGCGGCTGGCGGTGAGCTGGCGCGGCGATGTCGAACACACGGTCACCGGCCATGCCGAGCTCGATGTCGTCGAAGACCCCATCGACGGCCGCCGGCTCGTGGTGAGCGGCACGATTACCAACGACCTGCCCGCGGACCTGACCGAGGCGATCCTGCTGGTCGCCCCCGGCGGCCGCGGCAACCCGATCGTCGTCGTCGGCCTCGGCGACGTCGAGGCCTCCTCGACCGTCGCGTTCACCACCGCCGCCGACGCCGCGGCCGGCCGGCGGCCGGTGGAGGCCGTCGACCTGCCGACGTTCCACCGGCGGATGCGCCTGCCCGGGGACATGATGCTCACCGGCAACCGCCAGTTGACGTTCCTCGAAAAGGTCCAACTGCTGTCCACGCTGAGCCGCTTTGACCCCGCCGACGACCATGGCCACGGGGCGTGGCCCCTGCGGCGCAGCCTCGTCCGCCTGGACCGGGCCGACCAGGTCCACGCCCGCCAGGCGCTGCTGATCGCCCGGGCGGACCGCTACCTGCCCGTCCCGCTGGCGGTGGACGGCGACGCGGTGCCCGCCACCGGCGAGACGATCGTCCGCGTGCTGATGCCGGCCCGCCGGTCGGCGGCGGCGGCCGACGCGCCGGCGCCCGCCGGGGCGGGAGATTTCTGAGGCGACCGGAGCAACCCCAGTTATGCCCATTATCGAAACGAAGAACCTGACCAAGCGGTACGGCCAACTGCTGGCGCTGAGCAACCTCAACCTCGCCATCGCCGAAGGCGACTGCTACGGCTTCATCGGCCCCAACGGCGCCGGCAAGACCACCACCATCCGCATCCTCGCCACGCTGCTGCAGCCGACGTGGGGCGAGGCGCGGATCTGCGACTACGTGATCGGCTACGAGAGCCGCAAGGTCCGCCCGCTGATCGGCTACGTGCCCGACAGCTTCGGCGCCTACGAGGACATGGTCGTCCGCGAGTACCTGGAGTTCTTCGCCGCCGCCTACGACATCAACGGCGCCGCCCGTGACCAGGTCGTCGGCGATGTGCTGGAGCTGACCGACCTGGTCCACAAGGCCGACGCCCTGGTCAACGGCCTGTCCCGCGGGATGCAGCAGCGGCTGAGCCTCGCGCGGGTGCTGCTGCACGACCCCAAGGTGCTCCTGCTGGACGAGCCGGCCAGCGGCCTGGACCCCCGCGCCCGCGTCGAACTTATGGAGATACTCAAAGAGCTGAGCAAGATGGACAAGACCATCTTCATCAGCTCGCACATCCTGGGCG
>CAZHRW010000199.1:0-20475 GCA_964535025.1 uncultured Planctomycetales bacterium
GCCGGCGGCGGCGACGTCGCCGCCGAGCGTCACGGGCGCGCCGTCGGGCAGCAGGGCCGGCCAGCCGGTCAGCGACACCGCCGTCGCGCGGACCGAGCCCGTCGCGGGCCGGACGCGGACGGGAACGCCCACGGTGACGGGGTACTCGCCGACTTCGATGCGGAAGTCGTCGCTCGTCCGGCCGTCGGCGGTGATCGTCATCGTGCTGGTGCGGGTCAGCTCGCCGGCCTTGGTATACAGGCGGCTGGACCAGATGGGGAACTCCCGCGGGAAGCGGTAGCCCAGGTCGGCCGGGACCGGCTCGGCGCGAAGATCGTCGAAAAGCACCGCGACGTGGGCGCCCAGGGAATAGCCCTGGGCGTGGCCGGCGAAGGTGAAGTGGTTGCCCACCTTCTCCCCGCCCCACTGGCTGAGGTGGACGTTGTAGCCCCACTGGGCGATGATCGGCAGGTGGTGCTCGACGCCCACCTGGTACGTCGCGTGCGGCAGGGTGAGCTGGACGTCCCCGCCGCCGGGGTGGCGTTCGGAGATGAGCTTCTTGAGCCCGCGGCCCTCGGCGTTCATCGCCGCCTCGAAGGCGGTCTGATAGCGCCGGAGCATCTGCACCAGCAGCGGGTCGCCGGTGCGGATGACGCCGTTGACCAGCCAGTCCATGTGCGTGCGGGTGTAGCCGCCGTCGTAGTGGATGCCCCGGCCGTCGTAGCGGTCGCCCTCGCCGAGGACGGGGAACCCGCCGGAGTACTTGCCCTGGGCGTCGGCGATCTGCCGCATGATGGGCCGGTAGCGGGCGAGCACCTCGGCGGCGCGGGCGTCGTCGGTGAGCCGGTCGGCGATCATCCGCATGGCGATGGCGTAGCCGAGCACCCGGTTGGCGCCGGTCATGAGTGTGTCGCCGCCGATGATGTCGTCGCGGTACTGCGACGGCAGCGCCGCGGCGCGGGACATCGCCCCGCGATAGAACATCCGCTGGTAAGCCTCGCGGCGGGTCATCGTCGCCGGGCCGATCGTCACCGGCTCGTCCAGGGCGGGGTGGGCGGCCTGCTCGAGGGTCTCGTAGCCGCACAGCAGCCCATACAGGGTGAACCCGTGCGTGTACTCGCCCGAGGCGACCGTCCGCGCCCCCCGCCGCCCGTCCAGGAACGACCCGTCCCAGCACTGCGTGCGGGCGCAGTGGTCGAGCGAGGCGATTGCCGCCGCCTGGCCGGCGCCGCCGCCGAAGCGGGCGACCACGCCGGTGACCTCCTGGCAGCGGTGCTGGAGGGTCAGGTCGGGTTTGCCCCCGTCGGCCTGCCAGCGGTGGCGGCTGGGGTCGAACGAGCCGCGGAGGTAGTCGACGACGCGGAGGTCCGAGACGATGAACGCGGCGGGCCGGGGCGCGTCGGCGGGCCCGCGCTGCGGCGTGCGACGGCGGGCGGCGGCGGTCAGTTCGACGGTGTGGACGGCCCGCAGGGCCGCGACGGCGTCGCCGGCGTCGGCGTAGTTGAGGAAGGCCCAATCGAAGTAGACCTCGTGGGGGCTGTCGCCCCACGCGCTGCGCACCGGGACGACCGGGCGAATGACGGCGGCGCCGTCGGCGCCGAGGAAGCGGACGCCCAGGCGGACCTCGGGCGAGGTCTCGCCGATGATCCGGACGGTCATCGCCAGGCCGCTGTGATGGCTGATCATGTCGACCGGCGCGTCAAGCGTCAGGCGGACGACCTCCGTGGCGGGCCGCCGGCTGTCCAACGGCCGCGCCGTCAGGCGGACGGCCAGCGCGCCGTCGGCGCGGGGTTCGGTGGTGACGTTCCAGCCCTCGATCGACCGGGCGGCGGCGGTCAGCGGGATCGGCGCCGCCGCGTCGGTCTTCTGCTGGGCCATCGCGTTGCCGGCGGCCGAGGCGAGGCAGTCCCGCTTGACCGTCTGGATGGCGTCCCATTCCATCGCCGCTGCGTCGGTGATCATCATGAGGGCTCCCAGTGCCGTGGCCAGGACGGCCGTGATGGTGCGGTGGTTGTCGGACATGCGAGGGTCTCCTTCCGGTTCGCCGGAGCGGGCGCTTGATTCGTTTGCGGGGATGGATGATACTGCATTGTGCCGTCGCGGGGCAATGGTGCTCCGCGCTGAGGAGGTCCGCCGATGGTCCGACCGATCACGCGTCGGGAGTTTCTTCGCCAATCGACGGCGGCGGGGGCGTCGCTGACGCTGCTGTCGGTGTTCGGCCCGTCGTCGGCCCGGGCGGCCGCCGGGCCGGTCGCGCCGCCGCTGCTGCTGGAGACCTTGAAGCTCGACGACCCCGTCCTGCCCGCCGAGGCCGCCCGCCTGCTGGGCGAGCTGGGCGCGCCGGCGGCGGTGGGTCCGCTGGTCGAGTACGTGCGGACCAGCGGCTACTACGCCAAGACCGCCGGGGTGGACGCCCTGGCCCGCCTGGGCGACCGGGACGCCTGCGGCGTCCTGCGGGAACTGGCCGAGGATCCGCGGGTCGACGACGACAGCGGCTGGTGGTACGGCAGCACGTCGGTCCGCCTGGCGGCGGCGATCGCCCTGCTGGCGCTCGGCGACGACAGCCGCATCGACTGGCTGCTGGACGACGACAAATCGAAGACCGAGATCGACCGCAAGGAATGGGCCCTGTTCGCCTGGTTCGCCCCCGCGGTGCTCCGCCTGCCGGACGACCTGGAGGCGGCGCGGCGGTTCAAGCGGCGGATCACCGTCGAGGCCCTCGCCGCCGACAGTCGCGAGGCCCACCGGTTCATCCACCGCTGCGACGCGCTGGGGCTGCTGGGCACGCCGGCGGCGACGAGCGTCCTGGTGGCGATGCTCGGCCACGCCAGCCGCTACGTCCGCGGGCGGGCGGCGGTGAACCTCCTGCGGGCGAGCGACCGGCCCTACCACGTCGACCGCGTGGTGTGGGTCGCCCACAACGACCCGACCGACTTCGCCCGCGCCGCCGCCTGCGAGGCCCTCGCCCGCCACGGCCGGCACCTGTACGGGCGGCGGCTGGCGGCGATGTTCGACGGGCGCCTGCACGACCCGTTCGATCGGGCGGCGGCGCTGGAGGCGCTGGGACGGCTGGCCGACCCGTCGGCCGTGCCGATCCTCGCCCGCCACGCCGCCCACGACGACCCCTACGTCCGCCTCTGCGCCGTCGAGGCCCTCGAACGGGTCGGCACGCCGGCGGCGATGGCGGCCTTGACCGAACGAACCGACGACGCGGACCTGCGGGTGCGAATGCAGGTCGCCAAGGCGACGGCCGCGAACGGCCGGGGAGGCAACGATGGCCGCTGACTTCCGCGCGGGCGCCGCGAGCGTGAACGTCTCGCCCGACAACCCCACACTGATGGTCGTCGGCGGGCTGCACGCCCCCGGGGCGGCCAAGGGCGTTTTGGAAGGCCACGAGCTGTACGTCGACGCGCTGGCGATGGCCGCGGGCGACGCGGCGTTGATCCTCGCCACCTGCGACGCGGGGGCACGGTCGGGCGAGGGCGAGACGCCGGTCGACGAGGCCGTCGCCGAGCGAACGGGCGTGCCGACCTCGCACATCCGGATCCTCAGCCGTCACAACCACTCCACCTCGGGCCACCCCGCCGAGGACACCCTCGCCTGCCGCGCCGCCGCCGACGCCTACCGCCGCAAGGTCCGCCAGGGCACGATCGACGCCTGCTGCCGGGCCTACGAGGCGATCAGGCCCGCCGAGATCGCCGCGGCGACGGCGACGCTCAGCGAGACCGTCGGCACCAACCGCCGCATGCGCTACGCCGGCGGCGGGGTGATGCCCTCGTGGGGCAGCGGGCCGGTGGGCATCCCCGGCGAGAAGTTCGCCGGACCGGCCGACCCGGACCCGCGGCGGATCCGCTTCCTGGTCGCCCGCGAGGTCGGCGCCCGCGCGCCGATGGCGCTGCTGACGAGCTACGACTCGCACATCCACTTCGTCGGGATCAACCGGTTCAACTCGGAGGTCGTCGGCGGGGTCAAAGCCGCCTTCGCCGAGCTGCTGGGCGAGGCGACGATCGTGTACGGCAACGGGTTCTGCGGGGACGTGGACATGCACAGCGTCCACCCCATCGGCGCCGACGACGACGCCGGGCGGGTCGCCTGGTACCGCCGCAGCACCGCCGAGTTGGGCGAGCGGTTCGCCCGCGCCGTGCTCGGCGCGATGCCCGCCGACGACGCGTTCATCCGCCCCGGGTCGATCGAGCACCTGACCTACTCGACCGCCGACCGCGCCCACGACCGCCGGCAGCGCCGCTTCACGATCCGGGGCTTCCGCCTGGGGACGATCGCCATCGCGACGACGCCGGCGGAGATGTTCAGCGCCTTCGCCGAGCAGATCCACCGCGCCAGCCCGTTCGACGACCTGATCCTGCTGGGCTTCGACGGCCGCTGCGGGTACATCGGCACGCCCATCGCGTACGAACAGGGCGGCTACGAGATCGGCCTGCAGGGCTTCGACGCCGAGACCGAAGCGGCCATGCTCGCCGCCGGCGTCCGCCGTCGCGAGATCGGCCTGGCCCGTCCCGACACCGGCGTCGAGATCACCGCTCGAACGATCACGCTGCTCAAGCGACTGGCGGCGATGGCCTGATCAGCCGTGCGCGCCGGCGGTCCGGCCCTCCAGTTGCCTCCGCAGGACCGCCGCCAGGTCGTCGAGGCTGAAGGGCTTGTGGAGGAACTCGGCGATGGGCTTGCCGGCGAAGCGGCGGACGGCGTCCTCGGCGGCATAGCCGCTGCAGAGGATGATGGGGATGTCCTCGCGGATCCGCACCAACTCCGCGAGGGTCTCTTCCCCGTCCATGATCGGCATGGTCAGGTCCAGCAGGATCGCGACGGTCTCCCGGTCGTGGTCGCAGAACGCCACGATGCCCTCGGCGCCGTTGCGGGCGGTCAGGACGGTGAACCCCAGCCGTTCGAGCATCAGCCGTGCCATGTTGCGCACCGCGTGCTCGTCGTCGATCACCAGCACCAGGCCGCTGCCCCGCCAGTCGGCCTGGCGCGCGGCGGCGGGGGCGGGTTCGACCCGGGCGGTCTCGGCCGGCTCGCACGGCGGGAACAGCAGTCGGATCGTCGTGCCGCGACCCGGGGTGCTGTCGACGAAGATCGCGCCCTTGTGGCTCCGCATGATCCCCAGCGCCGCCGACATGCCCAGCCCGCGGCCGGTGAACTTGGTCGTGAAGAACGGCTCGAAGAGGCGGTCCTGGGTGGCCTGGTCCATCCCGGCGCCGGTGTCGGCCACCTCCAGGTAGACATACGTGCCCTCGGTGAGCGTCTCGCCCAGCCGGGCGCCGGCGAGGTACCCGCGGGAGGCGTCGACCAGACCCGTGCGGATGCGGATCTCCCCGTGGCGGTCGCCGATCGCCTCGGAGGCGTTGGTGATCATGTTCATAAGGACCTGGCGGAGCTGGACCGCGTCGGCGGCCACCTTCGGCATCGGGCGGGTCAGCTCGTAGCCCAGGGTGATCCGCCTGGGGATGGCGGCCTTCAGCAGGTGGGCCATCTCGGCGACGATGGCGTTGACGTCCACCGGCTGGACGGCCAGGCGGCCCTTGCCGGAGTAGGCGAGCATCTGGTTGGCCAGGTCGGCCGCCCGCAGCGAGGCGAGGCGGACCTCGTTGACGAATGCGTGGGCCGGCGTGTGGGCCGGCAGCTCCTGCAGAGCCATCTCGGCGTTGCCCAGGATGGCCACCAGCAGGTTGTTGAAGTCGTGGGCGATGCCCCCGGCCATCACGCCGAGGCTCTCGAGCTTCTGGGCGTGGAGGAGCTGGTTCTGCAGGTGGAGAGCCTCCAGCTCGGCTTCCTTCCGCTCGGTGATGTCCTCGGTCACGCCGACGGTGACGTCCGCGTCCGCGTCGCCGCCGTCGGGCACCCGCCAGCCGCGGTCGCGGGCCCAGCGGGTGGTCCCGTCGGGCCGGACGATGCGGAACTCGACGGTAAACTGCCCTTCATCTGCCAGTTGCCTGTAGGCCGTCTCGACAGCCGCCCGGTCGTAGGGATGGATGCGATCGAGACACAAGTGCCCGCCCGGCTCCTCGGGTGAATAATCGAGGCCCCACAGGTCCTTGAACGACGCGCTCGCGTAGATCCCGCGGCCGCCGGCGGCGCGGTCCATCCAGACAACCTGCCCGGCGCGCTCCAACAGGCGGCGGAGACAGGACTCGCAGCGGCGCATCACGGCGTCGGGCTCGAAGGTCTTGTCTCGTGGATCCATCGCATAGCCCAGGCCCGCGGGAACTTACCTGATCGAGGCCGGAAACGCGGGCGGCGGGTTCCCGGTCCGACAGACAGTTGTTCCTACGAGCACGGGCGCCTGTCGGGTCTGGATCGTTTGTGACCCGCCCAAAAGTGTCGATCCTCCTGATGCAGACGGCCGCGGCGCCCCGATGGTTGCGAGGGGGGAAGCTCATGAAGATCGCCATCACCAGTCCCACCGGCCGCCGGGGCCGTCGAGGTCCTCATCTGGATCACGCCGCTGCCGCGAACGTCGGCCGCGCCGCTGGAGGACTTCGAGCGGTTCGCCGCGGCCGGCGCCGCCGCGATCGACGCCAACGGCATCGAGCGGGCCCGCGGATCCGCGCCGCCCAGCCGATCAGCCCAGGGTGACGTCAGTCCAGGATCCGCACCGGGAAGAACCGGTAGCCCTCGTCGTTGAAGGTCCAGCGGATGACGTAGTCGCCGGCGGGGACGCCGCCGCCGTCGAAGGTGTGGACGCTGAGGCCCCCGTGGCCGTCCATCCCGCCGCCGACCGTGCCCTCGTAGAGCGTGGTGACGGTCTTGCGGCTCATCGGGTCCACGAGTTCGACCCGCAGGCGTCCGCCGATGGACGTCTTGGCCAGCACCGCGCTGGGTTCGCCCCGCCGGATGCGGCTGGGCAGGACGGCGGCGACGGTCATGGCGCTGCTGTCGTCGGCCGGCACGTCGAACACCTCCGCCGGGTCCACCAGGTGGCGGCGTTCGTAGCTCGGCGGGCGGGCGCAGACGACGTGGGTGAAGTAGTCGGCCGCCACGCGCGCGTGGGCGCCGCGGTCGTCCCGCTCGGCCGGGGTCGCCAGCTTGCGGACGGTCGGATCGAAATCCGCCAGCGCGCTCCACAGCGTGCCGGCCCAGGTCGGATACGCCTCCGAGGGCCTGGCGGGCGTGTAGCCGGGGATCGTGACGTTCGAGTTGCTCCACTGGGGGTCGTCCAGGTCCCCATTCCACATCACCTCGAGGTTGGTGTTGCGGATCCGCCGGAGGTCCTGCTCGCTGAACACCACGCCGGTGTGATAGGCCTCGACGATGTCGCCGATCTCCCCGGCCTGGTAGTTGCGGTAGGGGTGGACGTTCATCCAGTGGCGGGTGTCGCCCTTGTCCAGGTCGATATCGGTGACCGTCACCGGCTCCCAGTAGTTCCACAGGTAGTGGTCGTCGAAGTACTGCAGGCGGCTCTTGAACAGGGCGAAGACCTTGGCGGCCTTATCGCGGTATTTCCGCTCGCCGGTGATGCGGTAGATCCGCAGGCAGGCGACGGCGACGTCCATGTTCTTGTTGTGCGGCAGGCCGAGCGTGGATTTGTCGATGTCGTCGCGGACGGTCCAGTCGGTGAAGTTGCCCGGCTCGCCGTAACGGTTCCACGACACCCACCCGCCGTAGGGCCCGTCCTCGCGCCACGTGCCGCGTGCGTCCCACTTCTCGATCAGGTGCGTCTTGGCCAGGTCGACGTAGGCGCGGGCCTTCTGGCCGTACCGTTCGGTGAGGGCCTCGTCGGCCAGGACGATCTCGGCGAATTCGAGCATCAGGTTGATGAGGATCGAATCGCCGATGTGCACGTCGGCCCAGACGTTTTCGTCATAGATGAACGGGCCGATGAACCCCTTGTAACCGTCGGGGCCGGTGGCCATGCGTGCGACCAGCTCGTCGCAGTACCGCTCGGCATAGTCGAGCCAGACGGGGTCGCGATAGGCCCGGTACCCCGTCAGCAAGGGCGCTCCCCGCGCGCGGGCGTGCCAGCAGAAGCCCTCGCCGGTGGCGGTGTCGAACTTGTTGACGTGGCTCATCGCCCCGTCGAAGATCTGTTTGGCCATCGGTTCGGTTCCCGCCGTCTTCGTCGCGGCCACCGCCGGGCCGTTCGCCGCCGCCGTCGCCGCCATCGCACGGCCCGCCATCACGATCCCCACCGCGACCACCACTATCCATACAAGTTTCATGCATCGTCTCCTCGCGCCCCGTCGTCGCGGCCCCGACCGTCGCCCGATCGCGGGCGCGCCGGCGAGAAAGCCTGCCGGCGGGGCTGACAGGCGTCCTTTCGCCTGTTGAGTATAGCCATTCGGCCGCCCAACGCCAAACGTTGCCCCGAATCGACTTGCGATCGGCGCCGGACGGCTTAGAATCGCCCCCTTACGGCGCGGGCCGGCGGGCGAACGGGTTGCACCCCGCCGGCCGGGCGACTACCATGTCGCCGATTGTACGGGATTCGAACGACCGCCGGCGGCCCCGGTTCGTTCGCGGGCACGGCGGCCAACTGACAAGGAGACGGAGATGGGCAACTACGGGACCTTCACCGACGACGGCCTCGAATACGTCGTCACCACGCCCCACACGCCGCGCGACTGGTTCAATTTCTTCTGGAACCCCACCTACCTCGCGTGCGCCGGCAACAGCATGAACGGCTGCTCGCTGTACCAGAACGAGGAAGGGGTCGTCACGAACCTGTTCGGCAAGCAGGACATGCGGGAGGACCCCCGCTGGGTCTACATTCGCGACAACGCCACCGGCGAGGTCTGGTCGGCCGGCTACCTGCCCTGCCACACCGACCACGACGACTACGAGATGCGCCACGGGCTGGGCTACACCATCCTCCGCACGCTGGCCAACGGCATCCGCGTGACCTTCCGGATGTTCGTCCCCCGCAAGTGGATGGGCGAGGTGTGGACGATCTCGATCGACAACGAGACCCGCCGCAAGCGTGACCTGTCGATCTTCACCGTCGCCAACGTCATGCTCGACGGGGTCAACATGCCCTACGGCTACGTCGGCGGCCTCAGCGCCGAGTACCTGCCCAAGGATAACATGCTCTTCTTCCGCAACATGACCTACACGGTCGTCGACGAGAAGTACCGCGCCTTCATGGCCTGCGACCGGAAGATCAACCGCTGGGACGTCTCGAAGGACTACTTCCTGGGGCGCACCCGCAACTACGCCTGCCCGCAGCGGGTCGTCGACGGCAAGCTGGGCAACTCCGTCGCGTCGGCCGAGTACCTCGTCGGCGCCTGCCAGCACAACATGAAGCTGCCGGCCAAGGGTTCGCGAACGATGAACTTCGTGGTGGGCGTCGTCCTGGACGAACCCGAGGCGCGCCGGTTCGTGCGGGCGTTCGACAGCCCCCAAAAGATCGAGGCGGAACTGCAAGCCATCAAGAAACAGAACATCGCCCGCCTGGGCGGGTTGGCCCTCGCGACCCCTGACGGCGACTTCAACCGCCTGTTCAGCGTGTGGCTCAAGCACGAACTGTACCTGATGGCCGACTGGGCCCGCTTCTACTTCAAGGGCTACCGCGACACCTGCCAGGACGCCGCGGGCATGAGCATCGTCAACCCCGAGTTGGCGCTGGCCATGCTCACCAAGGCCCTGCGCAACCAGCGCAGCGACGGGTTCTGCCCACGGGCGTTCCGCGTGGCGTCAATGGACATCGCCGCCGCCGACAAGCACTACGCCGACTCGCCCTCGTGGATCAGCCACGCCACCGACGCCCTGCTGGCCGAGACCGGCGACCTGTCGATCCTCGAGCAGGTCGTCCCCTACAGCGACAAAGGCGAAGGCACCATCTGGGAGCACAACGTCCGGGCGATGGAGTTCCTCTGGAACGACCGCGGCGACCTGGGCCTGTCCAAGGTCCACTACGGCGACTGGAACGACCTGATGGACAAGGTCGGCGTCAAGGGCAAGGGCCAGGGGGTCTGGATGAGCTTCGCCCTCGCCCGCGTGCTCAAGCTCGTCGGCGCCATGGCCGAGGCCCGCGGCGACACCCAGCTCGCCCGCACCTGCGCGACCCGCTACGAGAAACTCAAGGACGCCATCCTCACGCACGGCTGGGACGGCAAATGGTTCCTCTACTCGATCAACGATGAAGGCATGCCGATCGGCACGTCGAAGGCCCGGGAGGGCAAGGTCTTCATCAACCCGCAGTCGTGGTCGGTCCTGTCGGGCGTGCTGAGCCCCGAGGAGTACACCAGGATCGCCGAGCGGATCGAACCGATGGTCGACTCGCCCGTCGGCCCCGTGCACAACTGGCCCCCGTTCACCAAGTACCAGCACGGGATCGGCCAGCTCACCGGCACGCCCCCGGGGTTCTTCACCAACGGCAACGTCTACTGCCACGCCGGCGGGTTCAAGGTCGCCGCCGACTTCGAGGCCGGCCGTGCCGACAAGGCGTTCGACACGTTCGTGCGGATCCTCCCGGCCGAGGAGAAGTCCGAGCCCTACGCCCAGGCGAACGGCTACGTCGGCCCCACGGCGATGCGGATGACCCACCATGTCAGCGACGACCCGTGGCGGACCGGCACGGTGGCGTGGAACTTCCTCAACTGCGTCGACCGCCTGCTGGGCTTCCGCCGCGAGATCGGCGGCGTCCGCATCCGGCCGCTGCTGCCGAGCAAGTGGAAGCAGGCCGCCTACCAGCGACCGTTCCGCGGGACGCTGTTCGACGTCGAGATCAAGCGCGGAGCCACGCCCGGCCTGACCGTCGACGGCGAACCCGCCGACGGCGACTTCATCCCCGTCGGCCCCGAGGGGCTCGGCAGGAAAACCGTCAAGGTCGTCTGCACAATCGAGAAATAGCACTGGAACCTTTCGACATCCGCGCGGAGCGCCGGCCGCGACAGGACGACCGGCGCTCCGCCTTCACAACCGTACGCGCCGGGGGGCCGGAGACAACAAGCGATGGCAGCACAGCGAAACGTCGTATCCCTCAACGGAACCTGGGACCTGGTGTTCGATCCGAAAAACGCCGGCAAGGACAAGCAGTGGTACCTGCCCGGCACCTTCCCCAAGCCCGTGGCCATGGACGTGCCCGGCGTGTGGGAGCAGGTCCGGCCCGGCTATGACGGCGTCGGGTGGTATCGCCGGACGATCGACGTCAAGGGCGCCTGGGTGGGCTCCAAGGCCCTGCGACTGCGCTTCGGCGCCGCGATGTACTACGCCGAGGTGTGGCTCAACGGCGCGTATCTCGGCGACCACGAGGGCGGCGGCAGCGCCTTCGAGTTCGACGTCTCCGACACCGTCGTCGCCGGCGACAACGAGCTGGTCGTCCGCGTGATCAACCCGCCGATCAACGAGGAGCTCGAGGGCTTCCGCGCCGGCGCGCCGCTTAACCAGGGCTACCTGCCCGTCGGCAAGGCCGCGTGGTATTACAACTACGGCGGCCTCTGGCAGGATGTGGACCTCCTCGTCACCGATCCGGTCTACGTCGATAACCTCTACGTCAAGCCCTTCCCCGGCCGGCGGACCGCCGAGGTCCACGTCACCGTCGTCAACAAGGGCAAACCGACCACGCAGGAGCTCACCGTCGCCATCGCCCCCGACGGCGACAAGACCCCCGTCCTGACGGCCGCGAAGACCGTCAAGCTCCGCCGGGGCGAGACCGTCGTGACCTTCCCCATGAAGTTCGCCGCGACCGGCAGGAACGCCATGCGGTGGTGGTCGCCGGACGATCCGTTCCTCTACCGCGCGACGGCGACGCTGAACAACGACGCACTGTCCGACCGGTTCGGCATGCGGGAGTTCACCATCAAAGGCGGCCGGTTCGTCCTCAACGGCAAGCGGATCACGCTAAAGGGCTACCTCCAGCAGGAGCACTACCCGCGGACGCTGATCTTCCCGCACTCGAAGGCCTTCGCCCGCCACGAGCTGCGGCTGGTCAAGCAGAGCGGCTGCAACTTCCTCCGCTCGCACCTGAAGGCCCCGGCCCCGTGGTGGCTGGACCTGTGCGACGAGATGGGCATCCTCGTCGAGGGCGAGCCGCCCATCGGCTGGATCGGCAAGTCGCCCCATACCGAGCGCCGCTGCCGCACCGCCATCGAAGGGCTGCTCAAGCGGGACCGCAACCACCCGTCGGTCGTGTTCTGGTGCCTGATGAACGAGGCGTACCACTTCCGCGGCTTCACGATGAACGAGATCAAGAAGATGACCGCCCGCCTGGCCGCCGCGGGGCGCAAGCTCGACGACACCCGCCTGCTGCTGGACACCTCCGGCGGCGGCGGCGGCGCCAAGGCCGCCGGCGGCGCGCTGGTCCTGCTGCCCAACGTCGACCGCAAGGCCGTCATGACCGACGACCACGCCTACTGCGCCCTGCCCGTCCAGGACCGGGCCATCGCCAACTACCGCACCATGGGCAAGCGCGGGGTCCCGCTGCTGATCAGCGAGTTCGGCGCCCCGCTGGCCCCGCCGGACTTCAAGCGGGTCCTGGACGGCTACACGCCGGCCGAGAAGCGGCGCGGGCTCGAGGATTACCAGCTCCACAAGAGCTTCTATGACTCGCTCAAGGCCAAGTTCGCCGCCGCCGGCCTCCGCAAGGCGTTCGGCACCGCCGACAAGTTCGTCGCCGCCATCGACGCCGACCGCGCCGAAGACATTCGCCTGGTCCTCGCGGCCCAGCGGTGCAACCCGACGCTGGTAGGCACGGCCCTGTGCCAGTTGGCCGACGCGTCGGGCGAGCTGTTCGGCGCGACCGACGTGTGGCGCAACCCCAAGAAGGTCTACCGCGCGATGGCCGATTCGGCCGTCGTCCCGCTGGCGGCCCCGGAGATCAGCCCGCGGGTGCAGACCCCCGGCGAGAAGGCCGCCGTCCGCCTGACGCTCGTCAACGAGGACCAGCTCGGCGCCACCTACACCTGGACGCTCCAGGTCGTCACCCGCACCGGCCGCGTCGCCGCCGACGTGGGCAAAGGGCGCGTCAAGGCGACCGATTACATCCAGACGATCCTCGCCGAGACGATCAGCCCCGAGCTCAAGCGCGGCTCGTACGCCCTGCGTGCGACGCTGAGCAAGGGCGGGAAGGTGCTCTGCAAGCGGGACGTGCCGTTCATCGTCCTGCCGGAGATCCTCGCCGGCGTCGAGACGATCGGCGCGTGGGACCCGGCCGGCGACATCGCCGCGTGGGCGCGCACGATGAAGATCACCGTCGAGACGTTCTCCAACAACTACCGCAACAAGAACGTCCCGATCTTCTACGACGCCCGCGCCGGCCGCGTCTCGTCGCATATGCTGGCGGAGAACTACGGCCAGCTCAAGAAGATCGTCCAGACCGGCGGCGTGGCGGTCCTGCTGAACCCCCAGCCGATGCTGCTGGAGGAGTACCTGCTGCCGGCGAAGATCCACCCGGCCCGCAACGGCCGCGTGATCGGCTACGTCAAGGACCACCCGATCTTCGCCGGCCTGCCCGTGGACACCACGACGAACTTCGTCTACGCCGACGTCATCGGCGGCGCCCTGGACCGCGGGGAGGACGTCGTCGCCGCCGGCGGCGAGGTGCTCGCCGGGGGGATGCAGCTTCACATGTGGACCCGCCCCGCCGACGCCGACTGGGGCGCCGCCGTCTACATCGTCCCCGTCGGCCGCGGCAAGGTGATCGTCTGCCAACTCCGCGTCCTCGACCACCTCGCCGACAGCCGCACCGCCCGCACCCTCATGAACAACCTCGCCCGCTACGCCGCCGAGCAGATCACCCCGGGGCTGGATCACCTGCTGCTCAGCCGGTGCATCGATCCGCTCGATCCGAAGGCCATTGCGTAGGGCGGGGGCTTAACGGCGACGATCGAACCTGTCTGCCGACAGGCAGGTTCGATATCGCCGTTACTCGACCTTCCCCACCTTCACCCCTGTCTTCCGCTCGAGCGATCTGTCCATCGCTTCCAGGACGGCCAGCGGGGCGAGCATGCGGGCGTCGCTGAAGGGCTCGCGGCCGGTGCGGAACATCTTCGTGAAGGTGCGGACGACGGCGACGGCGCCGGTGGGGTCGTAGGTGGCGGCGCTTTCGAAGCTGCCCTTGTGGCCGATCGCGGCGACGGAGAAGCCGTACGGGGCCTTGACGAGGAAGTTCATCGTGACAGTCAGCCCATCGGGATAGGTCACCACCGCCGCCGAGTCGTCGCCGTTGACGATCAACTGCGCCTTGGTCGCGCCGATGCCGAGCAGTTCGGTCATCAGCTCGACCTGGTGGATGCCGTAGAACCAGATGCCGCCGTACTTGCTCTTGTAGTCGCCCGGCCCGTGCAGGTGCAGCGCGCGGACGCGGCCGATGGCGCGGAGCTTCTTTTTCAGCTCCTTCGCCCACGGCTGCAGGGCGATCGAACTCATCGACGTGACGGGCACCTTATGCTCGCGGCGGAGCTTGAGGAACCGCCTGGCCTCGGCCAGCGAGCAGGTCATGGGCTTGTCGACGAACACCGGCACGCCCGCCGTGACGAACGGCCGCACCGCGGGGACGTGATAGTTCCCGTCGCGGTGGTCGACCATGACGCCGTCCACCTCCCCGAGCATCTGTTGCGGGTCGGCGACGATCGTGGGGATCTTCCCCTCGGCGGCGGCCTTTTCCGCGAAGGCCCGCGTCTCGCCCCACACGTGCGTCACGGTCGCCCCGCGGACGCGGCGGTCCACGTTCAGAATCTTCGCCACCACGGTGGTGTGACTGTTCTCGGCTCCGATGATCCCGATCTTCATGATACGGCCCTTTCCTCAAAGCGGATGTGAATGACGCGTTGCATCAGGACCGATTATGCGGGATCGACGGGAGAATGCCAGCGCATTTGGGGCGCCGCCCTTCAACGATGAGGTTCATTCATTCACACCGCGGCCGGCGCCGGGTCGGCGACCGCCTCGGCCGGTGCGACGTCGTCCGACCAGCTCATCGGCACCAGGTCCTCGGCGTGGACGATCTCGGCGAGGGCCTTGACGCAGCGGCGGTCGTAGCCGACGTCGGCGCAGCGGATCAACTCGCCGACGGCCTGGCGGCTGGTGAGGCTGGGGCGGTGCGGGCGGTCGTGGGTCATCGCCTCGTAGGAGTCGGCCACCGCGAGGATCCGCGCTTCGATGGGGATCTGCTCGCCGGTGAGGCCCTCGGGGTAGCCCGTGCCGTTCATGCGCTCGTGGTGGTAGAGGACCGCGTCGAGCATCGGGCGCAGGAAGGTGAGCGGCCGGAGCATGTGGCAGCCGACCTGGCAGTGCTTCTTGACGGCGCCATACTCGGCGCCGGTCAGCCCGGTGGCCTTGCGGAGCACCTCGGGCGACACCGACAGCAGGCCGATATCGTGCACGCGGGCGATCCGCCCCAGCAGGGCCGCGTCGGCCGCGTCCATGCCCAGCGCGACGGCCATCTGGTTGGTCAACGCCGCGATCCGCCCGCTGCGGCCGGCCAGGTAGCGGTCGCGACCCTCGACCACCGCCATAACCTCGCTGAGCACCTCGAAGTAATGGTTTTCGGCCTCGACGGCGGCCTGCACGTGGGCCCGCATCCGCCGGCGGAGACGACTCTCCCGCCGCACCGCCCGCCACGCGAGCGCCAGGATCGGCGCCGCCAGCAGCGACAGGCCGACCGTCGTCAACGACGGACGGCTCGCCACCGTCGCAGCGAACAGCACCGCCGACAGGCTGCCCAGGACGATCAACGCGCGGGTCACGCGATGGCTCGGATGGTTCGGGTTCAAATCCAACGCTGTAGGCCCTTCCGTGTGAATCTACACAAGCTGGGTAAACTGCGGACGCCCCGATCACGTGGACCATACGTTACTGCCCTTGCCCGTGCCGGCGCCGCCGTCAAATCTCAACGCGTCGGACGGTTGGGGGTCCGTCTGTGCGGGTCGTGCGGCCTGGGGCGGCGAAAAACGGTGCCCCGCGGGCGGCGGGGCATGGTATACTCCACTCATGAATGGAGGGTCCGGCGGGTTCGCTGTGCGCCGACCCCGCTACCCTGCCGGGAGGATGCCATGAACCACCGCGTAACGTTCCTGCGACTTGCTTTCATCGCCGCCCTCGCCGCCGCCGTGCCCGCCGGCGGGGCGACCTACTACGTGGACTTCGACGGCGGGTCCGACGCCTACGACGGGCTGTCGCCGGCGACGCCGTTCAAGCATTGCCCATTGGACCCCAACGCCACCGGGGCCGCCGACGCCATCGTCCTCCGCGGCGGGGACACCGTCATCTTCAAGGGCGGGGTCCACTACCGCGGGACCATCGAGGTCCGCGCCAACGCCGTCGCATCCAACCCCATCGTCTTCGACGGCAACACCGTCGGCGACTTCGGCGACGGCCGCGCCATCATCGACGGGTCCGAACCGGTCACCGGCTGGACCCGCTGCCAGTCGGCCGCCGAGGCCAACGACAATCCCAACTATGCCAACATCTACTGGGCCACCATCGACCCGCCCAACAGCGACACCTTCCTGGTCAATCTCTGCGAGGGCGACCGCCTGCTGGCCATGGCGCAGGACCCCAACCCCTCCGACCCGTTCTACCAGGACCACATCGACACCTACCGCACCCTCCGCAGTCCGATCCCCTACGACGTCGGCGGCTACACCGAATATGCCGACGCGACCTACTTCACCCAGCCGGACGGCTGGTGGGGCGACGACGCCTATATCGCCGTCTACGCCCGCGTGAACCGCGTCTACCGCCGGCGCGTCGTCGACTACGTCGCCGCCGAGCACAAGATCATCTTCGAGCTGCTCGGCCAGGACCAGTACCCCGCCGGACAGGGACGGTTCTGCATGTTCAACGCGCTGCGGATCCTCGACCGCCCCGGAGAGTTCTACATCAAACTCACGCCCGAGCCGAGCGGCCGGCACAAGATCTTCGCCTGGCCCTACGAGGACATCGGCGACATGACGATCTCCACCCGCAACCGCGGGTTCGACATCTTCGGCTCGGGCATCACCATCCAGGGCTTCATCATCGAGAAGCAGGCCTACGCCCCCTACCCGTCGGCCGTGCGATGCTCCAACGGCAGCCGTAACGGCATCGTCGTCCGCGACAACATCATCCGCCTCATCCGCCTGCGGAACGAACCGGGCTACCGCAGCGGGGCGGTGACGATGGACGACGTGACCGATGCGCTGGTCGACGCCAACGAGTTCCTCGAAAACTCCGGCGCCCACGCCGTGACGTTCGACAACGTGGACGATTCGACGCTGTCGAATAACTACATCTACAAGTCCGGCGCCAGCGCCGTGGTGTGGTACCGCTGCGACCGTTCGACCCTCGTCGGCAACACGCTCTACGACAACCGGGGCATGCACGCCAACGGCCTGACCGTCTACGCCGGGTGCCGCGACATCCTCGTCGAAGGCAACCATGTTTCGTTCGGCGCCTCGCCCCTGGCGGCGCAGGACACGATCGGCCTGACCGTCGTCAACAACGTCTTCGACGCGTACGGCTCGAGCAACTGCATCTCGCTGTGGGCCCTGCACAACATGGACGACGTGCTGATCGCCCACAACACGCTGGTCAACTCCAACCACGACGTCGCCTGGCAGGCGGCGATCTACGGCCAGAGCCCCGGCACGGGTGAGCCGCTCACCATCGTCAACAATATCCTCGACGGGCTGGCCGGCGACCTGCCCGGGACGATCGCCTACAACTGCTATACGTCGACCAACGGCCATCCGCTCGGGCCGGGCGAGATCCTCGTTCCCGACATGAACGACCTGTTCGTCGACCCCGCCGCGCGCGACTACCGCCTGCTGGCGACCGCCCCGGCCGCCGATATCGCCTCGGCCGTGTACGCCGTCGAGGCCGACTTCGACGGCAACCCCCGGCCCATGGGTATGGGCTATGACATGGGCGCCTTCGAGGCGCTCGAGCTCAGCGCCCGCGCCGGCGACGACCGCGTCATCCCCGACGCCGACGGCGACGGCGTCGAAATCGTCACGCTGGACGGCTCGGCGTCCCTGGCCCCCTACAGCACCATTCAGGCCTACGGCTGGGCCGAAGGCGGCACCATGCTCGGCACCGGCGCCGTCCTCGACGTGCCGCTGGAAGCGGGCGTCCATACCCTCACGCTGACCATCGTGGACGATCGCGGGCTGCTCAGCGAGGATACCGTCGTCATCGAGGTCGCCCGGATCCTCATCGCCGACGCCGGCGACGACCAAACCCTCACCGACGAGGACGACGACGGCATCGAGGTGGTCATCCTCGACGGCACCGGCTCGTTCGACCCCGGCGGGTCGATCAGCCACTACCTCTGGACGATCGGCGAGCAGATCGTGGGCCTGGGCGCCACCGCCTACACCGCCCTGCCGGTCGGCACCCACGAGGTCACCCTGACCGTCTCCAACAGCGCCGGCGAGCAGGCCAGCGATACCCTCACCGTCACCATCGCCCCGCCCGGCGGCCACATCGGCGGCGACGCCGACACCGACGGCGACGTGGACCTCGACGACTTCGCCATCCTCAAGACGAACTTCGGCCGCAGCGGCGACGCGACGTGGGCCGACGGCGACTTCGACGGCGACGCCGACGTCGACCTCGACGACTTCGCCCAACTGAAGCAGAACTTCGGGACGACCGGCGGGTAATCAGCCCCCGCTGGGCCGACCAACGACTGGGAGAGCATGATGCAACGAATCGCACCGGTCCTCGTGCTGTTCGCCTGCGCGACGATCGCCGCCGGGGCGACGACGTACTACGTCGACTTCAACGGCGGCAGCGACGCCAACGACGGACGGTCGCCGGCGACAGCCTTTCAACACTGCCCGGGCGACGCGAACGCCACCGATGTCGCGGACGCGGCCCTGCTGGTCGACGGCGATACCGTCATCTTCAAAGGCGGGGTCCACTACCGCGGCACCATCGACGCCAACCGCTTCGGCGTCACCTACGACGGTAACACCGCCGGCACCTTCGGCGAGGGACGCGCCGTCATTGACGGGTCCGAACCGACGACCGGGTGGACCCGCTGCCAGTCGGCCGCCGAGGCGAACGGCAACCCCAACTGGGCCAACATCTATTGGACCACCATCCCCTCGGTCGGCGACGGCGCGTGGTACGTGAACCTCTGCACCGCCGACCAGACCCTTCCAATCGCCCAGGACCCCAATCCGTCCGAACCGTTCTACCAGAATCGCATCCACACCTACCGCGTGATCCGCGATCCCACCCCGGCACCGGTGCCCGGAGGCATGGCGTACGCCGACGCGACGTACTTCACCGCCGCCGATCCGGGCTACTACGGCGACAGCGCGTACTTCGCCCTGTACGCCCGGCCGAACCTGATCTGCTACACCCGACTGATCGAGTACATCCCGGCCGAGCACAAGGTGATCTTCCAGGATCCCGACGTCAGCCAGTATCCCGCCGGGCAGGGGCGGTTCTGCATGTTCAACGCCCTGACGCTGATCGACCGGCCGGGGGAGTACTGCGTCGAGCTCACACCTGAACCCGACGGCACCCACAGGATCTACGCGTGGCCCCCCGACGGAACCGACGACCTGAGCGTCTCCGCCCGGAAGCACGGCTTCACGATCCGCGCCGCAAGCGTCACCGTCCAGGGCTTCATTATCCAGAAGCAGTCGTACGCCGAGGGTCCCGCCGCCATCCAGACCACCGGCTCCAACCCGCGTTGGCTGACGATCCGTGACAACCTCCTCCGCCTGGTGCGCAGCGGCGCCGGCGCCCGGCAGGGCGTCATCACCATGACCGATGCCGCAGACACCCGCATCGAGGACAACCAGTTCGTCGACAACCCCCACTCGGCGGGACTGATCCTGAGGCGATACAACAACTCCACCGTCGCGCGGAACTACATCACCCGGTGCGGCTCGACGGCCGTCGACTACTACGACTGCCACAACTCGTCGCTCATCGGCAACCACCTCTACGATAATCGGGGCATGCACGCCAACGGACTGACCCTCTACCTCGGCTGCACCGACATCCTCGTCGAGGGCAATCTCGTCGAGTTCGGCAACGCCTGCATGACGGCCCAGGACGGCTCGAACTTCATCATCCGCAACAACGTCTTCGATGCCTACGGCAGCGGACACTGCATCGCGTTCTGGGCGCTGCACAATATGGACAACATCCTGATCACCCACAACACGCTGGTGAACTCCGGCTCGGGGTACCTGGCGGGCATCTACGGCCAGGACACCGGGACGGGCCAACCGCTGACGATCGTCAACAACATCATCGACGGCCTGGCCGGCACGCTGCCCGGAACGATCGCCTACAATTGCTACACATCCCCCAAAGGGTACCTGCTGGGGCCGGGCGAGTTCGAGGTGTCCGACGTGAACCAGCTCTTCGTCGACCCCGCCGCGGGGGACTACCGCCTGCTGGCCGACGCCCCCGTCGTCAACGCCGGGGGCAGCTCGTACGGCGTCGATGACGACTTCGAGGGCAACCCCCGGCCCATGGGTATGGGCTACGACATGGGCGCCTTCGAAGCGCTCGAACTCAGCGCCCGCGCCGGCGACGACCGCGTCATCCCCGACGCCGACGGCGACGGCGTCGAAATCGTCACGCTGGACGGCT
>CAZHRW010000200.1:0-4585 GCA_964535025.1 uncultured Planctomycetales bacterium
GCCGCCGGCGGCCGCGGGCCTGTCTGGTCCGACCGAGAACGCCAGGCCTGGCGGCCCCGCCCGCCGATGCGCCCCAGCCAATGGGCCGAACGCTATCGCCGACTGAAACGGTCGGCCCTGCCCGGGCGGTACCGCAACGACAACGCGCCCTTCCTGCAGGGGATCATGGATATTCCGACCCGCCCGGGGTGCGAACAGGCCAACGTCAAAAAGGCCGCACAGATCGGCGTCAGCGAGGCCTTGCGGAACGTGGTGGCCTACTGGGCCGACCGCGAACCCGACCCGACCGGACTGTGCCTGCCCGATCGGGTCAAGGGCCGGAAGATCGTGAAATCGGACGTCCGCCCCATGTTCCGCGAAACGCCGGTCCTTCGCCGAATGCTCGATCGGCCCAGCCGCGACGCGACGCTCGAACAGATCGCCCTGGCCAACGGGTTCACGCTCGACCTGATGTGGGCCGGGTCGGCCAGCTCCACAGCGTCCACGCCCTACCGCCGCGTGCTCAACGACGAGGTCGACAAATTCGAGGAGTGGGCCGGCGAGGAACCCGACCCGATCGGCCGAACGTGGAAACGCATGCGGACCTACGGGTCGCGACGCCTGCAAATGAATGTCTCCACGCCGACGACCGTCCGCGGACAGATCCACCTGCTGGTCGAGGCGTCGTCGGTCAAACTGTTCTACCACGTCCGATGCCCCCATTGCGACCGGCGGCAACGACTGGTCTGGCCGCAACTGCGATGGGCCAAGCCCAAGACGATCACCAGCAAGACCGACCTGGCCAACTACGTCGTCCGCGAAAACGCCGTGTGGTACGAGTGCGCCCACTGCCATGAACGCATCACCGAAGAACAAAAACCCGCCATGATCCAGGCGGGGTACTGGACGACCGCCGAGGGGTTCGTCGTCGACGCCTACGGCGAACAACACGAAGACGCCGAAACCGTCGAGGCGTGGCCGGAAGGGACGCGCATCGGCATGCAGATCTCGGCCCTGTATTGCCTGTGGGAACGGTGGAGCGATATCGTCGCCGAATTCCTCCAGGCCGAGGGCAGCCTGACCAAATCGTACAACTGGCGGACCGAGACGCTCGGCGAGGCGTTCGAATACCAGGTCGCCCGCGTCGCGTCCGACGTCTTCGCCGATAAGTGCAAGCGGGCCGAACTGCCCGAAGGCCTGCTGCCACGGTGGGCGTGGGTCGTGCTGGCGACGATCGATACCCAGATCGACCATTTCTACGCCGTGATCCGGGCCTGGGGACCCGGCCTGCGATCCCAGCGGATCTGGCACGGCAAGCTGCCGACGTTCCGAACGCTCGATCGGCTGCTGTTCGACCGGCATTGGCCCTACGTCGATGACGCGTACCCCCCGCTGGTGCCGACGCTGGCGCTGATCGATTCGGGCGGGACCGCCGATACCTGGACCGATACCACCCGAACCATGCAGGTCTACCGTTGGACCATCCCCCGCCAACCGATCGTCCGGGCGATCAAGGGGGCGGCCAAGGCGGGCAGCGGGGTCGCCTGGCGGATGAGACAGTCCATCGTCGGCGACCACCGGCGATCCGGCGACAGACGCGTCGCCCCGGCCGACCTGCAAGGGTGGATGATCGACAAACAACTGTGCAACGACCTGCTGGCCAGCTATATCGCCCGGGGGACGCCCAAACCCAAGGGCCGACCCCGCGAGGATGAGGACGACGGACCGGAACAATGGCTGCTGAACGATCACAACGATCCCGAATACAACCGACACATGGCGGCCCTGCACAAGACCGCCGACCGGACGGGCAAACACGTCGCCGAGGTGTGGAAACCCGTCCACGCCGGCGGACGATGGGACTACCGCGACTGCGAAGCCTACCAGATCGCCGCGGCCCATATGGCCCAGGTGCACCTGCTGCCGCCGGCGGAAGAACTGGAAGCGATGCGCGAGGCGAAACCCCCAACGAGCGAACAACCCCGCCGATCCGACGGCGACGGCGGGTTCGAAGCGTCACCGCTGTGACCACGGAAGGAGAGCAACCATTGGCACGGAAAAACACGACAGACAGACAACAAGGGACCGACCCGCCGTCGCCGGACGACGCCGTCCACCAGGCACGACGACGACGCCAGGTCGCGGCCAAACTCAACGAGGTGCTGGCGGGCAAACGCTGCAAATACTGCGGCGCCACCGGCGCGTGGAAAACCTACGGCAAAGAGCGATCGTCCGGACGCGTCCGCTATGTCCGATGCCTGGCGTGCGGCAAGGCGGACCAGGCGCCGGTGATCGTCGAGGAAGACAACGATGAACCCTGCCAAAACTGATACCCCCTACCCCTGGATCAGCGAGGGCCTGCGAAACCTGGCCACGCCCATCGGCCAACTGCACCCGGACCCCGATAACGTCCGAACCCACGACGAACGAAACCTCGACGCGATCCTGGCCAGCCTCGAACGGTTCGGGCAACAGGCGCCCGTCGTCTACGTCCGACGTCAAGGCAAGAAAATCGTCGTCAAGGGCAACGGGCTGCTGGCCGCGGCGAAAGCGCTGGGATGGTCCCACCTGGCCGCGGCGAAATCGGGGCTGAAAGGCCATGACCTGCGGGCCTACGCAATCGCCGACAACCGGACGACCGACCTGTCGACGTTCGACGCCGACCTGCTGGCCGCCCAACTGCAGGAACTGGACGACGCCGACTACGACCTCGAGGCGACAGGGTTCGACGACGACGAGCTCGAAGAACTGCTCGACGCCGTCGAGGCCGAGACGACCGCCGGCGGCGACGACGATGACGACAACGAGACCAAGGCCAGGCATCGACGGGTGAGCCAACTGTTCTCAGTGATCGTCGAGTGCGAAGACGAGTCCGACCAGCTGGCGTTCTACACCCGCATGAAGAAAGAGGGCCGACGGTGCAAACTGTACGTGCTGTAGCGACGACCCCCGTCGCCGATTCGGGACGGGTCCAGCAGATCGGGGGCATGTTCGACCTGGGCGTACCCGAACGCGTCGAAACCACGTTCGAAGCCGAAATCCCCGACCTCCAGGACGACTGGCGGATCGGGGCGATCGTCGGGCCGTCCGGGTCGGGCAAGAGCACGATCGCCCGCAAGGCGTTCGGACGACAACTTTACACCCGACGACCCTGGCCGAAAGCCGTGGCGATCGTCGATTGCTTCGGCAAGCGGACGACACGCGAGATCACCAACATGCTCACCGCCGTGGGGTTCTCCAGCCCGCCGGCGTGGATCCGACCCTATCGAACGCTGTCCAACGGCGAACAGTTCCGCGCCGACCTGGCCCGGGCGCTGCTGACGGGCGGCGAGCTGGTCGCCTACGACGAGTTCACCTCCGTCGTCGACCGGACCGTCGCCCAAGTCGGGTCGGCGGCGGTGGCCAAGAGTATCCGCAAAGGCATCGTCGCCGGCCGGTTCGTGGCGATCACCTGCCATTACGATATCCTACCCTGGCTGGAACCCGACTGGGTGCTCGATACCTCCGACTGGTCGCTGACCCGGAGGCGTCTTCGACGGCCGAAACTCACGCTGGAGATCCGCCGGTGCCTGTCCGACGCGTGGACCCTGTTTAAGCGCCATCACTATCTGAGCGCCAACCTACACCGGTCCGCCCGGTGCTTCCTGGGGGTCTGCCGAGACAGGCCGATCGCGTTCGCCGCCGTGCTGCCGTCGCCGGGCAAGGTGGGCAGCAGGCGGATCAGCCGGGTGGTCGTCCTGCCCGACTGGCAAGGGATCGGCGTCGGGCGGGCGATGTGCGGGGCGATCGGCGAGCTGTACCGGCGGGAAGGGCTGACGCTGACGCTGCTGACCAGCCATGCGATGATGATCGGGGCGCTGGACCGCGACCCGCGGTGGACGATCTCGGGCGTCTACCGCACCGGATGCCCGCGGGCGGGCGGAGCACTGTACTGGCACCTGACGTCCAAACCGCCCGGGGTGAGCTTCCGGTACGTCGGCGAGACGGGCGAAAAAACCACAGAAAAACGCCGACGCCGACGCGCCGGCGGGAGATAATGACGACCATGACCGCGACCTACCCCGCCGACGCCGAACCGATCAAGGGGCTGGTGGTCCGCCAGCCGTGGGCCAGCCTGATCGCGACGGGACGCAAGACGCTGGAGATCCGGTCCTGGCGGACACGCCACCGCGGGGAGATCCTGATCGTCGCGGGAATGACGGCGGGGCCCGCCGCCGGCGACCTGCCCCGGGGCGTCGCCGTCGCGATCGTACGCGTCAGCGACTGCCGTCCTTTTACCCCCGCCGACACGACCGCCGCCGGCGTCGCCTGGCAACCGGGGCTGTGGGCCTGGGTGCTGGGAGACGTCAGGCCGACGCCGCCGATCCCCGTGCGGGGCCAGCCCGGACTGTTCGCGATTCCCCGCGTGTTTTCGCGCGGAGGGGGCGCGGGGAGGGGGAAAATTCCTACAACGCCGTTGTAGCGCGGGGGTGTGAGCCGCCGCCGGCAAGGCCGATGCTGGTGGCGTGAGCATTACGATCAGCGAAATCGATACGCTGCTCGATGCGGCGTACGAGGCGATCAACGCCGGCGAGGCGTCGTTTACGACGCCCAACGGCCGATCGGT
>CAZHRW010000201.1:0-47853 GCA_964535025.1 uncultured Planctomycetales bacterium
TGAGCCTCCTCGATGAGCAACGACGCCTTGCGAACTCCCTGTGAACCGCCGTGTACGGACCCGTACGCACGGTGGTGTGGGAGGTGGGGGTGAGCAATCCCCCCCGCCTACCCGATCTGCCGATTGACGCCGGCGCCGCGGTTGCCCACGATGAACGCATTGAACGCGATGTTTGCCCGGATGGGGTCTGTCGGGTGCCCTTGTCGCCCGGACGGGCGCCGCGGCAGTGCGTGGATCTCGATCAGCAAGGTGCGATGATGAGCAAACTGTGGGATTTGACCATCCTGGATGCGGACCCTCCGATCGACGACTTCGGCAGCCTGGCCATTGGCGACATCGACGGCGACGGTAACGACGAAGTGCTCCTCGGGGGCACCGGCGGCCTGCTGTGGTACCGGCCGGCCACGTTGGAGCGCGGGGTAATCACTACCGGCGAGTTTCACGTCGGCCTGGCCGTCGGCGACCTTGACGGGGACGGCATCCCCGAGCTGATCGCGGGCTCTCTGGCCGACAAGGGCGCCGGCGCCCATCGCCTTTGCTGGTACAAGCCCGGCGCCGCCTTGAGCGACCCGTGGACCGAACACGTGATCGACGCGGCCGTGCCCGGTGGGACGCACGATATCCTCTGCGTCGATATCGACGGCGACGGCGTCCTGGAGGTGGTGACCAACGGCTGCCACCCCGGGCCTGGGCTGTGGATCTTCAAACCCGCCGCCGACCCGACCCGGCCGTGGACCCGCCACATCGTCCAGGAAGGGCTGTTCCGCGAGGGCACCTCGATCGGCGATGTGGACGGCGACGGGCAGCTGGAGATCGTCTTCGCCGGCGAACTGTTCCACGCCCCGCCGGACGGCCCGCTGTCGGGGCCGTGGATCCACTCGGTGATCGGTCCGAGCTTTCGCGAGATGGTCCGGACCGCCCTGGTCGACATCACCGGCACCGGCCGCCCGGACGTGGTGATCGCCGAATCCGAATACTTCGACGGCCGCTTCGCGTGGATCGAGAACCGCACGGACGCCGGCGACGACCGCCCGTGGGTCGTCCACCCGATCGACCGGCCCGTGTACTACGCTCACTCCCTCCACGCGCGCCGCAACGACGCCAACGGCGAGGTCCGCGTCATGCTGGCCGAGATGGCCGAGGGCGGCTGGCGTGCGCCGCGGAACTACAACGCCCGCGTGATCGACTACGTCACCGCCGACGGCGGATGCACCTGGACGGCCGAAACCATCGAGGCCGGCCGGGGCACCCACCAGGCCGTGATGGCCGACATCGACGGCGACGGGCGCGAGGAGGTGGTCGGCAAGGAGTGGGGGCGGTTCCAGCATATCCCGCGCTTCCACATCTGGAAGCAGGTGACCGAGCCATCGCCCCTGCGGGCCTACGCCCACCGCCTGCTCGACAAGGACAAGCCCGACACCGCCATCGACATCTTCGCCGCCGACGTCACCGGCGACGGGACCGAGGATGTGGTCTGCGGGTCGTGGTGGTATCGCGTCGCCGACGGCAGACGCTTCGACCTGCCCGAGCTGTTCGAGGCGGCGGCCGCCGCCGACGTCGACGGAGACGGGCGCATCGAGTTGATCGGCCTCAAACGCACCGAGCGCGGCTACAAGGGGCTCAACGCGAACCTCGTCTGGCTCAAGGCGGTCGACCCCGAGGCCGGGCAGTGGACCGAGCACGCCATCGGCGTCGGCGCCGGCGACTGGCCGCACGGCGTGCTGGTGGCGCCGGTGGGCGCTGAGGGGAAGCTGGCGATGGTCACCGGCTACCACAATGCCGTCAAGGGCGGGGTGTACCCGGAGCTGTGGGAGATTCCCGACGACCCGACGGCGCCGTGGCCGAAGCGAACGCTGGCCGAGATTCCCTACGGCGAGGAATTCGCCGCCGCCGATTTCGACGGCGACGGCCGGCTGGACATCCTCGCCGGCCCGTGGTGGCTGCGCAATCGCGGCGACGGAAGCTTCGAGCCGCACCGGCTGGCGCCCGAGGGGCTCCAGGTGGCCCGCGTGGGCGTGGCCGATTTGACCGGCGACGGGCGTCCCGACGTGATCCTCGGCGAAGAGGCGCTCGACTTCGAAAACCGCGTCACCCCCATGAGCCGCGTCGTCTGGCTGGCCAACCCCGCCGACCCGACCGCCGGCCGGTGGCCGATGCACGTCATCGATAAGGTCCGCTGTGCGCATTCGATCGGCGTGGCCGACCTGGACGGCGACGGCGACGTGGAGATCATCTGCGGCGAACACGACCCGTTCCGCCCGTACCGCACCCGCTGCCGCCTGTACGTCTACAAGAAGGCCGATCCGGCGGGGCGCGCGTGGAAGCAGTACATCTTCGACGACCGCTTCGAACACCACGACGGCGCCCGTATCATCCGCCTGGGGCCCAACCGCCTGGGGATCCTCTCGCACGGCTGGACCGACAGCCGTTACGTCCACCTGTGGGAGGCGCCGGCGCGCTGACCGGCCCGCATTCCCATCCATTGGACATGAAAAACCCCGCCTGGGATCAGGCGGGGTTTTTTGTTGGACGGAGTCGACGGGACTCGAACCCGCAACCACCGGATCGACAGTCCGGTACTCTAACCAATTGAGCTACGACTCCGGCACGCAGGCGGCCATTGCCATTATCGGTTCGTCGTCGGCCGCCCGCCACTGGTGTAGACGGATCACTATAGTGGTCGGTTCGTCCATGTCAAGCGGCAGCGGGGCGCTTTGCGAAAAAAACGCCGCCCCCCCGCTACGCGTCGGTCCGGTCCGGGTCGTGGTCGAACAGCGTCGGTTCGTCGGTGCCGACCACGGTCGGCTGGGGGGGCGGGGTCGCGTCGGCCGGGGCGTCGGCCGCGATAGTCGGAACATTCTCGAAGTACTTGGCGTACTGCCCTTGTGCCGCCGACAGGCGAGGCGAGCGGGCCAACTGCAGGTGGCGCAGATAGGCGTCCAGTTCTTCCGCGTCAAACTGGGCAAGGAATTCAGGCTTCGCGGAACGGTTCAACAGCAGGATGTCGTCAATCAGTTGACGCTTGGTCATCGACAGGGCCCTCGGTCACGTGGAAGTACTCTTTGTGCTCCTATCGGCGGCCCACCGAGCACGCCTTGAGACGTCCGCGACAGGTGAACACCTTAGTGGCTTGTAAATAAAGGGTTTAGAGACGGAAGTTCCCCGGCGCCCGTCGGGGATTTCGTAATCGGGCCCCTGTTGGGGTATACTTGGCCGATGGTGCAGGACGGCCGGCACCCCGCCGGCATCCGGAGCCTGAGGCGACGAGGTGATCTGTGGACGAGCCATTCGAACGACTGGGCGTTGGGCGACGGCTGCTCAAAAGCCTTCTGACCGACCCGATCGCCAACTACCTGCCGGCGCCGTGGCTCAAGGGGCTGCTGCGCTTCGGCAAGAGCGAGCTGGCCGCCGCCAACTGGGCCGACCCCGGCGGGTGGCAGTCGATGGTGATCAGCTATGACGGCCGTCCGACCCAGATCGCCGACAGGATCCTCGTGCACGGCGGGACGCTGTCGATGGCCCTGCGCAACCGGCTGCGGCTGGCGTCGGGCCTGCTGGCCAGCCTGATCAACGACGCCCAGCCGCCCGTCCGCGCCCTGTGCCTGGGGGCCGGGCCCGGCTGCATCATCCTCCGCGCGATGGCCCGCGCCGAGGTGCCCTGCGAGGCGACGCTGGTCGACCTGAACGCCGATGCCTTCGATTACGGGCGCCGTCTCGCCGGTCAGTACGGCCTGGACGACCGGGTTCGCTACATTCAGGGCGACGTCCGCGACGTCGGAAAGATGCTGGACTCGCCGCCCTCGGTGGTGAAAATGATCGGTATCTGCGAGTATCTGGACGACCCGCAGATTGTCGAGATCGCCACGCGGCTGGCCGAGGTGATGCCGCCCGGGGCGCCGATCGTCATGAACAACATCACGCACAAGCACGGCAGCGATCGCTTCTGCCGTCGCGTGCTGGGCCTGCACATGTTCCATCGCAGCGTGGAGCAGTTGACCGCGCTGATGCGCATGGCGGGGTTCGGCCGCTTCAGCGTGCACGACGAGCCGCTGGGGGTCTACAGCGTGATCGTCGGCTACCGGCTGGAAGCCTGAGCAAACGAGGAGGTGCCGCGATGGCACCACTGTCGGTTCCGTGGGGTGACGGCGACCTGACTCTTTCCCTGCCCGATCACTGGACGCTGGCGCAGGTCGCCCGGCCCAGCCTGCCCAGGGCGCCGGCGGACTGGCCCGACCGGCTCGCCCAGTCGCTCAATCGCCCCGAGGGCAGCGACTCGCTCAGCGCGGTGCTCGCGGCCCTGCCGTCGCACGGGCGGATCGTGCTGGTTCTCGAGGATATCACCCGCCATTCCCCCCTGGCGCAGATCCTGCCGATCGTCGTGCGGGAGCTCGACCACGCCGGCATCGCCGACGGGCAGGTGGAGATCCTCTTCGCCACGGGGATGCACCCGGCGATGACGGCCCGCGAGGTCGCCCGCAAGATCGGCCCGCTGGCCGAGCGGTTCGCCTGGCGGTGCAACAACGCCCACGACAGCGGCGCCCACGCCCGCGTCGGCGAGGTGCTCCACTGTTCGGGCAGCCGGCGGGTGCCCATCTACGTCGACCGCCGGCTGGCCGAGGCGGACCTGCGGGTCGTCGTGACGGCCGTTACCCCGCACCTGCAGGCGGGTTTCGGCGGGGGGGCCAAGATGTTCGTCCCCGGCTGCGCGGCCCTGGAGACGATCTCCCGTGTCCACCTCACCGGGCTGCTGAGCCCCCAGGCCGCCCCCGCCGTCGGCACCGAGGCGGGCGCCAACCCGATGCGTCGGATGATCGACGCCGCCGGCGATCTGGTCGACCGCGCCGGAGGGCGCACCTTCGCGGTGCAGTACATCCTCGGCGTCGACGACCTGCCGGCGGCGATGGCGTCGGGGGATCTGCGGCTCGGCCAGCAGATGCTCGCCAAGCAGTGCGCCGCGGCGATGGGCATCGTCGTCGACGCGCCCGCCGACATCGTCATTACCAACGCCTGGCCCCGCGATTACGACATGTGGCAGGCGTTCAAGTGCATCGCCAACACCGCCGCCGCCGTCCGCCCCAACGGCGTGATCTGCGCCTTGGCCCACTGCCCGGCCGGGCTGAACATGGGACGGATCCGCTGGCCCCTGTCGCCCCACTGGACGCGTCGGCTGATCCGCATGATCGGCGTCCAGGGGATCGTCTCGATGCTGCGACGGCTGCGGCCGGGGACCCACGGGGAGGCGCACTTCTTCATCCAACTGGCCATCCAGACGATCTATCGCAATCCCGTCCTGCTTCACGCCCCCGAACTGACCCGCCGCGGGGAGTCCTTCCCCGGCCTGCCGCTCTATGACACCCCCGAGGCCCTCTTCGACGCCGCCGACGCCCGCCTGGGCGCCAAGGGGTCGCGGCGGGTGATCGTGTTCACCGCCGGCGGAACGAGCTATCCCGTGCTTTAGAATTGAGTTTGAGAATCCGCCGCGGATCGGGTATAGTACGAGGCCGCGCCGGGGGCGGGCGGCAAAGGAGCGGGGAAACGCTCGCAGCGACGCTGTGGTGTCTCTGCGGGGGGCGGCGGTGGGCGGTCTGTTCCAAGGACTTTAAATGCGAAGGGATACGTATGCACGAGGATACGCAAGTCATCACGGATCTGATCCTGGCCGCCGCGGAGAAGGCCCGGCGGGAGGTCGAGGCCGAGCCGGAACCGGAACTGACCAAGCCGATCCAGTGGCCGATCACCTGCACCGTCGGGCCGGGCCTGGAAGGGGCGATCTCCTGTGAAACGAAGATCGGTTACGTCAACGGCGCCAAGGGCTGGCTGATCTATCGCGGGTACGATATCTTCGACCTGTGCGCCCGCTGCTGCTTCGAGGAGGTCGCCTGGCTGCTGCTGCACGGGGACCTGCCCACGGCCGAGGAACTGGCGGGCTTCCGCGCCAAGCTCAACGACTATCTCCACCTGCCCAAGACCACCCGCCTGCTGATGGGCTTCCCCGTCGAGCAGATGAGCCCCATGGCGGCCCTGAGGATGGGCACGATCCTGATGCGCCAGGAGTTCACGTTCGTCGACCAGGATGCCGCCAGACCCAAGACGGCCACCGCCATCAGCGCCGACGAAGACTCCATCCCCATGGAAACCAAGCCCACCGGCCAGCCCCACGCCATCTACGAGTTCCGCACCGGCCGGGGACGGACCCGGCCGCGATTGGCCGGCAAGGCGATGCAGGACGCCACGGGCCTGGAGTCCTGTTACCACCTGCTGGCCGGCGTCGCCACGCTGGCCGGCGTCATCGCCCGCGTCCGCGACGGCAGGCTGCCCGTCGAGCCCGACCCCACGTTGAGCCTCGCCGGCAACTTTCTGTACATGATGACCGGCAAGCGGCCCACGCCCGTCGAGGCGCGGGTGATGGACGTGGCGATGATCCTGCACGCCGATCACGGCATGAACGCCTCGACGTTCGCGGCGATGGTGGTCGCTTCGACCCTTTCGGATATCTACTTCGCCGTCGGGTCGGGTATCGCGGCGCTCAACGGGCCGCTGCATGGCGGGGCCAACGAGGCCGTCCTGCACATGCTCCGCGAGATCGGCACGCCCGACAACGTCGCCGCCTGGTACGCCGGCGCCCGCGCCGGCAAACAGAAGATCATGGGCTTCGGCCACCGCGTCTACAAGGCCTACGACCCCCGTGCCCGCGTCCTGCAGCCGCTGGCGGCCTTCCTCGCCGAGGGCGATCAAGGCGTCGGCGAGCTGCTGGAGACCGCCAACGCCCTGCGCGACGCGGTCGTCAGCGAACTGGGCGCCAAGAAGGGCATTTTCCCGAACGTCGACTTCTACTCGGGGCTGGTTTACACCGCCCTGTGGATCCCGCCGGTGATGTTCACGCCGGTCTTCGCCGTCGCCCGCGTGTCGGGCTGGACCGCCCGCGTGCAGGAGTACCTCGTCAACAACCGCATCTTCCGGCCCCGCGCGATGTACACCGGGCCGTTCGATCGCAAGGTGGCCCAGCGGAAAACCACCCGGTGATCCGGCGGCGAGGGCGAACAAAAAGCAGGTTTTTTTCGTCTGAATAGCGTTGCACGGGCGGGCCGAGGCGCTAGAATGGCGTGTTCGCGAGGACAGTTTCCTCCATGGAGGCGGCCACGGCTCGGCCGGTCGCGTTTCCCCGTTTTTTTTTCTTTGAGTACTCGGGAATCGGCGGAACAGCCGCTGAAGTCCCCAATCTCACAGGCTCTGTAGGAATTCTGTAGAAACTATGGCAGACAAGGAACAGAACATCGGATCAGGGGTTCTGGAAATCACGCCCAAGGGGTACGGCTTTTTGCGGCGGGAGGAGAATCGGTTCCGCCCGACGCCGGGCGACGTGTTTGTGGGCAAGGACTTCATCGGCGGCGAACGCCTCCGTCCGGGGCTGCACATCGAGGCCCGGGTCGGCGAACCGACCCGCCGCAAGGGCGGCCCGCGCATGGAGGAGATACTGACCATCAACGGACGGCCCGTCGAGGATTACTTCGACGTCGTGCCGTTCGGCGATCTGACCGTGATCGACCCGCAGCCGCAGATGAAGCTCGAGACCGACGGCGGTCCGCTGGAGATGCGGATCCTCGACCTGATCTGCCCGATCGGCCGCGGCCAGCGCGGGCTGATCGTCGCCCCGCCCCGCAGCGGCAAGACGATCCTGCTGCAGCAGATGGCCCAGGCGATCTCCACGAACTACCCTGACGTGCACCTGATGGTCCTGCTCGTCGACGAGCGCCCCGAGGAACTGACCGACTTCCGCCGGAAGGTGGAGGGCGAAGTGATCGCCTCCACCAACGATCAGGAGGTGGCCAACCACATCCGCGTGGCGGAGTTCGCCATCGAACGCGCCCGCCGGATGGTCGAGTTCGGCCAGGACGTGGTCATCCTCATGGACAGCCTCACCCGCCTCGGCCGCGCCTACAACCGCGCGATCGAGGGCTCCGGCCGGACGATGACCGGCGGCGTGGACATCCGCGCCCTGCAGGCCCCCAAGCGGCTGTTCGGCGCCGCGCGGAAGATCGAGAACGGCGGCTCGCTGACCATCCTGGCCACCGCCCTGGTCGAGACCGGCAGCCGCATGGACGACCTGATCTTCGAGGAGTTCAAGGGCACCGGCAACATGGAACTCGCGCTCGATCGCAAGGCCGCCGAGCGGCGGATCTGGCCGGCGGTCGATATCGCCAGGACCGGCACCCGCAAGGAAGAACTGCTGGTGGAGCCCTGGAAGCTCGAAAAACTCCACATGCTCCGCCGCGTGCTCAGTTCGATGAGCGTCGACCAGGAGCTGCCCCACCTGGTCAAGGCCGTCGACCGCTTCAAGAGCAACGACGAATTCCTCCGGCAGTTCGACATTCGGTAGGTCATCGGCGAAAAAGGACTTGTCGCCGGGCGGGGTAGCGCCTATCCTGTGGGGCTCGTGACCCGGGAAGGCCCGACAGCCGTATGGTGAGGTGAACGATGCATTATCCGCGCAAGGTCAGTAACCGTAAACGAGTCCGCAAGATCGGCTTTCGGGCCCGCATGCGCACCAAGAACGGGCGGAAGATGATCAACGGCCGACGTCGCATCGGTCGCAAGTTGGCCAGCGCCTAGGCCGTTTCAGAGACGTTTCATGTTCCGGCCTTTTCGTTCATGGGCCGCCGCTCAAAAGGTGATCGCCGAGCGGTCCAGGCCGTGCGCTTTGCAGTAGCGGGTGAGCATGCGGCTGTAGGTGTGGGGCACGACCGCGTCGTCGTCGAGGCCCAGCCGCCGTGCGAGTTGCGTCACGGCGTCCTCGGTGGGACCCTCGATCTCCATGAAGTGGCCCAGGTGGGGCAGTTCGTCCACGACGACCGTGCAGCCGTCGAGCGTCCAGGTGGCGCGCCGCTTCTCGAACCGGATGGTGCACGCCAACCCCAGCAGCTCGAAGACGGCGGCGACGGCATCAGCGTCGTCGGCGTAACATTCCCGCTCGTCGCGGATCTTCAGCTTCCCCGGCCGTCGGGGGCCCTTGGCGGTGACCGTCACGGTGACCTCGCCGGTGGGGCGGTGGTCGGGCGGCCCCGTGGTCGCCTCGGCCCGCCGGATCCGCAGGGCCCGGCCGGCCCGCTTGAGCCGTCGGTCGGGCCAGTCGTACAGCCGGTTCGATTCCAGCACGTCCCCGGCGGGCGCGGCGCCGCAGGCCCTCAGTCGCTGTCGGATCCCTTCGTCGTCGCCGAGGGGGTACTTGGCTTCGATTTCGGTCGCCATCGTTTCGTCCTCACGGGGGCGGATTGTACCGCCTTGACCACCGGCGCGCCCACCGGTCGCCGCAGCCAGCCGCCGGGCAGGCGGAGGCGGGAGATCGGGCGGATGAGGTTCATCGGGGCCGACAGCAGCACCGACATCGCCATCTGCCGCGCCACGAAGGCCACCGGCTTGGCCTGGGGGTCGGCGATCCGCAGCAGCGACCCGGCCGCCACCAGCCGGAAGACGGCCGCCAGGGCGAACATCACGTGGTAGTGCGAGAACGACAGGGGGCCCAGCGTGGCGGTCCAGCCCTTGACGGCCCCGGCGAGGATCCCCCCGACGACGCCGCCGAGCGTGCCGGTCAGGGCGATCAGGACGTTCATCGCGGCGGTGTAGGTGCTGCGGCCCTTGGCGTCGGCGAGGTCCAGCTCCACGTTCAGCCGCGCCATGTTCAGCCCCTGCCAGACGACGCCGGAATAGACGTTCACCAGTCCCGCCAGCATCGGCGCCCGCGGCGGCAGGGCCAGCCAGCCGACGGGTATCATCGCCACACCCGCCATGGTCAGCACGAGGATGGGCCGTTCGCCAAACCGGTCGATGGCGCTGCCCCAGAACCGGCTGGACAGCAACGACCCCACCGGCGGGCAGACCGCCAGGGCGAGCATGGTCTCAAGATTGTTCAGGTACAGGTGCGACTGGGCCGCCAGGGCGAAGAAGGGCATGGCCATGGCCGTGCCGAACGCCGCGATGGCGAATCCGCCGGCGAACCGTCGGAACTGGCTGTCGCCCATCGGCTCGCGAAGGACCTCCCACAGGCCCACCGGCGAGAGCGGGCGCTTGCGGACGATCTCGCGGACCCGCCCGAACAGGCGGATGTCGATGATGCCCACGATGCCGGCCAGGATGAAGATGCCGCCGAGCACCCACACCAGCGCGGGGACCTGCGAGGCGGTCACCCGCAGGGCCTTCAACTGGACGCGGGTGGGCACCGGGACGACCGCGTCGAGGGCGATGCCGATCGCCACCGTGGCGCCCAACTGGCAGATAAGCGAATAGACCGCCCGACGCGCGAACAGCCGTGCCCGCAGCCGCGGGGGGATCAGGTCCGCCATCCAGTTGATCCACGCCGGCGACCCCACGTGGTCGAGGATCCGCGACAGGAAGATAACCGCCAGGATGCCCCAGGCGACCAGCATTCGCAGCAGCCGGTTGGGCCCCGCCAGGTACAGCCCCACCGGCGCCAGGCCGACGAGGATCCACAGCGCACGGCTGACGGTGACCGAGCCCATGAACTGGCTCTTGCGCAGCCCGGTCCGCTCGATGAGCCAACTGGCCGGAAGCTGCGCCAGCGTCGAGGCGAACATCGTCGCCGACAGGATGCCCCAGTGCAGCTCGGTGAATCCCGCCAGATAGCCCAGGTTCAGCATGCTGGCGCCGCCGATGGCGACCATCCACACCGACCCGAACATCCAGCCCACCGTCACCACCCGCAGCGACGAGCGCAGCGCCGGGCCCCGCACGCTCAGCGCGGGCAGCACCTCGAAGTTTCTGTCCGGTTTGGCCATGGTACAGCTTGTCCTGTCGTCGGTCTCCCGTCGGCGTTGGGTGCGAACGATCGAGGAAGCTCTCCGGTGAACCTCCCATCACCACCACCGTGCGGCGCCGCCCTGCGAAGATGGTCCTATTACCACCGTGTTCGAACTCGGCCAAGGGGAAGTTGGCCAAAACGAGAAAAAAAGTGGCCCGCCCCGCAAGGCATGGAGACCCCCGTGGTTGCTTGGCTGTTGGCGGGCCGTCCGCGGATCGGGCCACCGCCTTCGCCGAACGCGGCGCCCGTGCGTGCCGGTTTACGCCTCCAGCGCCGAGGCGAGCCGGTCGATCCGGTAGCGCTCCTCGCGGCCGCCGAGCTTGAGGGTGACCTCCTCGCCGACGGCGCGCCCGAGCAGTTCGGCGGCCAGGGGCGTCTGGTAGTTGTAGACGCCGCGGTCCGGGTCGCTGTCCCAGGGGCCCAGCAGCGTTACCTCGATCGGCGCGCCGTCGCTGAGGCGGACCAGGTGGACGGTCGAGCCGATGGCGACCTGGTCGGCCGGCAGGGCGCGCGGATCGATCACCTTGGCCTTGGCCAGCTCCTCCTGCATCCGCATGGCCTGGGCCCGCAGCAGGTCCCGCTCCTCGATGGCGAACTGCCACTCGCTGTTCTCGCTGAGGTCGCCGTGCTCGGCGGCCTTGCCGATGGCCTCGGCGTTCTCGAGCATCTTGATGTCCGTGAGGTGCTTGAGCTCCCCCTGGCGGCGACGCAGCGCCGCCTCGGACGTCCACACGACGTTGTCGTTCTCCCACGGCTTGGCCTTCTCGGTGAGGAACAGCCGGTAGTGCCGCTGGCGCAGGAGGCTCAGCAGGTCGTGTGCGACGGTGTAGGAGAACCCCTCGGCCCGCTGGATCAGGTTCATCACCGTCGCGGCGACCGGCTCGTCGATCTCGTCGACCATCCGGCGATAGGCCGCGTAGTCCGAGGCGGCCAGGGCCGAGCGGATCGCCTGGCGGATGTCTCGCTTGACGTTGCGGTCCATTTCGAGGTCCTTGTCGACGTCGCTGAGCACCGTGATCAGCCGCCGGAACAACTCGACGCGGCTGGGCAGGTCGGCGATCGGCTCGGCCGGGCCGGCCCACAGCCACAGGCACGCCTCCAGGTGCCCCGTCGGGTGGGTCATCGCCTCGGCGGCCAGGGCCGCGGCGGCGTCGGCGCCGGCGTAAGCGACCACGGCGTCCAGCCGCGCCGCCGGCGTGTGGCGAAGCAGGCGGACGAAGTGCTCGTGGGCGTCGGCCCGTCGGGCCAGGGCCGCCAGGGCCCCCGGCCACAGATCCGGCGCGTCGAGCTCGGCGAGGGTGCGGGCGGGGTCGTCGGCGTCGGCGAGGATCGACGCCGCCGACGGGCAGGGCTCACCCGGCGCGGGCAGGCCCGCCTCGGCCGCGGCCTCCAGGGCCAGCGCGGCGGCCAGCGCGTCGGTGGGGCGACGGCCGGCGAACTCGCGCGCCTGGGTTGCCAGGGCCTCGACGATCTCGCCGGCGAAGGCCGCGTCGAGCTCGCCCTTGCGGGTTTTCAGCTCGCGGGCGTACTGCTGAAGCACCGCCAGCTTGTCCAGGGGCATCACGGCCTCGGCGGCGGCGGCGGCGAGCTCCTCTTCCAGCGTACGGCCACCGGGGTGATAGCTGATGCGGATCGGCCGGTCGGACGAGAGGCTCAACTGCTTGTGGCGCTTGGCGGCGGTGCGGGCCTTGGACCACCAGCGGCTCCACTGGTCCCTGGTCAGGTGGGCCGGCACGAGCATCTCCCGCAGGGCGTTGGCGTCGGTCGACCCGCCGGACGACTTGCAGATGCCCACCAGCACCGCCGCCGGATCATCCGCCAGCAGGGCCCCCAGCTCCTCCGGGCGGAACTGGTGGAGCACGCGGAAGTCGTCGGCGTCGACGCGGTCGAACTCGTCGGCCAGCTCCTTCGGCTCGTGCCGCACCTGGCGGCCGGCGGGGTCGGTGAACTCGAACGCCTCGAAGACGTTGTTGTAGCCGCTCAGGCGGATCACCTGGTGGTCGAAGCGGTTGGCCAGGTAGGCCCCCGGTTCCAGCGGCAGGCACGTGTCGAGCGTCCGCAGGGCGCGGCGGGGCGACTGGCCCGACAGCAGCCCGGAGGCCTTGAGCAGCGTCTCGAACAGCTCGCCCCCGCCGTGCAGCGCCCGGTAGACCTCGGCCGCCTCGGCGCGGAGCTGGTCGGACATCGGCACCGCCGACGTCGCGGCCTTGGCCAGCGGCAGCAGCGCCTCGGGCGCGAGATGCGCCTTGCGCTCCTCCAGGAGCATCACGGCGAAGGTCTCCGCCGAGTCCAGGTGCCCGGCGTCCACCAGCACCGCCAGCACCGCCGCGACGTCCGCCGGCGGGGTGGCGACCTCGATGACGCTGAGCCACTCGGTCTCCAGCGCGTCGAGCTTGCCCGCCTCGACCAGCGCGATCATCTGTTTGACATCCATAGCCACTGATCCTGTTTCCCGGGAAAGTCCTCCACTATCGCATGACACGACGGGCAAGTCGAGGGTGTTCTCGGTTTGACCGCTTTCCGCCGGTCCGCCGGGCGACTAGGATGGTCAGGGGGCGGCGACGAAAGGACAGGCCCATGGGCAGAATCGACGCGGTGACGTTCGACTTCTGGAACACGCTGTACGTGGAGGACCTCGACGCGCTGGCGCGGCGGCGGGACCGGCGGGTGTCGATCGCCCAGGCGTTTTTCGTCTCGGCCGGCAAACGCCTCACCTCCCAGCCGATCCGCGACGCCTTCGCCGCCACGGCCGAGCAAATCAGCCGCATGCGCCGCGAGGAGCAGCGCGCCGCCGGCCACGCCGAGGTCGGCGAGATGCTCGCCGCGGCACTGGGCTTCCGCCTCGATTACGACGACGCCCGCATGCTCGCCGAGGGGATCTCCTCGGCCGGACGCGACCATCCCCCCGCCCCGGCCGACGGAACGGGGCTGCTGCTGGCGGCCCTCGGCGGCGCCGTGCGGCTGGGCATCATCAGCGACACGGGCCTGACGTTCGGCATGCACTTGCGGCAGGTGATGGTCAATCACGGCCTGGCGGACTATTTCCAGCAGTTCACCTGGTCGGACGAGACGCTCACCACCAAGCCCACCGCCCGCCAGTTCCTCTACACGCTGCACATGCTCGACGCCGCGCCCGACGCGGCGGTCCACGTCGGCGACCTGGAGGCCGGCGACATCGACGGCGCCCGCCGGGTGGGGATGCGGACGATCCGCGTGGGCGATTCGGCGTCGGCGTCGCGGGCCGATGCGAGCGTGGCGACGCTGGCCGAGGTGGTGGGGGTGCTGCGGGGGTGGGGCGCGCGGGTGTAGGCGGGTGGAGACTTTTTTCGGCGGCGGCGGAGGATGCCGTTTTCGGGGGTGGACGGAGGGAGGCAAGTGCTGTTTTGGACAGGACTTCGAATTTCGGAGTTGCAATACCGAGATACCCCGCGGTTTTTCGTATTCCGTCCCTGGTTGTGAGCGGGCGCGAAAACCCAAATTTGGGTGTTTAAAACCCACGTTTGGGTTTTCGCCGGCGCGCGCCGGGGCGTGGTTTGCGCAGGGGCTTATTTGAAAATGACTTAGAAGAATTTTCCCCCCGTCGTCGCCCGAAAGACCCCCGGGGTGATAGAATTCGTATGAATTTTGTACTATTTAGGCTTGAAATAGTACCCGTCAGGTACGATATTATCCACATAGGATGACTCTGGAGCGACACGCATGTTAAGCCTGACGCGGAAAACCGATTACGCACTGCTGGCCCTGACGGTCCTGGCGATGCGGCCGGCCGAGGTGCTCAGCGCCCGCGAGATGGCCGAGCGGTTCGGCCTGTCGTCGGGGCTGCTGATGAACGTTCTCAAGCAGCTCGGCGCCGCCGGGCTGGTCGACAGCGTCCGCGGTGCCCACGGCGGCTATCGCCTGGCCGCGCCGCCCGAGCGGATCACGCTGGCGGATCTGATCGACACGATGGAAGGCCCCGTTCGCCTGGCCCCCTGCGTTGGCGGCAACGGCGAGGATCCCGGCGACTGCGACGCCAGCAGCCGCTGCCCGATCCAGGGCCCGCTGCAGCGGCTGCACGAGCGGCTGCGGGCGTTCTTCGGGGACATCACGCTTGCCGAGCTGGTCGCGGCCGACGCCCGACGCGGCTCCGGCGGCGCCACCATGGGAGCACAGCCATCATGAGCGCGACACATCCGGTCTACCTCGACTACAGCGCCACCACGCCGGTCGACCCCCGCGTGGTCCAGGCCATGCTGCCGTACTTCAGCGAGACGTTCGGCAATGCGGCCAGCCGGTCGCACGTGTTCGGCTGGCGGGCCGAGGAGGCCGTCGAGCTCGCCCGCCGCCAGGTCGCCGACGTCATCGGCGCCGACCCCAAGGAGATCGTCTGGACCAGCGGGGCCACCGAGTCGGACAACCTGGCCCTCAAGGGCGTCGCCGAGATGTACGCCGAGCGGGGCAACCACATCATCACCGCCGCCACCGAGCACAAGGCCGTGCTGGACACCTGCCATTATCTCCAGACCCGCGGCGTCGACGTCACCGTCCTGCCGGTCGACCGGTTCGGGCGAATCGCCCCCGAGCAGGTCGCCGAGGCGCTCACCGACAGGACGATCCTGGTGACGATCATGGCCGCCAACAACGAGATCGGGACGATTCACCCGATCGCCGAGATCGGCGCCGTCTGCAAGGACCGCGGCGTCCTGTTTCACACCGACGCGGCCCAGGCGTTCGGCAAGATCCCCCTGGACGTCGAGGCGATGGGCATCGACCTGCTCAGTTGCAGCGGCCACAAGATCTACGGCCCCAAGGGCGTCGCCGCCCTCTACGTCCGGCGGCGCAAGCCCCGCGTCCGCCTGGCCGCCCAGATGCACGGCGGCGGCCACGAACGCGGGATGCGCAGCGGGACGCTCAACGTCCCCGGCATCGTCGGCTTCGGTGCCGCCGCCGAGATCGCCGCCGCCGAGATGGCCGCCGACGCCGAGCGGATGCGGCGGCTGCGCGACCGGCTGGTGGCCGGCCTCACCGGGCGGCTGGAGTTCGTCACGCTCAACGGCCACCCGGACCAGCGGCTGCCCAATATCGCGAACCTCAGCTTCGCCTATATCGAGGGCGAGTCGATGATGATGAAGTTCAAGGACCTGGCCGTCTCGAGCGGCTCGGCGTGCACGAGCGCGTCGCTCGAGCCCAGCTACGTCCTGCGGGCGCTGGGCGTCGACGACGCCCTGGCGCACGGCTCGATCCGCTTCTCACTGGGGCGCTGGACCACCGAGGGCGAGATCGACCACACCATCGAGCGGGTTGTCGCCGCCGTCAACGAACTGAGACAGTTGAGCCCGCTGTACGAGCTGGCCACCGAAGCGGCCAGCCAGGCCGCGACACAGCAGGCCAAGCAACGACAAGGATGAATCATGGCTTACTCCGAGAAGGTCATCGACCACTTCGAGCACCCGCGGAACGTCGGGTCGCTCGACAAGAACGCCGCCGACGTCGGCACCGGGATCGTCGGCGCCCCCGAGTGCGGGGACGTGATGAAGCTGCAGATCCAGGTGGCCGACGACGGGCGGATCATCGACGCGAAGTTCAAGACCTTCGGGTGCGGCTCGGCGATCGCCTCCAGCTCGCTGGCGACCGAATGGCTCAAGGGCCGCACCGTCGACGAGGCGACGCAGCTCCGCAACACCGACATCGTCGAGGAGCTGTCCCTGCCGCCGGTGAAGATCCACTGCTCCGTCCTCGCCGAGGACGCCGTCAAGGCGGCGATCCAGGATTGGAAACGCAAGAACGGAAACGGAAGGAGCTGACCCCATGTCCATCACACTGACCGAACACGCCGCCGAGCGGGTCAAGGCCGCCGCCGCCAAGAGCGGCGTGGAGGGCACGCCCTGCCTGCGCATCGCCGTCAAGGGCGGCGGCTGCAGCGGCTTCGCCTACCAGCTGGACCTGTGCAACGGGCCGGCCGACGGCGACGAGGTCTTCCACGCGCACGACGTCGAGCTGGTCTGCGACCCCAAGAGCTACCTGTACCTCAACGGCACCGAGGTCGACTACAGCGACAAAATGCTCGGTGGCGGGTTCGTCTTCAAAAACCCCAACGCCAAGGCAAGCTGCGGCTGCGGCGCCAGCTTTCAGGCGTGAGCGAAACCGTGACACGATCCCGCGACAACACGGCGGCCGTGCCGGCCAAGTGCATCGCGTGCGACCGCGAGATGCACCAGGCGGTGGTGTGCGATTACTGCCACGCCTTGAACCCCGTCAACGGGCCGACCGACTACTTCACGCTGCTGGGCGTGCCGCGGCGGTACGACCAGGACGCCGATGCGCTGCGCCGGCGCTTCCTGGCGCTCAACCGCCACGCCCACCCGGACTTCCACGCCGGCGAGTCGCCCGAGGTGATCGAGCTGGCGCTGAACGTCTCGTCGGCCGTCAACGACGCCTACCGGACGCTCAGCGACCCGGTCCGCCGTGCCGACTACCTGCTCGGCCTGCTCGGCGGCCCGGCCGGCGCCGACGACCGCTCCACGCCGGAGGGGTTCCTCATGGAGATCGCCGACCTGCAGGAGCAAATCGGCGAGGCCCGCGCCGACGGCGACGCCGCGACACTCGAACGGATGGCCGCCGATCTGAAGGCCCGCTACCGCGCGATGCTCGCAACGCTCGGGGACCTGTTCGCCCGCTTCGACACGCAGCTCGGCTGCGAAACCCTCCGGCAGGATGAGCTCAAGCGGATCCGACGACACCTCAACGCCATCAGTTACATTCGGAAGTTGAAAAACACGGCCGAGCTGGGGCAGTGGTGAAATACGAAATCCGAAGCTCGAAATACGAAACAAATGCAAAACAGATAAACAGCAAGACAGCAAACAAAAACGACAAACGACAAACGACAAACGGCAACACGACCAACGGCAACACGACGAACGGCGACGCCAACGAGGCCCGGAGGGCCGGCATAGTTGTAGCCCACCCCGTGAGGGGTGGGGCAAGGACAACCGCAATGCCAACGAGGCCCGGAGGGCCGGCACAGTTATAGCCGACCAGGACAGTCGCCGCCCGGAGCTCGGCCGTTCTGGGTTTGCCGTTTTATCCCTTTGCTGTTTGTTTCGTATTTCGTGCTTCGTATTTCGTGTTTCGCCGCCACCGGCGGGGAGACGACTCCATGAATGACGGTGACGACATCATCCTCGGGATCGACCTGGGCACGACGAACTCGCTGGCGGCGTGGTATGCCCCGGGCGGGCCGGAGGTCGTCGGCGCCGGCGGCGAGGCGCTGGTGCCGAGCGTGATCGCCCTGGACGAGGACGGCGTGACCGTCGGGACGGCCGCGAAGGCCCGGGCGGTGCTCAATCCGCTGGGGACAGTCTATTCCGTCAAGCGCCTGATGGGCCGGGGGATCGCCGACCTGGCCGACGAGCTGGGCTTCCTGCCGTACCATGTCGTCGAGGGCGAGCACGATACCGTCCGCGTCGAGGTCGGCGGCCGTCTGCTCAGCCCGCAGGAGCTGTCGGCGATCATCCTCGACGAGGTCCGCCGCCGCGCCGAGCGGGCGCTCGGACGGCCGATCGCCAAGGCGGTTGTCACGGTGCCGGCCTACTTCGACGACGCCCAGCGCCAGGCCACCCGCGACGCCGGGCGGATCGCCGGGCTGGAGGTCCTGCGGATCGTCAACGAGCCGACCGCCGCGGCCCTGGCCTACGGGCTGGATCGCCAGGCGAGCGCCACGATCGCCGTGTACGACTTCGGCGGCGGGACCTTCGACGTGAGCCTCCTCCGCGTCGAGGCGGGCGTCTTTCAGGTGCTCAGCACGCACGGGGACACGCACCTCGGCGGCGACGACCTGGACCGGGCGCTGATCGACCGGATCACCGGCGAGATCCGCCAGCGGTTCGGCGAGCAGTTGACCTTCCCGCCGGCGACCCGCCAGGCGCTGCGGCAGTTCGCCGAAGCGACGAAGATCCGCCTGTCGAGCGAGCCGACCGCCACCGTCGAGATCGACCTGGGCGAGGGGCGGACGTACCGGCGGACGGTCACCCGCGACGAATTCGAGGCGCTGGCGGCGCCCTGGATCGAGCGGACGGTCGCGGCCTGCCGCGAGGCGATGGACGCCGCGGGCGTGACGCCCGACGCGATCGACGAGGTCGTGATGGTGGGCGGCTCGACGCGGATCCCGCGGGTCGTCCGCCGGGTAGGGGAGGTCTTCGGCCGCGAGCCCTACACGGCGATCGATCCGGACCGCGTGGTCGCCCTCGGCGCGGCGGTGCAGGCGGGCATCCTCGGCGGGCGCGAGCGGGACATGCTCCTGCTGGACGTGACGCCGCTGAGCCTGGGGATCGAGACGCTCGGCGGGGCGATGGGCAAGCTGATCCTCCGCAACAGCACGGTCCCGTGCAAGGCGTCGGAGGTGTTCACCACGTCGGTCGACGGGCAGACGTCGGTCGACATCCACGTCCTGCAGGGCGAGCGGGAGCTGGTGAAGGATTGTCGTTCGCTGGGCCGCTTCAAGCTGTCGGGCCTGCCGCCCATGCCGGCCGGGGCGCCGCGGATCCGTGTGACGTTCCTGATCGACGCCAACGGGATCCTCCACGTCACGGCGTTGGAGGAGCGGTCGGGTCGCGAGGCGTCCATCCAGATCACCCCCTCCCACGGGCTGACGGGCGAGGAGGTCGACCGGATGGTGCACGCGTCGTGGACGTACGCCCGCGAGGACATGACGGCCCACCGGATGATCGACCTGCGCAACGAGGCGGCGCGGATCCTCGCGGCGATCGACAAGGCCCTGGCCCACGTGCCCGACGCGCTCGACGACGCCGGCCGCCGGCGACTGGACGACGCGGTCGACCGTCTCAAGGCCCTGCTGGCCGCCGGCGACGACCCCGACGCCGTCTACGACGCGATGACCGCCGCCAACGAGGCCGCGGCCCCGCTGACCGCGGCCCAGATGGACGCCGTGCTCAAGCGGACGGTCAAGGGCAGGAAGATGGAGGACATGTAGCGTGAAACTCGACATCCGAAGCTCGAAACACGACACAAACTCGAAACGGCTCCCCTGACGGAGAAATACGAAATTCGAAGCTCGAAATACGAAACAAATTCGAAACGCCAAAACAGCAAGACGGCAAACAAAAACGGCAAACGGCAAGACGAAAAACGGCAAAAGCAACGGCGCGAGAGCCACAAAGGGCACAAAGATAGAAGGGAAAGAACAGCAACGACACAGCCAGCCACAGAGGGCACAAAGGGCACAGAGACTAACGGCGGCCACAGAGTTCACAGACCGCTCTCTATGTTCTCCCGCCTCCGCCCAGGCTTCGGCGTGGCAAGCCGTGCTCTCTGTGGCGCAAGCTGTTGCCGTTCTTTCGTTAACTTGGATATTGGCTATTCCTTGTTGGATATTGGATATTCGCCGTTAAGGTACCTGGCACATGGCAATCTATCGCGTAACCTTTGAGCCGGCGGGGGTGACGGTGGAGGTGGATCCGGCGGACTACCCGTACGGCGACCACGGCCGTCCGGGCAGCGTGCTGGATATCGCGCTGACGCACGGGGTCGAGATCGAGCATGCGTGCGGGGGCGTGGGGGCGTGCAGCACGTGCCACGTGATCGTCGAGCAGGGCTGGGAGCACCTCAGCGAGCCGAGCGATGAGGAACTGGACCGGGTGGAGCAGGCGCCCGGCAACACCGTCCGCAGCCGTCTGGCCTGTCAGGCGGTGGTCGGCGGCGACGTGACCGTCCGCGTGCCCGGCTGGAACCGCAACGCGGCCAAGGAGTCCGACTGATGCCCGCACTGAAATGGACCGACGCCGACGAGATCGGCTACCAATTGTCCGAGGCCTACCCCGACGACGACCCGCTCCAAATCCGCTTCACCGACCTGCGCCGGCGGGTGCTCGCCCTCGACGGCTTCGACGACGATCCCGCCGCCGGCGGCGAAGGGATCCTCGAAGCGATCCAGATGGCGTGGGTCGAGTATGCGCGGGAGGGGTGAACGGCGAGGAACGGCGGAGGCGCATGTAGGGGCAGGCCTTGCTGCGCGGCGGGGTGGGTGGCAACTCGGTGCCCACGCGAGCGGATGCCGGTCTGCGACGACGCGAATGCGTGCGGCCAAGGCTGTAATCCGTCCCCATCGCGTGGGCAGGCTCGCGGTCGGCTCGGCTGCGCCACCCTACAGCGCCGTCCCTTGGGCCTTGGTCGTCGGCGCGCCTGTCTGCCGCAGATCACTGTAGAGGACCAGGCGGTTCCGCCCGGCCTGTTTGGCGGCGTAGAGGGCCTGGTCGGCCATGCAGACGAGGGCGTCGGCGGAGGCGGGCCCGTCGCGGTGGAGGTTGGCCAGGCCCATCGAGAGGGTCAGCTCGCGTCCGACGTGGGTGTAGCGGGCGCGCCAGGCGGCGACCTGGTCGCGGATGCGCTGGGTGACGGTGATCGCCAGGTCGATGGAGGTGTGGGGCAGCAGCAGGACGAACTCGTCCCCGCCGTACCGGGCGGCGACGTCGCTGGCGCGGAGGGTGGCGCGGATGGCCCGGGCGGTGGCGACGAGGATCTTGTCGCCCATCTGGTGGCCGAGCGTGTCGTTGAGGCTCTTGTAGTGGTCCAGGTCCATCATCACGCAGGTCAGGTCGAACTCGTAGCGCGTCGCCTCGCCGAAGCAGCGTTCCAGTTCCCCGGCGAAGTGCCGCCGGTTGGTCAGGTCGGTCAGGTAGTCGGTGGTGGCCAGCCGGTGCAGCTTGGCCAGCGACTCCTGGAGCTGGAGGTTCTTGACCCGCACCTCCTCGACGGTGGCCTCGAGCTGCTGCTGGAGCCGGCGGTTCTCGCGGCGGACGTGGTGTTGGCGGATGTTCTTCTCGACCACCAGCGGGATGGCGAACAGGTAGTCGCCGAGCTTGATGATGTAGTCCTGGGCGCCCAGGTGGATCGCCCGGGAGGCGGTCTCGCCGACGTTCTCGCCGGTGACGAAGATGATCGGCACGTCGCTGGCCGCGGTGAAGCGTTCCAGCACGTCCAGGCCGGTTGCGTCGGGCAGGTTGTAGTCCAGCAGGATCACGTCGAAGGCGTTCGGGTCGAGCGCCTCGCATTCGGCGGCGGTGGCGGCGCAGACGATCCGGTCGGCGTCGTCGTCGTCGAAGTACAGCCGCAGCGCATCGGCGATCAGCTCGCCGTGGTCGCTGTCGTCCTCGACGATCAGCGTCCGCGGGCAGCGCCGCGGCAGCGTTTCCTCGGGCGGGTGGGGGTCAGGAGCCATCGGTTTCCTCGCGATCGCCCCGGGGGTGCAGGGCGGTCCAGGTGGCGGCGATCCGGCCGACGGTGTCGGCCAGTTGGGCCGGCGTGGCCGGCTTGACGGCGAAGCCGTCGGCCCCGTTGACGGTGGCCAGGCGCTGCTGGACGTCGTCGGTCATGCTGGTGAGCACGACGACGGGGATGTCGGCGAATTGGCGGTCCTGGCGGATCCTCGCCAGGGCGGTCTGGCCGCCGGCGCCGGGCATCTCGATGTCCAGGTAGATCAGCGCCGGGCGCGGCGCGGCGGCGTAGGGCCCGCGGGCGTAGAGGAAGTCCAGCGCCTCCTCGCCGGAGGCCACCTCGTGGACCGTGGCGGCGGCGACGGCCTCGGCGAGCGCCTCGCGGAGCACCCGGCGCGCGTCGTCGTCGTCGTCAACCAACAGGATGGCAGGTCGCGTCGCTGTGTTCTCCACGGCAGTCATCGGCGGCGGTGTCCTCGCTTGGGGGGGTGCATCGTGCTTTGGGGAACGACACGTGGAAGATCGAGCCGCGACCGAGCTCGCCGGTCACCCAGGCGCGGCCGTCGTAGCGGGCGGCGATGGCGCTGACGCCGGCCAGGCCGACCCCCTTGCCGGTCGTGCCGGCCGCAGCGCCGGCGGCGCGGCGGAAGACGGTGAAGATCCGCCGGCGGTCGGCGGCGGCGATGCCGATGCCGTTGTCGGCCACGTGGAAGACGATGTGCCGCGCGTCGGCGTCGGCGGAGATCTCGATGCGGCCGTCGGCGCGGTCGCCCATGTACTTGATGGCGTTGTCCACCAGGTTCATGAAGACCTGGCGGAGGTGGGTGGCCTCGATGTACAGCTCGCCCATCGCCGGCGCGACGTGCAGCTCGATGCCCTTGGCGCGCAGCTCGTAGTCGAAGCTGGAGCGCACCTGTTCGAGCACGGCGGCGACGTCCACCCGCGCCGGCCGCGGCGGCCGCGAGCCGATCCGCGACAGCTCGAGCAGGTCGTTGATCAGGTCGGTCTGGCTCTCGACGTTGGCGACGATCCGCTCGAGGCGGTTGACGACGTCGGCGGGCAGGTGGTCGCGCCATTTCCGCAGGGCCATCGCGGCCATCCCGCCGATGTTCCGCAGGGGGGCGTTGAGGTCGTGGGTGACGGCGCGGAGGAACTGCTGGTGGTCGGCCATCTCGGCGCGGAGGCGGGCGTTGGCGTGGTCGAGGTCGGCGGTCCGCCGGCGGACCTGCGCTTCGAGCCGCTCGTTGGTGGTCATCAGCAGCCGGTGCTGATCGTCGAGCCTGGCGGCCATGGCGTTGAAGCTGGCGGCCAGGGCGCCGATCTCGTCGCGTCCGCCGGCGTCGGCGCGGACGCCGTAATCGCCGTCGGCCAGGCGGCGCGTCGCGGCCGCCAGGCGGCGGATGGGGCGGACCAGCACCCAGGTGACCGCGGCGTGGGAGATGGGGACGAAGCCCAGCACGAACGCCACGATCAGCAGCGCCATGGTCATCTGCGCCCGGCCGAGCCGCTCGTTCATCGAGTGGGTGTCGACCACCAGCCGGACCGACCCGGCGACGGGCGCCTCGCCGTCGTCGCCGGCCAGGACCGGCCGCGTCGCCCGCATCCGGTCGGGCCCGATCCGCTCGGTGACGGCCAGCTCGGCCGCGCCGGTCGCGGCCAAGAGGTCCGCCGGCATCGACGGCGCCGTCGCCCGGGCCACCAGGCGACCGTCGCGGGTGTGGACGGCGGCGCCGAGGACGGACCGGTGGCGGCTGAACCGCTCGACGACCTGCTGGACGCCGCCGGTGTCCCCGCGGACGAGCCGGTCGGCGACCGACAGGCGGAGCATCTCGGCCATGTGGCCGGCCTGGTCGAGGCTCGTCTGGGACGCCCAGCGGCTCAGCAGGCGGTTGGACAACCACCCGCCCAGCCCCGCCGCCGACGCGACGACCGCCAGCAGGAGCATCGCGGCCTTCGTGCGCAGCCCGCGACCGACGGCGGACGACGGCGCGGCCGAGCGTAAGTGTCTGCGTCGCAAGGTCATTCGATCCGTGTTGGGCGTTGATCCCTAAGAACGTACGCTTGTCTCATCTATCGGCGGGAAAGCCGCTTCGCTTCGATTAGTTCGCCCCGCGCGGCCGGCCGTCCACGCCCGGCGGGCGAAGATGTTGCATGAAAAGAAGTTAGACGCCGCCGCCGGCCCCGCCGGCCCGGTCGGATCGTTCTAACGTGAGGAAACTAAGGAATATCCCTTAATTGAGGCTTGCAAGGAATGGGATTTTGCCCTATAAGAGAGTGAGAAGGAGAGTTGGAGGAAGCGTGGGATGGACCACGGGAGGATGGATTAGGCAAGCTCATATCACCGGCTGTCTCACGTCGCTCAAACGCCTCCAAGTCGTTACATTTGGTTCATGGCTCCAGATGCTCGGACAACCCCGTCTGTTCCGGGTAACCCGGTGTCTATCGACGTAGGTGCCGATTCGGCCCTGATTGGGACGAGCTTTCTCTTTCGGCAGACGCTGAACGTTGTAGACTCGGTTGCCGAGAACGATTGCATTGTTCTGCTCGAGGGCGAAAGCGGCACGGGCAAGGAACTGCTCGCGCGCCGCATCCACCTGAAGTCCTCGCGGCGCGGCAAGCCCTTCATCCCCCTCAACTGCGCGGGCGTCAGCGAGACGCTCTTTCCCAGTCAGTTGTTCGGCCACGTCAAGGGCGCGTTCACCGGTGCGGCGAGCGAGACGCTCGGCGTGGTGCGGGCCGCCGCCGGCGGGACGCTGTTGCTGGACGAGATCGGCGAGGTCCCCCTGACGCTCCAGGCGTCCATGCTCCGCCTGCTGCAGGAGCGCGAGGTGATCCCCGTCGGCGCCAGCCGTCCGATCATCGTCGATACCCGCTTCGTCGTCTCGACCAACCGGAGCCTCCAGCGGATGGTCCAGGAGGGGCTGTTCCGCGCCGACCTGTATCACCGGGTGAACATCGTCCGGATCGAGGTGCCGCCGCTGCGGTCGCGGCCGGAGGACATCGACGTGCTGGTCGAGTACTACCTCGACTTCTTCGCCCGCGAGTACCGCCGCGGCCGTATCGAGTTGAGCAAGGGCCTCCGCCAGGAGATCCGCACCTACAGTTGGCCGGGCAACGTCCGCGAGCTGCGGGGGTATATCGAGCGGCTCTACGCGACCGACACGGTCCCGGTCGCCCCCGCCCTGCACACGTGGGACGACGGGTACCTCTACGGCGCCGCCGACACGCCCGCCCCGACCGTCGGCCCCGAAATCGGGCGGATCACGCACTTCGGCGAGGGTGACGACCCCATGGAGGTCTACACCCTCGCCTTCGTCGAACAGCAGGCCATTCGCCGGGCCCTCCACTACACCGGCGGCAACCGCTCTATCGCCGCCCGTCTGCTGGACATCCACCGCAGCACCCTGCTGCGGAAGCTCCGCCTCTACCGCCTCGACGACGAATTCTAGCCCCTCCGCCCGCCGCGTCCGAAGATCCCCATTTCCGGTCATGGCCGTCGGTCCATCGGGTCGATGCTACTGCTGCGCGGGTGGTGTGTCGCAAGTCGCGCCGGTGCCGCGAAATGCGGCGCGCGGCGCCGCGGGGCGCACCAGGCACTGACGTGTTTTGCGGCGCCGCGACGGCGGCGTTGGGGCCGTCTCGGGCATCGCGTTTTTGCTTGGGATTCTTTAAGCCTAGTTTTCAACGTCCCTTGCAGTACGTTCATCGCTCGCCTGTCCGCCGGTGGCACGGCGGTTGTAACAATAGGTCTCTCGGAGAGGGAACAATGGAACGACGAGCCAAAGGTGTCTACGCGAGACGTGCACCGGGTCGCTCTGCCTTTGTGGTGATGGTCTGCAAGGACCCTGATGAGGTGGACCGCGTGTCCAGGCTCATGAGGGAGATGGGATCCTGCAGCTTAGTTACCTACCGCAGGATCAGCGACTTGGCGATGAATGCTCCGAGAAGCGGAGCCTCACTGGTGATTCTGGCGGACGATTCGCCGGAGCCGACGGTCGAACATTCGTTGCGATGGTTGAAGCGATGGTCTCCGGCTGCTTCGGTGGCCGTGGTCGGCTCGACGGGCCGGCCGAATCTGGAACTCGTGGCGCGGACGGGCGGAGCGAGCTACTTCGTGCATCCGGTCGCCGAGGACCAGTGGCGGGCCCTGTTGGAACATGCTTTGCAGACGACCGGGACATTCCGGACCTCGCTGCCCGGTCGATGATGTGGCTGACGCTCGCCTCGAAGGAGGCTGGAAGAGAAAGATCCGGGCGAGCAGCCAGCCAGGGCACAGTCGGCCCATCTGAGTGGGCCGAGCGCAAGTCGGCGCTTGCAGATTGTTTGACAAGTGTACAGCCAGCGGGATATTCGACGCGACCGAGGAGCCTCGAATGAGTGCGGCCGCGTCGAATGGAAAGCTGGTTCGGGATCTTTAGCCCCGTGAACCGTCTACGGCCTGAGCAACCGTGAATGCCCGTCCCCCGGGTAAGGTTCACACGAGATCCCATATGGTGGAGGGTCCGGGAAAGGACCCAGGTACGAGGTACCGTCGGGGATGAGCTCCCGGCGAAGCGCTGTTGTTTCTCCTTCGGCAGCCGCCTTGTATCCGGAGTCTCACTAGAGCGAGGGGAGCCTCTACCAAGGCGAAGGGCGATCGCAATGTCAGTGAGCGGGCATTGCGTCGCCCCCTTTTTTGCGCTGCGCCGGCCGGGCATCCACGGATCTCCTCCCATTTTCGTGGCTACGACAGGGATAGCCACAAAGGGCACAAAGACTCCAACGGATAAGGACAGCGACACAGCAGGCCACAGAGTTCACAGAGGGCTCAGAGAGAAACGCCAACAAGTGACGTGCAACAAGTGAACGTGAATCTTCTTTCCCTGTGTTCTCCGTGCCCTCTGTGGCGCAAGCCATCGCGGCTTTGCTTTTGCGTTCTTTGTGCTCTTTGTGGCTCCCTTGGCCGTAGCTGTCTGCGACGACAAGCAACCACGGAAACGGGATGAGAACGCATTTACAGCCCGCCGTGCCACGCGCGCGAAAACGCGGCGCGACCGACGTATCGTGTCGATCGCGCCGCGCGGTGTGGCGTGGGGTAGGCCTTACTGGCTCTCGTCGTCGCCGTCCTCCTGGGGCTCCTCTTGTGGCTCTTGTTGGGCTTCCTGGGCTGTCTCGCCCTGTTCGGCCGCGGTCTGGAGGACCAGGTCATTGGCCATGCTGCCGAGCATGCCGCTCTCGGCGCCCAGGCCGCCGCGTCGTCGGATGGGCTCGGCGGCGCCTTCCGGCTGGTCCTCGGCGGCCCACTGGGCGCGCTTGAGGGACAGGCCGATCTTGCGCTCCTCGATATCGACGCGGAGGATCTTGACCTCGATCTCCTCGCCGGCCTTGACCACGTCCTGCGGGTTGTCGACCTTGTGGTCGGCCAGTTCGCTGACGTGCAGCAGGCCCTCGAGGTCGGGCTCCAGCTCAACGAACACGCCGAAGTTGGTCAGCTTGGTGACCTTCCCGCGGACGATCTGCCCCGGCAGGTACCGCTCGGGGATCGCCCGCAGCCACGGGTCTTCGGTGAGCTGCTTGAGGCCCAGGGCCACGCGCATCTTCTCCTCGTCCACCGACAGGACGACGCACTGGAGCTCCTGGCCCTTCTTGAGCATCTCGGAGGGATGGCCGACCTTCTTGGTCCAGCTCAGGTCGCTGACGTGCAGCAGCCCGTCGATCCCTTCCTCGATCTCCACGAACGCGCCGTAGTTGGTCAGGTTGCGGACCTTGCCGGTGATGACCGTGCCGGGCGGGTACTTCTGCTTGACCAGGGTCCACGGATTGACCTCGGTCTGCTTCATGCCCAGGGAGATCTCCTGCTTGTCCTTGTTGACCTCCAGGACCACCACCTCGATCTCGTCGTCGACGTTGACCAGTTCGCTGGGATGGTTGATCCGGCGGGTCCAGCTCATCTCGGAGATGTGCACCAGCCCCTCGATGCCTTCCTCCAACTGGACGAAGGCCCCGTAGGACATGATGTTGACCACCTTGCCTTTGACGCGGCTGTTGACCGCGTAGCGCTGCTCGATGTTCTCCCACGGGGAGGGGAACTTCTGCTTGAGGCCCAGGGCGATCTTTTCCTTGGCCCGATCGACGTTGAGGATCATCACCTCGATGGTCTCGTCGATCTTGACCACCTCGGAGGGGTGGCTGATCCGGCCCCAGCTCATGTCGGTGATGTGCAGCAGCCCGTCCACGCCGCCGAGGTCGACGAACGCGCCGAAGTCGGCGATATTCTTGACCACGCCGCTGCGGAGCTCGCCCACTTCGATCTCGGCCATGAGCTTTTCCTTGGCCTTCTGGCGGCGCTCCTCGATCAGCTTGCGGCGGGAGATGACGATATTGCGGCGGTCCTCGTCGATCTTGAGGATCTTGCCCTCGATCTCCTGGCCGATGAACGCGCCGATGTCCGGCGGACGCCGGATGTCGACCTGGCTGGCCGGCAGGAAGACCGGCACGCCGATGTCCACCAGCAGCCCGCCCTTGATCTTGCGGGTGACCGTGCCGGTGACGACGTCGCCCTCGCTGTTGTTGGCGATGATCCGCTCCCACCCGCGGATCCGGTCGGCCTTGCGTTTCGACAGCAGCACCAGTCCGCCGTCGCCCTCGACCGCCTCCAGCAGCACCTCGACCCTTTCGCCGATGGTGACGTCGTCGGGGCTTCTGAACTCCGTGATGTCCACGATGCCTTCGCTCTTGAGCCCGACCTCGATCAGGACGTCATTGCCGATCTTGTTGACGATACGGCCTTCGAGGATCGCACCGGGCTGGAACTGCGTGACCGTCGAATCGATCATCTGGCCCATGGATTCGGGGTCGAAATCCTCGCCCAGCGCTTGTTCCAGTTGGTTGGATAGGTCTTCGTCGCTGAGCCCCAGGGAACGGATAAGCTGTTGGTCTACCATAAGTTCTCTGTTTACCTGCCTGTTGGGATCGTATCTGGACCGGGATTCCTTCTGCCGTCCTCACGTTCGGACGACCTCCCGGCGGCCGGACCACCCGGCCGGGGACGTCTCCACATCCTGCGGAAACACGAACGAACCACTCTACGGCCTTCGCCCCCGCGCGACAAGGACAATTATCGGCAAAACCGGCCGCGCTGTTGGGGCTGGACGTCGCCGGGCGACGCCGGTACAGTCGGCGGCGGCAGGGGGGACAACGAGGAGCGCCATGGCAGACACCATCGAGCAGCCCGCCCGGAAGGTCCCCGTGTGGGGGCGTTTCGACGTCGTCGTGGTCGGCGGCGGCGTCGGCGGCGTCGCGGCCGCCCTGGCCGCGGCGCGGACCGGCGCAAGCACGTGCCTGATCGAGAAGGCCGCCGCGCTCGGCGGGCTGGCCACGCTGGGCCACGTCGTCCTGTACACCCCTCTGTGCGACGGGTGCGGCCGCCAGGTGGTGGGGGGGATCGGCGAGGAATTGATGCACCTGTCGATCGCCGACGGGTGCGGGGAGATTCCCCCCGCCTGGCGGGAGGGCGCCTCCGCCGCCGAGCGGGCCGGAACCCGCCTGCACACGCTGTTCAACCCCGCCTCCTATATGCTCGCGCTGGAAGAGGTCGCCCTGGCCGCCGGCGTGACGCTCTACTACGACATGCGCTTCTGCGACGTCGCCACCGACCAGCGAAGCGGCGCGATCACCGCGGTCGTCGTCGAGAGCAAGTCCGGCCGCCAGGCCCTTCGCTGCCGCACCGTCATCGACGCCACCGGCGACGCCGACGTCTGCGCCGCCGCCGGGGCCCAGACCGTCTCCCTGGACACCAACGCCTGGGCCGCGTGGTTCTACACCTTCAACGGCCAAAGCCTCGACCTGCACAAGCTCCAGGCGCCGTTCGACCGCTTCGGCGGTCCCGTCGAGGGGCAGAAGGGCTATCGCGGGGACGATGTCGAGTCGGTGACGGCCCACCTGATCGACTCCCGCGCCGAGGTCCGCAAGCGCCTGGCGGCCCTGCGGGCCGACTCGGACGGCCCGACGCCGTTCGTCGCCATGCTGCCGCAGGTGCCGGACCTGCGGATGACCCGGCGGCTGGTGGGGGTTTACGAGTTGACGCGGGCGGACGACCATCGCGCGTTCGACGACGGGATCGGCCTGATTGGCGACTGGCGGGAGCCCGGGCCGATCTGGTCGATTCCCTTCCGCAGCCTCCGCGCCGCCGCGGTGCCCAACCTCCTGGCCGTCGGCCGCTGCTTCTCGGCCGATCAGACCGTCTGGGACGCCACGCGCATCATCCCCGGCTGCGTCGTCACCGGTCAGGCCGCCGGCACCGCCGCCGCGATGGCCGTCGCCGACACCGACAGCCGCTTCGACTCTCTCGACGTCGCCGCGCTCCGCGAGCAACTCCGCCGCGACGGGGCGATGCTGGACGTCAACCCAGCGTGATTCCCAGGTTGAGGAAGTAGTACGTGTCCAGCCGTTCGACGTCGGGTTGGGGCTGGCTGTCGTATTCGTTGCGGACGCCGGTACGGAGCTTGATGGTCTTGGTGTGGTTGAGGTCGATCTGCAGGGCGTTTTCGACGACCAGGCGGAAGTCGCTCAGCGACGAGAAGGTCGGCAGGTAGGTCGTCTCGTGCGTGAAGCGGAGGCGGTCGTTGATCTGCTTGAAGTAGGCCAGGCCGAGTTCGGCGATGGCGTCGTCGGTACTGGTGCCGTCGTCGTAGGATTCGTGCTTGTAGCCGACGCCGGCCCGGGTCTTCAGTTCCTGCAGTTCCTGGCGGATCACGAAGTAGCCCACGCCGGCGGTCGCCGTGGTCCGCAGGTCGAGGTTTTCGAACTCGTCGAACTCCAGTTCCACGCCGCCGAAGCCGAACCAGCGGTCGGTGATGTCCACTTCCAGTTTCACCCCGCCGATCGCCTCGTTGGCGCTGCGCTCGCCGTCATCGCGTGCGTAGCGCTGGCGGGCGTAGATCTTGAGGCGTTCGCTGGGGGTCTTGAAGAAGATGCCCAGCGCGGCATTGGTGTTGATGATCTCGCTGTTGCCCGTCTGCCCGTTGACGCCGGCTTCCAGCTCGAGCGACCAGTCGCCCCGTTCGGTCTCGATCTGCTCGCGCAGGGCCGCCACGAGGGGGCTGTCGGTCCCGGGCGTCCACAGCGCCTCGATGAGCGACACCGACGTCGTCAGCGGCGCGGCGCCGCCGACGCCGATCTGCTGGAGGTTGGCCTCGGCGTCGTAGACCAGCCGTCCGGCGACGGTGGTGCCGGTCTCCAGCCGGGTCGCCAGGGCATCGTGGGTGGTGATGCCGACGACCTTGGCCGCGTCGAGCTTCACCTCGGCGGCGTAGTCGGTTCGCAGCGTCAGCACCTCGTCGGCCAGGCGGACGACGGTGCCGGTGAGAATCGCGCCGTCGGTGAGGTAGACCTTATCGGCGCGGGCCGTCGCCGCGGCCGCGGTCAGCACGAGCATCGCCAGGATGGATCCTCGGCACATTCGGACCATGATCAGCCTCCGTGTTGTGTGGGCCAGTCACCCAAGATGTCGCCGGACGTTCAGTTGGCCCGGCCGCGATGAAGCCCGGGTGGGTCACCGATGGGGCCTCAGGCATGGATCTTACACGCGGGCGGCGCGATGGCAACGTCTTTCTTGGCCGAATCCATCGTCCCCGGGGCGTCTTACGCCTGCTCCAACGGGTGGCGCCGCTCAAGAAGCGGCAGCGGCAGCCGCCGGCCGGCGAGGTGGGAGGCGTAGACGCCCTGGATCATCTCCAGCGTCCAGCGTCCGTCGCGACCGCTGGAGATCGGCTCGCGATCGGCCGCCGCCGCGCTCAGCAGGTCCCAGGCGGCGTGGCGATTGCACTGGGCGTAGTAGGCGCCGATCCCCGGGCCGGTCTTCTCCGGCGGCCACGGCGCCGCGCCGGGGATCTCGTCCATGGGCAGCTCCTCGACGCGTTTGAACTGGCCAGCGTCCTCGAAGGGCATCGGCGACCGGCAGAGGCGCAGGACGCGATCCCCTTCGCTGTACCGGAACGCCAGGCGCCCCTCGGTGCAGACGATCGTGATCCCGAAGCGCCACTGCCCGCCGGTGAACCGGCCGCGACGGCTCTCGAAGTGGCAGTGGACGTTGCCGGGGAAGCCGAACACGGCGACGATCTCGTCGCCGGCGACGGGGCCGACCGGCTCGGTGGGCTCGCGGACGTCGGCGGCGACCATGTCGCGCCCGTCGTGGGCGACGTGGCCGAAGACCCACGCCGGATCGCCGAACAGGAAGCGGCAGATATCGAACAGGTGCGTCCCCAGGGTCATCATGTCCTCCCCGCCGCCCCGGTCGTCCTCCTTGCCCCGGCAGTAGGCCATGACCGGACGGCCGAGGCTGCCGCCGCGGATCAGCGCGCGGGCCGTGCGGAACGATGTCCAGTACCGCGCCAGGTGGGCCACCGTCAGCTTCACCCCGGCCGCGTCCGCCGCGGCGACCATCCGGTCGGCGTCGGCCAGGCGTGCGGCGAAGGGCTTTTCGCAGTAGATGTGGCAGCCCGCCTCGGCGGCGCCGACCACGACATCGGTGTGGTGGACGGGCAGGCGGGAGCACAGGCACACCACGTCGGGCCGCTCGCGGTCGAGCAGCTCGCGCCAGTCGGCGTACGCGGCCGGCGCGCGGGTATCGGCGGCCAGGGCGGCACGGCTGGCGTCGTCGGGGTCGGCCACGGCGCAGAGCTCCACGCCCGGCAGCCCGTCGAACGCCTCGTGGATCCCGTGTCCGCCGCGGGCCTTGTTGCGCTCATGGTCGATCACGCCGACGCGCCAGGTTCGATGCATGGTGGTGACTCCCGTGGGTTGGAGGATTCTCGGCATCATAGCGGCCTGCGCCGGCGTGCGTCAAATGGCGCGCCCGGGCGATTCGGCGACGCTGGACGCCGGCGGCGCGGGCCGTTACACTCGTGGGGCACCGGACCGCTTTCGGAGATCGCCATGGACGCGCTGGAAAAACTCATTCGCGACGTGCCGGATTTCCCCACCAAGGGGATCCTCTTCAAGGACATCACGCCCCTGCTGGCCAACGCCGCCGGCCTGAAGGAGACGGTCCACCGGCTCATCGAGCCGTTCTTGAACGCCGGCGTGGAGGTGGTGGTCGGAACCGAGAGCCGCGGGTTCATCTTCGGCACCGCCGCGGCGGTGGAGCTGGGCGTGGGCTTCGTGCCCATCCGCAAGCCGGGCAAGCTGCCGTGCCCGACAATGCGGGCCGAGTACGAGCTCGAGTACGGCACGGACGCCGTCGAGATCCACGCCGACGCGATCCACGCGGGACAGAAGGTGCTGATGATCGACGACCTGCTGGCCACCGGCGGCACGATGGCCGCGTCGTGTCAACTCGTCGAGCAGCTCGGCGGGGAGATCTGCGGCGTGTGCTTCGTGGTCGAGCTGTGCTTCCTCAACGGCCGCGAGAGACTCGGCGCCTACCCCGTGCACGCGCTGATCCAGGTCGACTAGTTCTCCGGCGGCAGCAGCACGTCGCCGATGATGTGGATGACGCCGTTGGTGGCCGGGAGGTCGGCCTCGGTGACGACGGCGTCGTTGATGAGGATCCTGCCGTTGAGGACGTCGACGTTCAGGTCCTCGCCCGAGAGCGTGCCGAGCGTCTGCATGCCGACCAGGTCGATCGCCGCGACGGTGCCGGGCACGACGTGGTAGGTCAGGATCTCGCGGAGTCGCGGGCGGTTGGCCGGTTGCAGCAGCGATCCGATCGTCCCGTCGGCCAGGTCGTCGAACGCCGCGTCGGTCGGCGCGAAGAGGGTAAAGGGGCCCTCGGCCCGCAGCGTGTCGGCCAGGTCGGTCGCGGCCAGGGCCGCCACCAGCGTCGCGAAGCGGCCGTGGGCGGCGAGCGTGTCGGTAATGCTCTGCTTGCCGGCGCCGCCGCGATCCTGGCATCCGGCAGCCAGGGTCGCCGCGATGATCCCCACCATCAGTCCGTAAGGCCTGCTCATTGTCATCCCCCCGCGGCGCGGCACGCGCCGTCCCGCGGTCTTATCGGCCCGAGGGCGCCGCCGACCCGTTGCGAACACGCGCCCTGGCACGCCGTGTCGCCCCCGCGCCGTACGACCCCGACAGCCGCGCCAGACGGCTACGTCGCCGCGGCGCCGGCGAACGTCTCGACGGGCACGTCGCCCAGGGCGTCGCGGAGACGGCAGGCCAGGGCGTTGAGGCTCTCGGCGGGCAGGGGCGCGACGTTGGACTCGGCCGGCGGGCGGGCGATGGTGTAGAGCTGGACGCCCTTGAGCCGGCCACCGGCGGCGAGCAGGTGTCGCAGGCGGGCGATGTACAGCTCGATCTCCGTCCGGCCGGGCGGGTCGCCGTCCATCAGGAAAAAGCAGCTTTGAATGACCACGGGCATCTGCCTCGCCAGCCACTCGATGTTCTCGACGATCCGCTTGAACGGGACGGACGTGCGGTTGACCTTGACGAAATGCTCGGCCGAGCCGGCGTCGAGCTTGGCCCAGACCTCTCCGTCGCAGGCCTGGAGGATCGGCAGGGCCTTGCGGAAGGCCTGGGTGTGGAACCGCGAGGCGTTGGAGATGACCACCAGCTTGGCGCCCTTCAGGCCGTGTCGTGCCATGGCGTCGGCGGCGATCTGGACCATGTCGGCGAAAGCGCGGAACGCCGTGGGCTCCCCGTCGCCGCTGAAGGCGATGTCGTTGACCCGCCGCATCGCGGGCGGGACGTCGGCGAACTGGGGATCCCGCCAGATCTCCCCGGCGGCGGCCCACGCGCACATGGCGTTGAGCTCCCGGATCAGCGTCGCGAGGTCCACGCGGTCGGCCACCGGCTCGACGCTGCGGTCGACCTGGCAGTAGACGCAGTTGAACGTGCACACCTTCGTCGGGCTGAGGTTCACGCCGATACTCAACCCCCTCGCCCGCCTGGAGATCACGGGATACACGTACCGGTTGTCCCGCCACACGCGGCTGTGGTCGGTCATGTGGCGATCGCCGGCGGCGTCGGGGGTCGGTGTGTTTTCACTCATCCGGACCATTCTATCGGCAATACGGTCGGGAAGGGACCGTCGGTTCGGGATAGGGGTACGAAGCCGGCCGTTTTGGCGTTGACACGGGCAGCCGTTTCGAGCAAACAATAGCAGTAGCGTGCACCCTTCGGTGAAGGCCGCGCAGGCCTCGCACGTTGCCTGGAGAGACCAGACATGAAACGCCAGGAAGCGCTTGACATACTCGCTTCGCATGCGGCCGAACTTCGCGGCCACGCCGTGGCGTCGCTGTCGCTGTTTGGCTCGGTCGCCAGGGATGAGGCGACCGACGTCAGTGACGTGGATCTGCTCGTCGAGTTCGACAGAGAGGTTGGGTTATTCGAGTTCGCGCGGCTTCGGCGTTATCTCGCGGATCTGCTGGGATGCCGGGCCGACCTGGTGACGCTCGATGCCCTGCGGCCTGAGATGCGAGAACGGATTCTTCGGGAGGCTGTCCGTGCCGCCTAGGGAATGGAAAGCCCGGATCGTCGATATCCTGGACCGATGACTACCGCCACCGGGTCAGTTCCGCCAGTTGCCCGGTGTAATCGACGAAGTTGTCCCAGGAGATGTCGGACGGCACGCCGTGATCGCAGCCGGGGATGTAGCCGCCGTCGCGGATGATGGGGGCGAGACGGTCCAGTTCGGCGGCGAGGGTTGCGCCGCCGGCGGCGATAGCCCGCTTGTCGACGCCCATGCGGTAGGCCATCGAGCGGCCGAAGCGGCGGCGATAGGCGGCCAGGTCGTTGTCGGCGGCGACCTCGATGGGGTCGCAGACGGTGATGCCGGCTTCGATCCACAAGGGGATCAGCTCCCCGACGAAGCCGTCGCTGTCCATGTCCACCAGCGTGCAGCCCCGGCCGGTGACCACCTCCGTCCACCGCCGCCAGCTCGGCAGGCACCAGCGGCGGGTCATGGCGGGGGAGATCATCGCCTTGGCCTTGTAGGCCATGTCCTCCGAGATGAACAGCACGTCGGGAACGACCCGCTCGCACAGCTTCTCCAGCAGCGCGGCGACGAACTCGCACCAGAACGCGGCCATGGCGTCGACGAGGTCGGGTGCGTCGAGCATCAGCATGCACAGGCCCTCGAAGCCGCACCATTCCCGCATCTGCCAGAACGGGCCGCTCACGCTCACCGTCAGCGGCCGGTCGGGCGCGTCGGGCAGCTCGGCGGGCATCCGTGCCGGGTCGTCGGCGTCGTAGCGGGCCTTCATCCGCGCCCAGTCGTCGCGGGTCGCCACGGGGCAGCGGAGCCACCGCCGCGTGACGAAATCGATCGCGTGACGCAGGTAGCTGACGTCGTAGTCGTCGGCGATCTCGCAGATGTTGCCCTTCCAGTCCTGCACGATCAGGTGCGAGCCGCGATGCTCGAGGACCTTCTCCTCGAACTGGGGGATCATCCGGCTGTTCATCGCCAGCGGCGCCGGGGCGGCGCCGGCGGCGGTCTCGACGCCGACGGCCTCGCAGACGGCGGCCCACCAGTCGCGGCGGTCGCCCAGGCCCTCGTCGCGCCAGCGGGCGAGCGTCGACTCCCGCGGCATGCCGGGCATCAGCGGGATGCGATCGGGCTGCTGGAAGCATAGCGTTCGAAGGTAGCGTTCTTTCGGTGTCATGGGTCGGACCTCGTTGATTTCGCCGCCGGGGCGGCTATGCTACAGGGTTGCCCGGGTGAACGCACGGAGAATTGCATGGACACGACCCCGCCGATCAAGACACGCTTCGCCCCCTCGCCGACGGGCCACCTGCACATCGGGTCGGCCCGGACGGCTCTGTTCTGCCACCTGCTGGCCCGCGCGACCGGCGGGACGTTCCTGCTGCGGATCGAGGACACCGACGTCGCCCGCCACGTGGAGGACGCCGTCGAACAGATCATCGAGGACCTCCGCTGGCTGGGGCTGGACTGGGACGAGGGCGTCGGCGTCGGCGGCCCGCTCGGGCCCTACCGCCAGAGCGAGCGGCGCGACCTCTACAACGAGTACATCAACCGCCTCCTGACCGCCGGGCGGGCCTATTACGTCTTCGAGACCGCCGAGGAGCTGCAGGCCATGCGCGAGGCGGCCCAGGCCGACAAGCAGGCGTTTGTCTACCCCCGGCCCGACGTGCTGCCCAGCGGCGCCGACGCCCGCCGGGCCGCCGACGAAGGCCGTCCCGTCGCCGTGCGGTTCGCCTGCCCGGGCGTGGACGTGACGATCCACGACGAGCTGTTCGGCGACGTCACCGTCCCGGCCGCCCAGCAGGAGGACTTCATCATCCGCAAGGCCGACGGCGGGCCCACCTACCACCTGGCCAACGTCGTCGACGACGCCCTCATGGGCGTCAACTTCATCCTTCGCGGGCAGGAGTTCCTCGGCCAGACCTGGCGCCACAAGCTGCTGCGCGAGGCCTTCGGCTTCGACGAGCCCCGGTATGCCCACCTGCCGCTCATCCTCGACATGGCCGGCCGCAAGCTCTCCAAGCGGGACGGGGCCGTCGACATCTTCAGCTTCCGCGCCGACGGCTACCTGCCCGAGGCGATGGTCAGCTTCATCGCCCTGCTCGGTTGGTCGCCCGGCGGCGAGCGGGAGATCTACGGCCTGGGCGAACTGCGAGCGATGTTCGACGTCGGCCGCCTGGGCAAGGCCAACGCCAAGTTCGACCGCGACAAGCTGCTGGCCTTCAACACCGACGTCGCGGCCTCGCTGAGCGAAGACCGCCTGCTGGTGGCATTCCGGGATTACCTCTCGCTCAACGACACGCCCCTGCCGGCCGACGACGAGGCGGTCTGCCGCCACCTGCTGCGGGCGAACCGGGGCTTCCGCACCTTCGCCGACATCGTCTACAAGAGCGGCGTCCTGTTCGAGGACGACGACGCGATCGAGTACGACCCCAAGGCGATCAAGAAGGTCCTCGACAAGGCCGACGGGGCCGGCTGGGCGGTCCTCGCCGAGCTGCGCCCGCGGCTGGCGGAGGGCGACTGGACCGAGGCGGCCCTCGACGAGCTCATCGCCGGCTACTGCCAACAGCACGAGTTGGGCATGGGCAAGGTCGCCCAGCCCCTCCGCGTCGCCGTCACCGGCCGCACCGTCTCCCCGGGGCTGACCGACACGCTCACCCTGCTCGGCAGGGACAAGGCGCTCGCGCGAATCGACCGGTGCCTGGCGCGGCGGCGCAAGGACTGAAATGCGACAGTGCACGCCCGCCCATGCGGGCGGGCGTGACGATGGTGGATCGACCGGCTCAACCGGCGCGGCGACGGCGAACGAGCGGCATCAGGCTGGCCAGGCCCATCAGCCCCAGCGGCAGCGCCGCCGGAACCGGGACGACCGAAACGTCCGACACCCCGCGCACCGCCAGGCCGGAGTGCTTGACCGCCTGCGGAATGCCCCAGAACGAGCCCGCCGTGGCGTCGATGTCCTGGAAGCCGTACACCGTGTCGTAGTACGGCGCGGTTCGCGTCTCGCGGAACGCGAACATCCACACCGGCTCGGTCGAGAACAGCGGATCGTCCTCGGTGCGGGTCCAGTAGCCGGTCAGCTCGAGGTTCTCGAAGATGCTCCCGGCGAGGTCCGGGGCGGACACGCCCGCGTTGGACGACCCGCCGGCGAAGCCCAGCTCGTCGTAGTACAGGTGCCCCAGCTCCTGCGTCGCGGCCTGGAAGCCGTAGTACGGGTCGCCGCCCGCGTCGGGCAGCCGCCACTGGGCGTCCGACCAGGTGACGTTGTAGAGCGGGTCGATGTTGTAGGTCAGTTGGGCGTTCAGGCCCGCGGCCCAGGCCATCTGGTCGCCCCAGTAGGCGGTCGGATTGGTGTAATCCAGCCAGACCAGGCCGTCGTCGTTGTCCCAGATCAGGTTGTAGTCCGAGCCGCCGTACGTCGCCGTCCCGATAACCTCCAGGCCGGCGTGTCCCGTCGTCGCGGCCACGGCCACCACCGCGACCGCGCCCAGGATACGCATCCATCTCGCACTCATCACTCCTCCGCCTTTCTTCGCCGGATCGGGCCGGCGTCCCTCCATCGGTCTTTCGAGGCTGTGACAGGCCAAGCAACCAGCAGTACTTATCCAGCATACAGCGCCCTGGCAGGGCGTCAAGGTGGAAAATCGTAGCGCGTCTTCGTGTCGGGGACAGGCTCCGAAGCCAGAGGCGGCGCGGCGGCTACCCCAGCGGCGCGCGGCTGAGGACGGTGTACAGCGGCCCGTCGCGTGTCAGTTCGCTGGCGTAGACGACGACCTCGTCGGCATACTGGGCGTCGAGATCGAACGCGGGCAGCTCGGCGATGGCGCCGCGGAGGGCGGGGACATTGCGCCCGCCCTTGACGCGGCCGAGGGTGAGGTGGGGCCGGAAACCGCGATGGTCGTTCTTGTAGCCCCGCGCGGCGTAGGCGTTGTTGTAGCTGTCGGCCAGGGCGGTCATCCGCCCGGTGGGGTCGAGGATCTCTGTCCAGACCATCCGCATGTGCCCGGCCGGGGGGACGCTGAGGACCCGACCGAGGGTGAACTCGAACGCCGCCGTCGACGCCGCCAGCCCGGCCGCGACCTCGCAGACGCCCGGGAGTTCGGCGTCCTCGACGTCGCCGAGGAACTTGAGCGTCACGTGCAGGTTCTCCCGCCTCGTCCACCGCACCGACGCGCCCGCCGCCGCCAGGACCTCCTGCACCGCCGCCAGCTCGTCCAGGGCCACATCATCCAGATCCAGCGCCAGAAAGGTTCGCGTCGCCATGGCTTCCCTTCGGGAAGAAATCCGAAGCACGAAACACGAAATCCGAAACAAATCCTAAACGGCCAACCCAAAAAGCACCAAACGCCCGGGAGCCTTTAGCCCGAGGACCGAAGCCCGCCGTTCACGCTGCGCCGACCCTCATCATCCCCACGAACTCGGCGAACCGCGCGTCGATGTCGGCCCGCGTGATGTGCTTGAGCTTGTCCAGGGAGAAGTCTTCCAGTTCGAGGCTCGCCACGACGGTCCCGTAGGCCATGCCGGTCAGGAGGGTCGCGGCGTCGGTGGCGTCGGCGTCGGCGATGTAGCCCATCATGGCCCCGGCGAAGCTGTCGCCGGCGCCGGTGGGGTCGACGACGGTCAGCGACGGATAGGCCGGCAGGACAAAGATCCTCCCGTCGGCCAGCAGGATGCTGCCGTGCTCGCCCTTCTTGACGACGACGAACCGTCGCACCCTCTGCCGGATCCGATCGGCGGCGAGAATGGTGTTGGGCTCGCCGGTCAGCAGGCGGGCCTCGCTGTCGTTGAGGATGATCCCGTCGACCCGCGCCAGCAGGGCCGCGAGCGTCTCGGCTTCGTTTTCAATCCACAGGTTCATCGTGTCGGCGACGATGAGCCTGGGGGCGGTGAGCTGCTCGATGAGCTCCAACTGCAGGGCCGGATGGGTGTTGGCGAGGAAGACGTACGGGCTGTCGCGCAGCGGCTCGGGGATGACCGGCCCGGCCTCGGCCAGGACGCCGAGCTGGACGTCGAGGGTGTCGCGGTGGTTGATGTCGTCGTGGTAGCGCCCGGACCAGCGAAACGTCGCCGACCCGCGGCGGACCTCCAGGCCGCTCGTGTCGATGTTGCCCATCACCTCCAGCGGCGCGAGAAACCCGTCGGGCATGTCCTCGCCCGCGACGGCCACGAACCGCACCGGGGCGAAAAAGCTCGCCGCCGCCGCGAAATACACCGCCGAACCGCCCAGCACCTCAGCCACCCGCCCGGCGGGGGCCTCGATGGTGTCGATGCCGATACTGCCTGTCACCAGAACGCTCATGAGATTTCCTGATCAGGGGTCGAGAGTTGGGACCTGACCACCCCAGGAATCCGGGATGTCTCTGCCAGGCAGATCGAAAGCCCCGGATTGCAATCGCAAATCCGACCTCAGATGTCAGATCTCAAATCTCAGATCTCAAATCTCAAATCTCAGATCTCAGATCTCAGATTCCAGATTCCAGATCTCAAGTCTCAGATCCCAGGTGTTAGTCCCTTGTTTCCTTTCAATGTCCGAGCCCGGACGCCGGGCTTGGCCGTCATGGCTTGTTCCTGCCGAGACGGTACAGTTCCAGACTCGTACAGACGGCCGCCGTCGACCAGGCCGCCGCGCCCGCCTGCCAGGTGCTCCCGAGCAGCCCGAGGAACACGGCAGTGAACAAACACAGCGCCACGACAAACGTCGCCGTGCCCGCCAGCGCCATCCGCCGCCGCCGAGCCCTGGCCTGTTGTCGGGGCAGATCGTCCATGCCGCCATCCTACCGGACGGCCGCCGCGCTTCAACACCGCGCCCGCGGCGCGTCCGAGCATCGTCACAGTGTACGCCCGCGCCCCTGCGGCTGAAAAGGCGCGGCTACTCCCGCCGTCCGGGCCAGGCGGCCAGGGCGACGAGCTCGACGGCCTCGGCGGCGGCGTCGATCGCCTCGGCGGGCGCGAGCAGGACCGCCACGCGGACCGCGCCGGCCTGCTCGCCCAGGTGGACCCGCAGACGGCGGACGCCCTCGTTGGTCTTCTCCGGCTTGGCCCGCTCGGCCGATTCGACGCTGAACGCCGCGCCGGACGGCTCGAGGATCCGCGCCGCGAGCCGCCTGCCCTTGAGCGTCAACAGCGCCCGCCCGCCCGGCTGCACGTCGATCGCCGCGTCGGTGGTCATGGCCCAGGTGAGGTCCGTTGCCTTGGGCAGGTCGAACTCATCCTGGACCAGCACGGCCCGACGGCCGGCGAGCAGGGCGACGCCGCGGGTCGCCGTCGTGGCGGCGGGGTAGGCCTCCGTCAGGTCGATCACGGCATGGCCGCGGTCGTCGGCGCTGTGGAAGGCGATCATCCGCGCCTCGGCCGTCGGGTCCTGGTCGGCGCCGTCCAGCAGCGGGACGCTGTGGCTGATCGAGCGCAGGCGGTAGTACGTCCACCGCCGCCCGCCGCGCCGGCCCTCCCAGTAGCCCGGCAGGTTGTAATCGTCGCTGCCGAGGTCCCTCGCCCAGCGGACGCCCAGGGCATCGAGCTCGAAGCCGCCCAGGTCCAGGTGGCCGTGATTGACCTGGTTGTCGCCGGCCTTCACGCCGACCCAGAGAGCGTCGGGATCGTTCCACGCGCTGCGGAGCACGGCCACCTCGACCTCGCCGCCGAAGCGCTTGTCGAGCGTCCGCGGGGGCGCGTCGGGGCTGGGGTCGTCGGGGTACCAGATCACGTGGCGCGCCTCGCCGCCCTGGTCGGCGGCCAACCGCATCTCCGCGGCGATATACGCCGGACGGCCGAACCGCCGGCCCAGCCACAGCAGCGACGGTTGCGGCCGCAGACGGCTGAAGTCGCCGGCGTCGGCGTAGTTGAGGTAGTACCCCGTCGGCCCGGTGCAGTAGAGCGGGAAGTCCCCGGCGGTGTCGAGCCCGGGGATCTCCGACAGGCCGAAGTCACTGCCCAGGGCCGTGGCCAGCGACGCCAGGGCGTAGACGGTGTAGCGGGTCGCGTAGCCCCAATAGCCCGGCCCCTCGCCCCATGCCCCGTCCGGGCCGTACTGGGCGATGGCCTTGGGCAGGCTGGCCAGGGCGCGGCTCAGGATCTTCCCGGCCAGGGCGGGCTCATCATCGCCCACGGCCAGGGCGCCCACGAGCAGGCCGCCGTTGCAGACCTGGTTCCAGTTGTGCTCCACCGTGTGCCACCAGCCGTACGCGGCGCCCTCGTAGCCGGCCAGGCCCGCCTCCAGGCCGTGGCGGACGATCGCGGCTCGGATCGTCGCCCGCGTCGCGTCGTCCAGGTCGTCGTGGAGCCAGTCGTAGCCGATCGCCACGCCGTGGGTCATCTCGGCGGTATCGAGGAAGTGGCTGGGGTGCCAGTCCTTGAACGCGCAGACGGCCAGGAGGTTTTTCACCAGCCCATCGCGGTAGGCCCCCTTGCCCGTCCAGCGGTACGCCAGGCCCAGGGCGTAGGTCCGCCGGACGAGCTCGCGGCTGACATGCAGCAGCCGCGGGCCGCGGAGCTTGTAGGTCAGGGGCGGCTCGTCGAGCATCGCGTCGGCCTGGGCGACCACCTGCGAGACGATCTTCCGCAGGGCCGGGTCGTCGGCCGCGCGGCGTTTGAGCTCGGCCAGGCGCGTGTCGGTCAGCAGCAGCCGCGGGTGGCCGTCGGCGAGTGTGGACAGGACGTCGTCGGTCTCCGTCATGGGTGTCTCCTGTGTCGCGCCGCCGGCGGCGGGGGCGATCGCGGCCGCCAGGACCGCGGCGAGGGCGAGTCGTGATACGCAGGTCGGCAGGGGCATTCGGGTTCCTTTCCGGTCGGGCAGGATAGCATAGAATGCGCGAAAGGTCGAACCTGCGCGACCCGCCGGCCGACAAGCCACTGGACAGGCGGGGCGAATCCTGGAAGATGGCGACCTGCGGGACCGAAGAGAATGGACGTGCGATGGAGAGCGATCACCCATGACGACCACGAATGACCGACCGAACGGCGCCCCGACGGGCGACGAGACGCCCCTGGACTTCCTCCGCGCGATCGTCGCCGCCGACGTGGCCGCCGGCCGGTACGACGGGCGGGTGCACACCCGGTTTCCCCCCGAGCCCAACGGCTACCTCCACATCGGCCACGCCAAGGCGATCTGCCTGGACTTCGGCATCGCCGAGGAGTTCGGCGGCCGGTGCAACCTCCGCTTCGACGACACCAACCCCTCGGCCGAGGAGCAGGAGTTCGTCGATTCGATCATCCACGACGTCCGCTGGCTGGGGTTCGACTGGGACGACCGGCTGTACTTCGCGTCGGATTACTTCGAGCGGATGTTCGACTACGCCGTCCAGTTGATCCGCCAGGGCCAGGCGTACGTCGACAGCCTCACGCCCGACGAGATCCGCGAGCACCGCGGGACGCTCACCGCCCCCGGCAGGCCCAGCCCGTACCGCGACCGGTCCGTCGAGGAGAACCTCGACCTGTTCGCCCGCATGCGGGCCGGCGAGTTCCCCGACGGCGCCCACGTGCTCCGCGCGAAGATCGACATGGCCTCGCCGAACATGAACCTGCGGGACCCGATCATGTACCGCATCCTCCACGCCCGCCACCACCGCACCGGCGACGACTGGTGCATCTACCCGATGTACGACTGGGCCCACGGGCTGGAGGACTCGATCGAGGGGATCACCCACTCGATGTGCACGCTGGAGTTCGAGAACCACCGGCCGCTGTACGACTGGTTCCTCGATGCGCTGGGCATCTTCCACCCGCGTCAGATCGAGTTCGCCCGGTTGGAGATGACCTACACCGTCCTGTCCAAGCGGCGGCTGCGCCGGCTGGTCGAAGAAGGCCACGTCAGCGGCTGGGACGACCCGCGCATGCCCACGCTGGGCGGCCTGCGGCGGCGGGGGTACACGCCCGAGGCGATCCGCGCGTTCTCGCGGGAGGTCGGCGTGGCGAAGTTCAACAGCGTCATCGACGTCACCCGCCTGGAAAATGCCCTCCGCGCCGACCTCAACCGCCGCGCCGAACGCCGCATGGCCGTGCTGGACCCGCTGAAGGTCGTCATCACCAACTACCCCGAAGGCCGCACCGAACAGCTCGAGGCGATCAATAACCCCGAGGACGACGCGGCCGGCACGCGCCCGGTGCCGTTCGGGCGGGAGCTCTACATCGAGCGGGACGACTTCATGGAGCACCCGCCCCGCAAGTTCTTCCGCCTCGCCCCCGGACGCGAGGTGCGCCTGCGGTACGCCTACTTCATCACCTGCACCGACGTGGTCAAAGACGACGACGGCAACCTCGTCGAACTGCACTGCACCTACGACCCCGCCACCCGCGGCGGCGACGCGCCCGACGGGCGGAAGGTCAAGGCCACGCTGCACTGGGTCGCGGCCGCCGACGCCGTCGACGCGGAGGTGCGGCTCTACGACCACCTGTTCGCCACCGAAGACCCCGACGACGTCGGCGAGGGGGAGGACTTCACGGCGAACCTCAACCCGGCCTCGCTGGTCGTCGTCGCCGGCGCCAAGCTCGAGCCGTCCCTCGCCGACGTCGCCGCCGACCAGCGGGTCCAGTTCGAGCGGCTGGGCTACTTCTGCCTCGATGCGGTCGATTCGAACCCCGGCCGCCTCGTCTTCAACCGCGCCGTCACGCTCAAGGATACCTGGGCGAAGATCCGCCAGAGGGGTCCGGCGCGGGGGGCTGACGGCGGAAGAGGCTGAACCCGGGCCCGGCGGGAAATCCGAAACTCGAAGCACGAAATACGAAGCAACTTTGGATCTCACCCCGTGTTCGTGGTTGCCTTGTCGCCGCAAACAGAACGGCCAAGAGAGCCACAAAGGCCACAAAGAACGCAAAGGAACCCACGGCAACGGCCTGTGCCACAGCGGGCACGGCTTGCCACGCCGAAGCCTTGGCGGAGGCGGGCCAACACAGAGAAAGAAGCTTCACCACTACGTGGGCGTTTTCTCTGAGCCCTCTGTGAACTCTTGGCCTGGCTGTGTCGTTGCTCTTCTTTCCGTTCTGTCTTTGTGTCCTTTGTGGCTATTCCTGTCGTAGCCACGAAAACGGGGGCAGATCCCGTTTTGTCGTTTTGCCGTTTATGTTTGTCTGTTTGGCCGTTTTGGCCGTTTCGGATTTGTTTCGTATTTCGTGCTTCGGATTTCGGATTTCCACCAGGGATAGCGCTAAAGGAGGTAGACCACCAGGTTCTCCTCCCTGAACGCCGTGCCCGTGGACGTGGACCGCCCGGGGCGCCAGAGCCAGCGGTCGCCGGTACGGCTGTCGGTGCAGAGGAAGGTGCCGATCTCGCGGTGGCCGGCGTGGCGAGCCCAGAGGCCGAAGTCGGTGTCGTTGGGCAGGTCGGGGTTGGCCAGGCGGACGGTGCCGAACCGGACGGCCGAGAGGTTGCTGTCGCGGAAGAAGCTGTCGATCGCCCCCAGGGCGGGCATCGCGACGCCGCGGACGACCACCGATCGGATCATCGCGTCGGCATCGGCGAAGTCGTCGGGCGCCGCGGCGTGGCGTCCGACGCCCCCGTTGCAGCCGGCGAGGATATCGCTGTGGAGGATGGCGCCGGCGGCCAGGGCGCCGATGGAGCCGGCGGTGCGGATGGTGGCGTCCTGCAGGGCGCCGGTGACGGCCAGGGCGCCCAGCGACACGCCGGCGCCGGCCCGTCCGCTGAGGGTCAGCGCGCCGGAAAAGCTGCCGGTCACCTCCCCGCCGCTCCACATCGTCGGCCGTACGGTGAACCGCTGGATCGTCGTCGCCGACAGGGACCCGACGTGCCATTCGCCGGCCACCACGGCGCCCAGGCCGCCGGCCAGGGAGATCGTCTCGGCGGCCGCGTCGCCGACGCCGTCGGCCAGGTCGCCGGTGACGGTGCCGGTGGCGAGGAATCGCGCCAGCGACAGGCCCGTCCGCGGATGGGCCCCGGTCAGCGTCAAGGTGCCGCTGAAATCGCCGCGGAGGGTCTGGCTGTCCCACCGGCCTCGGACGGCGAGACTGCCGATGGTCTCGGCGGTCAGCGCGCCGCCGTTCCACTGGGACGCCGCGACCGTCGCGGCGCCGCCGGCGAGGGTGATGTCGGCGTCGGTGACGGCGCCGCCGACCGCCATGCGGCCCAGCGACAGGCCGCCGCGGCCGAAGGTTCCGCCCAGGTCGATCACCGCCGACAGGTCGCCGGTGAGGTCCTCGTCGACGGGCGACCCGGCGAGCACGAGACTGCCCAGCGTGGTCGCCTGGAGCGATCCGGCGTCCCACTGGGCGGCCTGAACGGCCCCGACGCCGCCGGCGGCGAGCAGGTCGGCGGCCAGGCGGCCGCTGATCGACAGCCGCCCGAGCGACAGGCCCCGGCGATCGGCGCCGGTGAGGTCCAGGCCGGTGAGGAAATCGCCCCGCAGCACGCCGCTGCCGAACACCCCGCGGGCGACCAGGAGGTTCACCGTCTCGGCCGTGACGGCCCCGCTGTTCCACTGCGACGCCGACAGGACGTTTGCGCCGCCAGCGAGGCGGATGTCGGCGTCGTTGACGGCCCCGCTGACCAGCAGGCGGCCCAGCGAGGTGCCCCGGCGGTCGGCGCCGGTGAGGGTGAGGTCGACGGCGAGGGTCCCGTCGAGGGCGTCGCCGGCGCGGCCGGCGCGGAGGATGAGGGTGCCGGCGGTGGCGGCGGTCAGCGAGCCGGTGTCCCACTGGGCGGCGCGGATGGCCTGCACGGCGCCGGTCGCCGTGATGTCCGAGGCGAGTCGTCCGGCGACGAAGCACCGGCCCAGCGAGGTGCCCCGGCCGTCGGCGCCACTGAGGGTGATCGCGGCGTCGAAATCGCCGCGGCCGTCCGCGGCGCCGAACAGCGCGCCGCCCGGCTGGCCGCGCACGACCAGCGAGCCCAGCCAGGGCGCCTCGACGCTGTCGGTCACGCCGTCGGTGTCGAGCCAGTCGTCGGCGGTGAGGGTCCGGATGGGGACGGCCGAGACGAGCGACGTGTCGGTCACCGTCGCCAGCGACACGTCCAACAGGGGGCTGAACGTGTCATCCTCGCCGACGGTGATCCGCGCGTCGTGGACGTCGTCGAGCGACAGCCGTCCCAGGCTGCCGAAGACCGTCAGGTCGCCCAGCAGATCGACGTCCCAGCCGACGAAGGCGTACAGCGAGCCGTCGATGCTCACCTCGCCGATCGTCGTGTGCCGCTGGGGGCCGCGGCTGGTGACCAGCAGCGACGATTGGCCCGTCGTCCCCCGCAGGACCAGCCGCCGCAGGTCGCTGTCGCCGGCGTCGGGGAAGTACAACTGCCCCTCGCCCGGCCCGCGGAGGGTGACGGCCACCGTGTTGCCGGCGGCGTCGGTGAAGGTGGCCTGGCCGCGATCGTCGAGGGTCATCATGTGGGGCGCCTCGGCGACCTCGACGGTGACGGTGCCGGTGTCGGTCCCACCGGCGCCGTCGCCGACGGTGTAGGTGAAGCTGTCCGTGCCGTACCAGTCGGCGGC
>CAZHRW010000202.1:0-40818 GCA_964535025.1 uncultured Planctomycetales bacterium
GACTTCCGCTACGTCCGCGTCGAGACCGCCGGCGGCGAGATGGCCTGGTCGTCCCCGCGGTACGGGGGGCAGGCATGAGCCGATCGCCCCAGCGGCCGAACATCCTGCTGATGATCCCGCACGACCTGGGCGACTTCCTGCACGGGTACGGCCACGCGAGCGTCCGCCGTCCGAACCTGGACGCGATGGCCGAGCGGGGCGTGTCGTTTCGGGCGCGTTTCACCCCGTCGCCGGAATGTTCCCCCAGCGGGGGGCGATGCTGACGGGGGCCGTCGGCGGGGCGTTATTTTACGATGCCGCCTACTATCCGCCGGCCGCCGCCTTGATGTCGGCCGACCGTGGATCAGAAAGCTAGGAAAGGAAAACCGTTATGGCAAGCTCATCCCTTCAGATCGGCCTGGGCCGCGCGGACATCACGCCCCGCGTGGGCGTGGAGCTGCAGGGCTACGGCCCGTTCCTGTGCCGTCACAGCGACGGCGTGCGGGACCGCCTGTACGCGCGGGCGGTGGCGTTCTCGGTCAACGGCGAGCGGGCCGTCCTGGTAAGTTGCGACCTGATCGGCGTTTCGGCCGCCATCACCCGTCGGGTGCGCGAGACGGTCGGCCGGGCAACCGGCCTGTCGGCCGAGCGCATCATGGTCCACGCGATCCACACCCACAGCGGCCCGGCGGTGCGGGTCTACAGCGGGTGGGGCGCGCCCGATCCGGTCTACCTCGAACTGTTGCCCGGCCGGATCGCCCGCGCCTGCGTGGACGCGGTGGCGGCCCTGCAGGATGCCACGCTCGCCCACGCGGAGGTCGAATGCCAGGGCATCGCAACCAACCGTCGCACCGACGTTTACTCGGCCAAGACGGTCGAGGAGGTCCTCGACGACCGCTGGCGGCCGCCGCACCCGGAGATGACCGACACGACGGCCCACGTCTTCCGCGTTAACGACCGTGAAGGCAGGATGATAGGCTTCTTCTCCTACTACGGCTGCCACCCGGTCATTGGCGGGCCCGGTTGCCGGAAGATCCACGGCGACTGGCCGGGGGTCGCCTCGAACCTCGTCGAGCGCCTCCACCCGGGCGCCACGGGCTTCTTCCTCCAGGGCGCCCAGGGCGACATCAACGCCTGCCGCGTCTGCAGCGACGAGGGCGAGGCCCTGCGTGTGCTCGACGCCGTCGGCGCCCGCTATGCCCGCGTGATCCTGCGGGGGCTCGCCGCGGCCGAGCCGCTGGCGATCGATCGGTTGGCCGCGGCGCGGCGCGAGGTGGTGTTTACACGCAAGCCCTGGGATCGCAAGAAGTTGTCTGCCCTTCTGGCCGAGCAGGAGGCGGTTCTCGCCGCGGCGGACGCCGACGATGGGGACCGCGAGGTCCGCATGGCGATGGTCTACGCCCAGGCCCTGCGGTCGCTGCTGGAGCGTCTGGATCGCGGGGAGGACCTCTCCCCCCCGGAGGAGTTGCACGGCCTGCGTGTGGGTCCGGTGGCGTTTTTGGGCGGCCCGTTCGAGATCTTCCGGGCGATCAAGAACGACGTCGTCGCCGCCGCGTCGGCGCCGATCCCGCTGGTGATGGGCCTGACCAACAACAGCATCGGCTACGCCTTCGACCACGCCGCCGCCGAAGCCGGCGGCTACGAGAGCGATCGTGTCCCCTTCATTTGCAGACAGTTACCGTTCGCAAACATCCACGACGAGCTGGCCGCCGGCCTGCTGGACGTGGATCGTGCGCTCGCCTGATGGCGGGGAGGTCATCGGCCATGGCTGACCGATTCGATCTGACCGGCCGTCGTGCCCTGGTCACCGGCGCCTCGCGGGGCATCGGCCGCGCCATCGCTTTGGGGCTGGGAGGTTGCGGCGCGTCGGTCGCGGTGCACTACGCCCGTCGGGAGGACGCCGCGCGGGAGGTGCTGGCCGAGTTGGACGGCCGCGGCTGCGTCGTGGGGGGCGACCTGGCCGCCGACGATGCGCCCGCGCGGATCATCGACGAGGCGGCCGCGGCGCTGGGCGGGATCGACATCCTCGTGCTCAACGCCTCCGTGCAGTACATCCGTCGGTGGGACGAGCCGAACCGCGAGGAATTCGACCGGCAGACGGCCGTTAACTTCCGCTCGCTGCTGGAGATGATCCAGCGGGCGGCCCCGGCGATGGTCGAGCGCCGCTGGGGTCGGATCGTCACCGTCGGCAGCGTCCAGCAGTACCGGCCCTACCCGCACATGGTGCCCTACGGGGCCCTGAAGGCGGCCCTGGAGCAGATGGTCCGCAACCTCGCCCGCCAGCTCGGCGGCCACGGGGTGACGGTCAACAACCTCGTGCCCGGCGTGATCGCCACCGAACGGACGGGGACGATCTACAACGACCCCGACGTCAAGGCCCGCGCCGGCGCCGGCATCCCCCTCGGCCGCGTCGGCGAGCCGGACGACTGCGTCGGGGCGGCACTGCTGCTGTGCTCAGAGGCCGGGGCCTACATCACCGGCACCGACCTGATCGTCGACGGCGGCTATCGCCTGCGGTAGGGGCGTCCCCTCACGGCGTCAGCCAGGTGGCCCGGAACCACCGGCGGGCCAGGGGCACCTGGTGCTTGTTCTCGCAGCGGCCGTCGCGGTAGGCGCCCGGAAGGCAATCCTCGGGGCCGTCAATGGTTACCTCGACAGAGCCGTCGTCGCTGAGCACGGCGACCCGCGGCGACGACGCCGGGCAGATGAGCCCCTCGGGGCTGAACTCGAGGGCCGGGTCCAGTTCCCTCACCCGCGTCGGCGTCTGATCCGCCTCGCCCGACCAGCGGTAAAGTTCCCCGCCGCGCTGGCCCTCGTGGGGGCCGGCCGTCAGCCAGAAGGCCCGGTGGTGGGGCGAGTAGGCCATGGCGCGGATGCCCCGGCCGTCGAGGTCCCACAGCAGCGGCTCGCCCCAGTGAGGCGATTCGCCCCGCTCGACGACGGCGGGGGCGTTCAGCAGGGGCACGACGACGGCCCGCGGACGACCGTCCGGCCCCCGGGGGCGGGGGTTGCGCAGGCCGACGTAGAGCACCTGCCCGTCCGGCGGGGCCGCGAGGGCCTCGATGTTGAACCCTTTGTCCTTGGGCGCCAGTGACTTGCGGCGGGAGCGGTCGATCGCCCCGTCGTCGAGTCCGATCGCCTCGGCCAGGTGCAGGGGCCGCAGGTGGTCCGCGCGCGCCAGCGATAAGGCCAGTTCAGTGAAAGGCTTGCCGACGGGGCGCACCGTCGTCGGCGACCGGTCGCTCAACTCGACGGCGAAGAAACGGTAGCGGCTCCGGCGGAATTTGCCGTTCTTGTTGCGGCCGTGCGAGGTGATCCAGTACACCCGTCGCCCGACCCGCGCGGCGCCCTCGATGTCGGCCTCGGGATGCTCGGCGTCGGTCGCCAGCCAGTCCGACAGGTCGAAGGTCTCGGCGGGCAGGTCGCCGTCGAGGCGGTACAGCCGCAGGCTGTTGGTCTCGTCGTCGGCCACCAGCATGTGGTCGTCGTCGACGGCCACCGCCGCCGAGGCGTCGCTCATGCCGTGATAAGTCTTTGTCGGCGGCGGGGTTTCAGCCCGGCAGCTTCCCAGGATCAGCGCCGTCGCCAGAAGCGCCGTCGTCCGGCGAGCTCGGCCGCGTCGCGGGGCCGCGGGCCGGCAGGCCCTCGCAGCGTCCGTCGGGGTCCACATGGAGCGCTCCCGTGTCACGATAAAGGTTGACGACCGCGACGGCATAATCGGTCCGCGCGTCGGCGAGCTCGACCTGCAGGTCGAACAGGTCGTTCTGGGCGTCGAGGACATCCTCCACGTCGGCCTGGCCGTACTGCAGGAGGGTGGAGGCCTTGGTGAGCCGCATCATCGCCGGTGCGAGTTGGTCTTCGAGGATGCGGCGGCGTTCGGCGGCGGTCTGGAGGTCGCGGAGCACCTGGCGGACCTCGAGGGTGACGAGCTGGACGCCCTCGTCGTACTCCCGCCGGCGCTGGAGCACCTCCAGCAGGGCGGCGCGGTAGTCGTTGCGTTCGATGAGGCGGTCGATCGGCGCGTCGAACCGCAGGGCGAGGGTGAGGCGATCGTCGACGTCCATGCTGCCGAAATCGTTGTCGTAGCCGGAGATAAGCGAGCCGGAGGCGACCAGGCTCAGCCCCGGCCCCAGCGCGTCGGCGGTCACCTCCACGTGGCGTTGGGCGTCGTCGATCCGGTCGCGGCGGTTGGCCAGGTCGAGCCTGCGATCGAGCGCCAGCTCGACCGCCCCGGCCTCGGGGCGCTCCAGGTCGATCAGCTCCAGCGACCAGCGGGCGTGCAGCGCCGCCGGATCCAGGCGGATGGCGGTGGCGGTGGGGATGCCGAGGGTCTGCTTGAACACGTCGAGCATCGTTTCGTACTCGAGGCGGGCTTCCAGCAGCTCGTTGTGGGCCTCGGTGAGGTCCTGGCGGGCCTCGAGCAGTTCGTACTCGCTGACGCGGCCGGCGTCGGCCAGCTCGCGCATCCGCGCCAGGTGGTCGGTCATGGCGGCGTGGTTGGATTGCGCATGTTGGGCCACCGCCTGAAGTTCGAGCACCTGAACGTACTCGGCCATCACCTGCGCCGCCAGGAGCTGCCGCGTGCGGCTGTAGGTGCGGATCTGGTAGAGCGTGTCGCGCCGGGCCTGCGTGAGCGGTTCGAGCACGACGTCGCCGCCGAACCCCCGCAGCAGCGGCTGGACGACCGTGGCGTTGGCCAGCGTGTTGAAGCCCTCGGACCCGTCGCCGCTGAGCACCTGCATCCAGCCGGTCAGCACGTCGGCGGTGATGGTGGCGCCGCTGCTGAGCAACTGCTGGTAGGCCGCGGCGGCGTCGACGCCGGCGGTCGTCTCGTTGGGCAGATCGCTGAACCGGTCGCGCCGCCAGAAGCCCGTCAGCGCCACCAGCGGGTGCGGCGCGAACTGGTAGGCGGCGAGCGTTTCGTTAAGCCCGGCCAGGTAAAGCAGTTCCTTCTCCGTCTGGAGCGTGCGGTTGTAGTCGAGCGCCACGGCCACCGCCTCGGCGAGCGTGAGGACCCCCTCGGCGGGCAGCGCCCGGGGCGTCGACGGCGGGTGCACCGCCGGGTCCACGTCGGCGACGTAGCGCTCCTCGCGTCCGCCGGCGTCGGCGGGCCACTGGCGGTCGATGGCGTCGTACACGTCGCGGTCGGCCTCGGCCTTGTAGTGCGACGGCGCACAGCCCGTGACGACCGACGCCGTCAGCGAGGTGAGGGCGATCAGCACGGAAACTCCAGCGCGGCTTGAAACCATGAACCCATTCTCCCGGTCGTGCCAATTGGGGTGGTGGCGGCCGGCTCGCCGCCGGTCACGGGGTAGATCATACGCCGGCGGCGTTTGCGGTGCAACGGGCGGCATGCGTTCGTTCCTCCCGCCATGGACGGCGCTTGCGGCAGGGACGGCCGAGGGCTATGATTAAGCTGGTGGGTGGCAGATCCGGGGGAGAGGGAACGTGACAGACATGGTACGACGGAGCGGACGGCCGAGAATGGTGCGTCGCGGCGCGCCGAAACGGGCATTGAGCGTGGTCAAGACGACGACCGACCCGCTGCGGATCGCGGTGCTCGCGCCGATCGCGTGGCGGACGCCCCCGCGGGCCTACGGGCCCTGGGAGCAGGTCGCCAGCAACATCGCCGAGGGGCTCGTCCGTCGCGGCCACGACGTGACGCTCTTCGCCACCGCCGACTCGGTCACCGCCGGCCGCCTCCACGCCGTCTGCGGCCGGGGCTGGGAGGAGGACCCCACCGTCGACGTGAACGTCTGGAAACTCATGCACATCGCCGAGGCGTTCGAGCGGGCCGACGAGTTCGACCTCATCCACAACCACTTTGATTACCCGACCTTGACCTACTCCCGCCTGGTCTCCACGCCCGTGGTGACGACGATCCACGGGTTCTCCTCGTCGACCCTCTACCCGGCGTACGAGAAGTACAACGACAACACCTATTACGTCTCGATCAGCGACGCCGACCGCTACGACGCGATCGACTACGTCGGGACCGTCTACAACGGGATCAACCTGTCCGACTTCACCTTCAGCGACCGCCGCGACGACCACCTGCTGTGGCTGGGGCGGATCTGCCACGAGAAGGGCACCGCCGAAGCCATCGAGATCGCCCGCCGCAGCGGGCGCAAGCTCATCCTGGCCGGGATCATCCAGGAAGAGGACTACTACCGCCGGCAGGTGCAGCCGCGGGTCGACAACGACCGCGTCCGCTTCATCGGCCCGGTCGGCCCGCGGGACCGCGACGAGCTGCTCGGCCGCGCGGCGGCCCTGCTGCACCCGGTGATGCGCCCCGAACGGTTCGGCCTGGTGATGGTCGAGGCGATGGCGTGCGGCACGCCGGTCATCGGGTTCGACAAGGGCTCGGTCGGCGAGGTGGTCGCCCACGGCCAGACCGGCTACGTCGTCGACGACGTCGACGCCGCCGTCGTCGCCGTCGACCGCCTCGGCGCGATCGACCCGGCCCGCTGCCGCCGGCGGGTCGAGGAGCACTTCAGTTGCGACGTCATGGTCGACGGCTACGTCGACGTCTACCGCCGTGTCCTCCAACTGCACGCCGAGCGCCGCGGCAGCGAGCCGTCCGAAGCGGCCGGGGTGGGATGACTTACCGCCGGCGTCGTCGTCGCCGCAGCATCGCCCCGCCGCCCAAGGCCAGCAGCGTCATCATCCCCGGCTCGGGGACCGCCTGGGCGAACAGCCAGGGGCGGACGTCCGAGTGGGTCATGTCCCGCGTCCAACTGTCGGCCGGGCCGTGCCCGTAGCCGGCGGGGAACTCGGTGTAGATCAGCCGCGCCGCCGCCGACGGGTCGGGCGGCAGGCTGCCCAGCGGGTTGTCCAGGAGGGTGATCTGCCCCGGATCGCCCCAGTGGGGGTCCACCAGCGGCAGGATTCCCAGGGCGCCCGCCCCGTGGGGATAGCCCGGCGCGCCGATGTCCCTGTTGGGGATCGTGGCGTCGTCGACGCTGTGGATCATCCAGAAGGGCGTCCGGGCCAGTTCCTCGGCACAGTTCCACGGGCCGGTGCCGTGCGCTTCGACGGCGGCGGCGAACAGGCCGCCGTTGCGGGAGGCCATCTCGAAGACCCCGCACGCGCCGGCCGAGTCGCCGACGAGGTAGATCCGGTCGGCGTCGACGTGCTCGGCACGGATGCCCAGCGCGCCGGCGAGGTCGGCGTTGTGGCCCGCCTGGGTCAGGTAGCGCAACAGGTTGGCGGTCAGGTGGTTGTGGTCGGTGTGGGTCGCGTCGGTCTGGAGGTACGTGCCGTTGCCCCAGTTGACGTTCACCCAGCTGGTGGCCTGCGGGGCCAGGACGAAGGCGTTGTAGGCGGCCGAGACCTGGGCGGACCTGGCGAAGTACTGCCCCGTCATGCGGCGCAGTTGCTGCTGGTTGTCCGTCCCGCCGGCGCCCGAGCCGTGCAGGTAGACGACGACCGGGTAGGCGGCACTGCCGGCGGGGTCGTAGCCGTTGGGCAGCGTCAGGCCGAAGGGCACCTCGGCGGGCGTGCCGTCGAGGCCGGTATCGGTGAAGGTGGCCCGTTTCCAGGTGATCGGCGTGCCGTCGACGGTGTCATGGTAGTCCCCGCCGGCCCACGGGGCCAGGTCGCCGGCGTGGGCGGTCGCGGCGAGGGCGAGGCACGCGGCCGCGACGAGCCGGCCGGTGGTGTGTCGTAACGTGTGGTGCATCAGGTGGTCTCCCCTTGTCGTTGACGTGCGGTGCGGACGGACGGCCGCCGGGGCCGCCCGCCCGCGTCGAGGCTCCTTGGGTCGCGTCACGCCCGTCGTCGGCGCCGCAGCACCGCCAGGCCGCCGCCGAGGCCCAGCAGTGTCAGCGTCGTCGGTTCGGGGATGGGATAGGCCGAGATGGAATAGGCGTCGAAGCCCTGGCCGACGATCTTGATGGTCTTGACGGGCACGTCGGTCTTGAAGCAGTAGCCCTTGAGCTTCTGGCCGCCGATGCCGGTGGTGTAGCCGGTGTCCATGGCGACCGCGGAGGCGTCCACCAGCACGGGCGGCCCCAGCAGCCCGCCGTCCCGGATGCCGTACCAGGTCGCGTCGTCGTTGCCGTTGTTCTCGAAGACGAAGAAGGTGGTGCTGTGGACGTCGAAGGTCGTCTTGAGATACTGGCAGTTGTCCGTGCTGTGCACGGTCTGGTCGAACGAGAAGTCGTCGGCGCCGGGCATCGGCCAGGTGGAGGTCTGTTCGACGTCCGAGGCGTCGTAGATCTTCGTCGTCCCGCACATCAGCTCGCTGGTGGGGTAGGTGACCCCGTCGTAACGGATCATCTGGATCGTGCCCTTGTCCCCCGTCGCCAACACGTCGCCGCACCCGTAGACCGCGTCGGCCAGGGCCGTCCGGGCCGGCCCGCTCACCAGCAGGATACACGCCACCATCAAGGTCATCGTCGCTGCGCGTTGCATCGTGTTCTCCCTGTTAGGAACCCCGTTGCCTGACAAGACCCACGCGCGCCCCCCGGCTCGGCGGCCGGTGTCCCCGGCGCACGTGCGTCTTTGGGAATCTGGTTCGGCCGCAAAAGCCGAGCACCTGAACACTTTTTACGTCTCGGGCGACGCAAAAAACAACGCGCGGCCTCGCCCGGCGGCCGCCGGCGACGACAAGGCCTTGAAAGCACACGCGCTGCGATGGGTCAGTATTGTGTCAGCCGCAGGGGCAGCGGGAGGTCCACCAGCTCGACCAGCCACCCGCCGCGGCGCCAGGTGCGCCCCGCGGGTCAGCAGCGGCACGCAGTCACCCGCCGCGGTCCAGGCCCAGGCACGCGATGCTCCGCCGGAGCGACTCGCCGTGGTCGTCGAGGCTCGGGCCGTACTCGAAGGCGAGGATGCCCTCCCAGCGAAGCTGCCGAAGGTGGTCGATGATGGGGCGGTAGTCCATCTCGCCGGTGAACGGCTCGTGGCGGCCGGGGACGCCGGCGACGTGGAAGTGGCCGATCGTGTCGATCGTGCGGTCGATCTGGGCGATGACGTCGCCGCCCATGATCCGCATGTGATAGCAGTCGAACAGCAGCTTCACCCGCGGCGAGCCGACCTCGCGGACCAGCGCGGCGCCTTCGTCGGCGCTGGTCAGCCAGTAGCCGGGATGGTCCACCCGGGTGTTCAGCGCCTCCAGCAGGAGCGTCACGCCGGCGGCCTCGGCCAGCTCGGCCGAGGCGGTCAGGCCGTCCAGGACGGACCGTCGCGTGGCGGCCTCGTCGGCGCCGTCGGGGGTGTTGCCGGTGCAGACGATCCCGGCGCCGATGCCGGCGGCGTCGGCGTAGTCCAGGCAGCGGCGCAGGCGCTGGAGCCACTGGGGCCGTTTGGCCGGGTCGGTCAGCCCGCCGCCGACACTCCCGTCGGGCGAGCTGATGACCAGGCTGTTGACCCGCAGGCCCGCCCCGTCGGCCAGGCGGGCCAGGTCGGCCGGGTCGGGGCAGAGTGTCTCGGCCAGCCACAACTCGATGGTCCGCACCCCCGCATCGGCCACGCGGGCCATCCGCTCGGCGGCCGGCAGGTCCGGGAAGACCGTGTCGAGCACGAGGCCGACCTGCAGGGCGTCGCCGGGTTCAGTCGTCATGGGGTGTCCTCCTTGTCACCCAGGGCGCCGCGTCGGCGTCGGGGGTGCCGTAGGCGTCGAAGACCTTGTTCAGGGCGGCCGCGACGCTGTCGCAGTCGCCGTCGGTGAACCACTGGTTGAGCGAGACGGTCACCATGCGGTCGTACAGGTCGTCGGCGACGGGGCAGTCGCCGCGGGCGTAGCGGACCGCCCCGCCGCGCTCGGTGTAGATGGGGCACTCGTACGGGCAGCGGACCTCCGTCGCGCCGGTCCGCTCGAGGATGGGGAACATGCTGTGGTAGATGTGCCAGTCGTGGCCGGGATCGTGCCCCCGGGTCGAGCAGGCGAGGCCCTCGGCCCGCAGCGCCTCGACGATGCGCACGGCCAGGTCGATCGACTCGGGGAACAGCCGCAGGGTGTAGCCGACCTCGCCGTCGGGATCGTTAAGGACCTGGGGGGTGATCTCGCGAACCGGCTGCAGGCGGGCGAGGATCCGCTGCTTGACGGCGCGGAAGCGGCGGACCTTGTCGTGGACCTTGGCGAGCTGGACGACGTCGACGGCCGCCTCGAGCTCGCTCATGCGGTAGTTGGTCCCGGCGAACAGCTCGCCGGCCCAGCGGGGCGGGGCGAACCGGTCGGGCCGCCACAGGCCGCCGCACTCGATGAGCTGGCTGGCGCGGGCCCAGACGGCCTCGTCGCCGGTCAGCAGCAGCCCGCCCTCGCCGCCGCCGATGATCTTGTAGGCCGAGATGCTGAAGCAGCCGGCGTCGCCGTAGGTGCCGACGTACCGCCCGTCGACGGACCCGCCGCAGGACTGGGCACAGTCCTCGACGACCTTCAGCCCGTGGCGGCGGGCGACGGCCATGATCGCCGGCAGGTCCGGGACGCTGCCCATGACGCAGGTGGGGGCGACGGCGACGGTGCGGGGCGTGATCGCCGCCTCCAGCGCCGCCGGGTCCATCGACAGCGACGCGTCGACGTCGCAGAAGACCGGCACGCCCTTGGCCATGACGACCGCCGCGGCCGTGGCCATGAAGCCGATCGCCGGGCAGATCACCTCGGTGCCCGGCCCGACGCCGACGGCGACGAACGCCGCGTGCAGCGCTGCGGTGCCGTTGCAGACGCCGATGGCGTGCCCGACGCCGAACGTCTCCCGCGCGACCCGCTGATAGGCCTCGACCTTCGTCTCGGCCAGGCCCGAGTAGTAGTTGGCCAGGAAGGGCCCCTCGCCGAGGTCCTCCTCGTCGAGCACCGCCCGGATGCCCGCCAGGGCCCGCTCGGACAGGCCGAACCGCTCGGCGACCGAGAGGAACTCCTCGGCGCCGATCTTCGGTTCGCCGCGGCCGGCGAAGCCGCTGACGGCCTTCATCCCGCCCTGCAGGGCGAGCCGTTCGTGCTTTCTCGATGGCGCATCTGTCATCGGCGACCTCCTGCCGTGCGTTTGCAAGCGCGCCGCCCAACCGGCGGCGTCGGCGGGGCAAGTATGCCATGATTCGCCCGCCGGGGGAATGGACGCGGGTGCAGAAATCATGTACGATCTTGCAAGGGGGCTGGTTGCGGAGCGACAGCGATGGGCACGACGCGACACGGGTGGCTGGCCCACGCCTGGACGACGGCGCGGGAGGTGACGCCGCGGGTGGTCTCGGCGGCGTGGTGCGAGCGGGCGCCGGTGCGTCAGGTCCGGCGGATCGTGCACGAGTTCTGGGTGCTGGACTACGCCCGCTCGATGTTGGGGCGGGGCCGCGTCGGCTCGCCCCGCGGCCGCTGGTGGCCCCGCGGGCCGCGGACCGCCCACCTCTACCGGCCGGGGACGCCCTTCTGGGAGGATGATACCGCCGTCACCGGCACCCTGCGGGAGGCATGGGTGCTGTTCACCGGCGGCGAGCACGCGGGCCTGGAGCGTTTCTTCGCCGACGGCCGTCCCTTCGGGCGGATCGTCGACCCGGGCGGGCGGATCGAGGCGCACCTGTACGGCCTCGCCTTGACCGGCCAGCGGGACGGGGAGGCGGGCTTCTGGCGGGCCCAGGGGCAACTGGCGGCGCTGTTCGACGCGCTTCGCCGCGTCGAGCCCCACGGGCCGTCGGACCCGTTCATCCTCCCGGCGGCCGAACGGCCGGACGAGGCCGACGAGGATCTCGTCGAGGCCGCGCGGACCTTCTTCCGCGACCACCTGGCCGAGAAGATCACCCTCGCCCGCGTCGCCGACCACCTGGCCATGAGCCGGTCGAGTTTCTCGCACCGCTACACGGCCCGTGCCAGACGGCCGCCGATGACCGACCTGACCGCCATGCGGGTCGAGGCCGCCACGGGCCTGCTGCTGCGGGGGTTGAAGCTCGAGGCCATCGCCCGCCAGGTGGGTTTCTGCGACGCCTTCCACCTCTCCAAGGCCTTCCGCCGCCACCGCGGGATGGCCCCCAGCGTGTTCCGGCGGCAATTCCGCTGACGGGCGCGGGTGTTTTCCCGATCGGCGGGCATCGTGCGGCGTAGTACAGGCCGGCACTTCACTCGCCGATCGGAACGGTGCGAGGGGCGAGGGGGGTGGTCGGGATCGGCGGGTTGAACTCCATGAAGTCAGGCAAGGCCACGAGACAAACGAAGATGCCCTGGACGCTGCGGCGCGTGCTGGTGCTGCTGGTGGCGGTGGCGGTGCTGCCGTCGCTGGCGATTCAGGCGGTGGTGCTGCAGCGGTGGCAGGCGAGCAACCGCCGGGAGCAGCAGGCGGCGAACCTGGAGGTCGCCCGGGCCGTCGGCGAGCTGTTCCAGGGGCACGTGGACAACCTGGCGCGCACGGAAGGGGCGATCGCCGAGAGTCTTGTCCGCCTGCCGCCGGGCATGCCGGACGAGGTCAATGAGATGCTGGCGGCCCAGGCGGCGGAGTACCCGTCCGTCTCGACGCTCTCGCTGGTGGATCTCCGCGGCGAGGTGGTGGCGTCCAGTCGTCGGGAGGACATCGGTTCGCAGGTGGGCGACCGGCCGTACTTCCAGCGGGCAATGGCGGCGGGCCCGAACGGGTGGGTGGTCAGCGACCTGCTCGACCGCGGCGGAAGCGACGAGCCGGCGGTGATCGTCGCGCGGGCGGTTTACGACAACGGCCGGCCGATCGGGATGCTGGGCGCCCTGGTCGAGCCGGAGCGCTTCGCGCGGGCGGCGGTGCAGTTGCAGCGGGTCGAAGGGGGCACCATCCTGCTGTTCGACCGGACGGGACGGCTGGTGTACCGCAGCCCGGCGGTCGACCTCAGCGACGCGCAGCGGGAAGCGTTTCGCTCGCCCATGCTGTCGGCGGCCCTGGAAGGCCGCGAGGCGCAGGGCGAGTTCACGTCCCCGGTCACCGGCATGCACATGATGGCCGCCCGCGTGCCCGCCGGTCCGGCGGGCTGGGTTGCCGGCGCCGACCGGGAGGCCGAGCGGATCAACGCCCCCGTCTGGGCCGCCGTGCGCAACGCGCTGGGAGCGGAACTGGCCATCCTGGCCGCCTGTGTCGGCGTGCTGCTGCTGACCGGGCGGGCGATCCGGTGGGACGCCGGCAGGCTGAACCGCCAGATGGCCGCCGCCGCCCGGGGTGAGCCGGCGCCGGCCGAGCGGGTGCGGATCGGCGAGTTCCGCGCCCTGTCGGAGGGGTTCGCCGCCGCCGTCGACCAGCGGCGAGGGGCCGAGCAGGCCCTGCGCGAGAGCGAGCAGCGCTACCGCAGCCTGTTCAACAACAACCACGCGGTCATGCTCCTGCTGGACCCGGCCGACGGGCGGATCGTGGACGCCAACCCCGCCGCCGTGGCCTTCTACGGCTACCGGTTAAGCGACCTGAAGGCGATGGCCATCACCGAGATCAACACGCTGCCCGGGGACGAGGTCCGCCGCCAGATGGCCCAGGCCCGCCAGGGCGACCACCGCAGCTTCCGCTTCGAGCACCGCCTGGCCTCCGGCGAGGTCCGCAACGTACAGGTCTACAGCGGGCCGATCAGCGTCCGCGGGCGCGAGCTGATCTACTCGATCATCCACGACGTCACCGACCAGGTCCACGCCGAGCAGGCCCGGGCCGACCTGATGAACACGCTCGAGCAGCGGGTGGCCGAGCGGACGGCCGAAGCGGTCGAGCGGGCCGAGCAGATCCAGGCCCTGGCCGTCGAGCTCACCGGGGCCGAGCAGCGGGAGCGCGGCCGCCTGGCGCGCCTGCTGCACGACCATCTCCAGCAGTTGCTGGTGGCCGTCCGCATGCGCGCCGGCAGCGCCCGCAACCGCACCGGCGACGAGGCCGTCCGCAACGCGCTGGACGACGTCGACGGGCTCATCGGCGAGTCGCTCGACGCCACCCGTGAGCTGATGGTGGACCTGAGCCCGCCGGTGCTGGAGCGGGCGCCGCTGGCGGAGGGGATGGCCTGGCTGGCCGAGTGGATGCACGGCAAGTACGGCCTGGAGGTTGACCTGGAGGTCGACCCCGACGCGCGGGCCGACAGCCCCGACGCGAAGGCCTTTATCTTCCGCACCGCCCGCGAGCTGCTGTTCAACGTCGTCAAGCACGCCGGCGTCACGGAGGCCCGCCTCGTCCTCGCCCGCGCCGACAGCACCCTGCGCCTGGTCGTCTCGGACAACGGTCGCGGCTTCAGCGTGCACGAGCACCGGGCCGGCCGCGGCGAGCACGAACACTTCGGCCTGGCCACCATCCGCGACCGCCTCCGCCTGCTCGGCGGCCGCATGGACATCCGATCGGCGCCGGACCAGGGCACGACCACGACCGTCCAGTTCCCGCTGCGCCTCGGCGGGCGGGACCATTGATTCATCCTACGTCTGGCGTCGCGGCGGCGTTGCGGCTAAGGTGTCGCCATCGCCCGGTTCAGGGCGAACGGGAGGTGACGATGGCCACGCTCGCCAATGAGACGTTGCGGCTCGTCGCGTCCGACGACCGCGTCGTGATCGAGGATCGCCGTCGACGATGCGCGTGGATCTGGCGAACCCGCGACGCCGAGATCACCCGCGCGGGGGCCGCGGGCCGCGAGCCGCCGCCTCGTCCGACGGTGACGGCGACCGACGACACCGTGGAGGTCCGCTTCGACGTCGACGGCGGGCACGTGGGCTACACCTGGTCGCTCGGGCCGGACTACGCCGAGGTCCGCCTCGCCTGCGATGCGCCCGACGTCGAGGCGGTCTCGCTGCCGGGGCCGATCGCGGCCGCCGAGGGCGCCGCCCGGGCGGCCGTGCCGGTCTACCAGGGGCTGCTGCTGCGGGGATCGGCCCACACGTGGCGCCGCCGCGTCAGGCACGGGGGCCACGAGAGCTTCTCAATGGCCGCCGGCGCCATGCTCGGCGAGCGGGGCGGGCTGCTGATCGCCCACGAAAGCCCCGCCAACTGGTACGCCTGGTACGGCCAGTACGGCGCGGGGCCCGCGTTCCACTTCGAGCACCTGCGCTGCCCGGCCGAGGGTTGGGTGGATGCGGCGGTTCGCCTGGTTCCCGTCGAGGCCGACCTGACGGCCGCGTGCAAGCGGTATCGCCGCCGGGTCATCGAGCGCGGGCAGTTCGTGACGTGGCGCGAGAAGATCGAGCGCAAGCCCGTCGTCGAGGACCTGTTCGGCGCGATGATAGCCTTCATCGGCTACAACCGCGACGACGCGATCGACTATGCCGCCGGCGCCGCCGCCCTGGCCCGGCGCGGGTTCGAGCAGGTGTTCTACTACCCCGTGCGGATGTGCAGCTACTCGCTGGGGTTCCTCATGGGCGGCGACGAGCCCATCTGGCTGACCGACGCACAGCTCGACGCGATGCACGCCGTGCCCGGGGCGCATGTGGCCCCCTGGGGCTGGGTGTACGAGGGCCTCGACGACGGGTCGGAGGCGATGCGGTCGATCTTCCGCCATGGCGTCGACGGGCCGGAGACCGGCTGGAAGATCGACGCGTTCCAGTGGTACCGCGTGTGCACCCCTTACCAGATCGAGCACATCCGCAAGCGGTTCGACACGGACATGCGGGCGATGGACTGGATCCACTACGACGTCAACGCCACCATCGCCGGGCGCCCCTGCCTGGCCGGGCACCACGCCCTGCACGGCAACGCCCCGATGGGACGTCGCGACGACGTCGCGTGGACGCGCAGGCTGTTCGGCGCCGAGACCGTCGGCAACCGCGTGGTCTCCAGCGAGGGCTTCGGCGATCATTTCGCCGGCGGCTACGACATCGGCTCGACCAAGTGCCTGCCGCTGTGGGACGGGGCCGCCAACGCCGTCCCGGTGCCGATGACGATGCTGGTGTTCCACGATTCGTGCATCCACGACTGGTGGGAGGTCCACAACTACAACGCCAACCCCGCCTTTGCCATCAGCGACCTGCCCGACGGCATCGCCCGCGCCGGCTCGGGCCTGCCCGCGCTGAAGGCCGCGATGGACGCCCTGTACGGCTGCCCGCCGAACGTCTTCCCCTTCGGCCGCCAGTACGGCTGGGTGGACAAGGTCGGCGGGGAGACCTATGCTTTCACCATGGCCCTCGACGAGCCCGGCGTCGTCGAAGCGCTCGACCGCGCCCTGCCGGTGACCCGCCTGCACAAGCGGATCGGCCGGTGCGAACTGGTGACATGGGAATCGCTCAGCGACGACGATACCGTCCAGGGAACGACCTTCTCGGACGGCACGCGGATCGTCGCGAACCTGTGCGACCGGCCCCGCGAGGCGGCCGAGGTCGGGCGGATGGACGGCCATAGCTGGGAGGCACTGGACTGACATGACGTCGCCCATCGCATCGCTGCCGGTCGTCAACGTCCACGTCCGATGCGCCGCCGTTGTCGGTCCGCTGGAGACCTGGCGGCACAGCTTCGGCCACGGCGGGATCAACGCCAGGCCGCTGCCCGCCCGCGTGCGGGAGGGGATCGCCCGCCTGCGCCCGCGGCGGGTGCGGATCTTCATCCAGGAGTTCTTCCGCCTGCTGCCCGCCGCCGACCGCTACGACTTCTCCCGCCTCGATCCTTATATGGACGCGCTGGCCGCCACGGGCGCCGCGATCGTCGCGGCGATCTGCATCAAGCCGCCCGTGCTGTACCCGACGATCGACGAGACGATCTGGCGACCGGCCGACGCCGGCCAGTGGCACCGCCTGATCAAGGCCTTGGTGCGACGCTACTCCGTCGAACGGCCGCTGGTGACGCACTGGGAGATCGGCAACGAGGTCGATATCGGCGAGCACGGCGGCTGCCCCTACAAGATCCGCGACGTCGACGATTACGTCGAGTACTACCGCATGACCGTCGCGGCCGTCCGCGAGGCGTGGCCCGAGGCGACCGTCGGCGGGCCGGCGATGGCGTCGATCGACAACCCGCCGATGGACGGGTTCGTCCGCCGCTGTCGCGACGAGGGCCTGCCGCTGGACTTTATCTCCTACCACCTCTACAGCGACGACCCGGCCGAGCACGCCCGGCGCGTGCGCCAGGCGCGGGGCCTGCTGGCCGAATTCCCCGAGCCGCGACCGGAGATCTTCGTCACCGAGTTCAGCCCCATGTTCGAACGCACCAGCACCGCCGACCAGGCGATGGCCCCGCGTCGCGCGGCGTGCGTGGCGGCGGCGGTGGTCGAGATGCTGGGCGCGGCCCTGGACGGGTCGTTCCACTACCACCTGTGGGACCAGACCTGCTACGCCGAGGATTTCCGCACGTTCTACTCGGCCGGGAACCTCGCGGCGCTGATGATGCGGCACTGGAACGAGATCCCGCACCGGTTCGGCCTGTTCGGCGTCTCGGGCGACGTCCGGCCGGCGTACTTCGTCTACTGGATGCTCGGCCGCCTCGGCGGCGAGCGGCTCGACGCCGCCGGCGAGGAGGCGGGCGTGCGGGTCCTCGCCGCCCGGGGCGCGGACCGGTGGTCGGCGCTGCTGATCAACTACGGGCCCGCCGAGGCGTGCGATCGCGTCGTATCGGTGCACTGGGACGATCTGCCGGCGGGGCCGAAGACGTTGGTGACCTATCGCATCGACGATGCTCAGCGGTGGGACGCCGCGGCGCTGGAGATGATCCCGCTGGAGCGGCGGGAGGTCGACACGCTGGGGCCCTATGAATGCCAGGTGTACCTGCCGGCGGGCACGGTGGCGCTGGTGGAACTGGTCGACGTGAAAGGGACGACGTCATGAACGTGCTGTCCGTGATGGCCCACCCCGACGACGAGATGCGCTGCCTGGGGACGATGCTCCGCTGTCGCGACCGCGGCGACCGCCTGCACTTCATCTGCCTGACCGACGGCTCCAAGGGGCTGGTCGACCGGCCGCAGGCCTCCCGCGACGAGGCCGCGGCGGTCCGGCGCGAGGAGATGACCGCCCTGTGCGACGCGCTCGGCGCCTCCTACCGCTGCCTGGGCGAGGCGGACGAATACCTCGCCGACACGCCGGCGGTGCGGGACGCCCTCATCGACGCCATTCGCGCGGCGGGGGCGGAGCTGATCTTCACGCACTACGGGGAAGACTACAACGCCGACCACGTCCTCACGCACCACCTGGTCCGCCATTGCGCGATGCAGTCGTGCCTGCCGGTCATCGGCCGCGAACCGCCGCTGGCGGCGCACCCGGCGGTGTTCTGTGTCGAGCCGCACGGCACGTCGGGGTTCCTGCCGTCTCACTTCGTGGACGTGACGGCCGTCGAGGACGAGAAGATCGCGCTGCTGGGCCGTCACCGCTCGCAGGAGATCGCCATGCGTCAGGCCGTCTCGGCGGGCTTCGAGGATCTGTGCCGCGTGCCGGACGCGTATTGGGGCCAGAAGGTCGGCTGCCGCTACGCCGAGCCGTTCGTGCCCCTGCACGGCCGCGGCGGAACGAAAGCGCAGCGGGTATTGCCATAGAGACCATGCACAACGTCCACGCACACGTCTGGGACCAGGACCTGCACTTCACGGGCGACCTCGTGCGCGAGGCGGAACTGTCGCGCGGACGGCCGATCGACCTGACGGTGACCGACGAGGCCCTGCGGGCCGAGGCGGCGGCCTTCGACAAGACGATCGTCTTCGGCCTCAAGGCCCGCCGGACGGGCTATTGGGTCGACGACGACTACGTCGCCGGGCGGGTCGCCCTGGCGGCCGACAAGCTGATCGGCTTCGCCGCGGCCGACCCGACGCAGCCGGCGTGCATGGACGAGCTGGCCCACGGCATCGAGGACCTGAACCTGCGGGGCGTGAAGATCGGCCCCATGTACGCCGGGATCGACCCCCGCGACGACCGCTGCCGCGCCGTCTACGACTACTGCCAGGCGCGCCGCCTGCCGATCCTCTTCCACACGGGCACGACGTTCAACCGCCTCGCCCCGCTGCGGTTCACGCGGCCGGCGCTGTTCGACGAGGTGGCGATGGACTACCCCGAGCTGCGGATGATCCTCGCCCACCTGGGCCATCCGTTCTTCGAAGAATGCATCTGCGTCATCCGCAAGCACCCGCACGTCTACGCCGACGTCGCGGCCCTGCACTACCGGCCGTGGCAGTTCTATACCATGCTCCTGGCGGCCCAGGAATACCGTGTCATGGGCAAGCTGCTGCTGGGGACCGACTACCCCTTCGCCGGCGCCGACGAGACGCTCGCGGGCCTGCGCGCCGTCAACGACGTCACCGGCGCCAGCGGCCTGCCACGGGTCGACAGCGACGCCGTCGAGGCCCTGATCGAACGAGACGCCTTAACACTGCTGGGAATCGCACCATGAAAGCCTTGCGCCTGATCAGGCCCGGCCACGTGACCCTCGACGACGTCGACCCGCCCGCGCTGCCGGCGGGCCACCTGCTGGTCCGCACGACCGCGGCCGTCATCTGCACGTCGGACCTGAACGACATCCGCTCCAACCCCTTCAACATCCCCCTGCCCGTCACGCTCGGCCACGAGGGCGCCGGCGTGGTGGCCGCGGTCGCGCCCCGCGTCAAGGGTTTCGCCGTCGGCGACCGCGTGGCGGCCCACCCGGTCCACCCGTGCGGCCGCTGCGACGCCTGCCGTGCGGGGATGGGGCACCTGTGCAGCAACATGGGTCACTTCGGGATCAACATGCCCGGCACGTTCGCCGAGCTGTTCATCGTCCGGGCCGACCGTGCAAGAAAGGTCGGCGATCTGCCGGCGATGCTGACGGCCCTGGCCGAGCCGGTGTGCGTCTGCCTGCAGGCCCTCGCCCAGACGGCCGGACGGCCCGGCGAGCGACTGCTGATCCTCGGCGACGGGCCCTTCGGCGCGATGCTGGCGATCCTGGCCCAGGCCCGCGGGTTCGGCGAGGTGGTGGTGGGGGGGCACCACGATTTCCGCCTGGGCTTCGCGACCGGCGCGACGACGATCAACCTCGCCCGCGACGACGGGGCCGACCGCCTGAAAGCCGCGGCCGGTCCGATGGGCTTCGACCGGGCCATCGGCGCCGCCGGCTCGGCCGCGGCCGTCGCGACGGCCCTGGCGCACCTGCGTCCCAAGGGACGGCTGGTGGTCTTCTCGGCGGTGCACGAGCCGGCGCCGCTGGACCTGGTCGCCGTGCACACACGCGAGCTGGAGATCGTCGGCGCGTGCAACGACGAGGACCGCCTCGACGAGGCGATCGAATACCTGCGCGTCGGGGGCGATCGCCTGATGCGCCTGATCACGCACACCTTCCCCCTGGCCCATTACGGGCAGGCCCTGGATCTGGCCGAACGCGGCCGCGAGACGGCCATGAAGGTGGCCTTCTCCTTCGACGACGCGGGGGCGGAGGCATGAAGATCACCGAGGTTGACGCGGTCGTGCTGGATACCGGGCGGGACTACCCCGACCCCCACGAGGCCGTCGAAGCGCACGGCGTTCGGTTCGTCTGCCTGGTGCGGATCGCCACCGACGAGGGGCTCGAAGGCTGGTCCGACGTCGAGACCCAGCCCCACGTCGGTCGTGCGATCGTCGAGGCGCCCTCCGGCGGGCAGATCGGCTTCGAGTCGCTGCGGGCGGCGCTGGTGGGCGAGGACCCGCTCCAGCGGGAGCGCCTGTGGCAGAAGATGGTTCGCTATCTCGCCTACTACGGCCGCCGGGGCGCCGGGATGCAGATGATCAGCGGCGCCGACATCGCCCTGTGGGACATCGCCGGCAAGGCCCTGGGCCTGCCGATCTGGCGGCTGCTGGGCGCCGGCTACCGCCGCCGCGTGCGGGCGTACGCCTCGACGCTGTTTCGCCCGACGGGCGACGCGATGAAGCGGGCCGTCGAGGGCTATCTCGCCCAGGGCTTCTCCGCCATCAAGTTCGGGTGGGGCGCGTTCGGTTATGACGAGGCCCGCGACGTCGCCCTCGTCCGCGCCGCTCGGGAGGCCGCCGGGCCGGACGTGACGCTCATGGTCGACGCCGGCTGGTACGGCGCCGCGGGGACCGATCCGTTCAAGGCCCGTTCGCTGAAGCAGTGGATGCGCCTTATCGAGGCCCTGGAGGACCTGGACATCTTCTGGCTGGAGGACTGCCTGCACCCCGAGAACGTCGACGGCTACGCCCGCCTGGCCGCGGCGACCCGGTCGCTGCGGATCGCCGCCGGCGAGCAGGCGGCGGGCGTGGCCGAGTTCGAACGCCTCGCCCGCGACGGCCGCGTCGACGTCCTCCAGCCGGACCTGAGCCGCTGCGGCGGCCTGACCGTCGGCCGCCAGGTGGCCGACCTGGCGATGCGGCTGCAGATCGAGTGCGTGCCGCACGCGTGGCTGACCGACCTGCTGTCGGCGGCGTCGCTGCACCTGAACGCCTACCTGATGCACTCGCTCTACCTCGAGTACAACACCGCCTCGGCCTCGCTGCTGCGGCGGCTGTGCCGCGAGCCGATCACGATGACCGACGGCTGGATCGACGTGCCCGACACGCCGGGGCTGGGCGTCGAGGTGGACCCGGCGATGATCGAGCGGTATCGTGTGGCGTAATGGTCGAGGACCTGATCATCCTGGGCGCCGGCATCCACGCCGTCGAGATGGCCGACCTGGTCGACCGGATCAACGCCGCCGAGCCGCGCTGGCGGCTGCGGGGATTCATCCGTCGGCGGGCGGACGACCCGGCCGAGACGTTGGCCGGACGGCCCGTCCTGGGCACCGTCGAGGCGCTGGGGGACTGGGGCGACTGCCGTGTGGCCTTCGAGCACGATTTCCGCGATGATCCCGGCGTGGGGCCCGAGCGCTGGGCGAGCCTGCTCGACCCGTCGACGGCCGTGGCGGCCTCGGCCGTCGTCGGTGCGGGCTGCGTGATCTACCCGCACGGCTTCATCGGCGCCGGGGCGGTCCTGGGGCGGCGCGTGTTCGCCCTGGCCGGCTGCACGATCAACCACGATTGTCTTGCCGGCGACCACGTCACGCTCTGCAGCGGCGTGATGCTGGCCGGCGGCGTGCACGTCGAGGCGGGCTGCTACCTCGGCCAGGGCTGCACGATCCGCCAGAACGTGCGGCTCGGCGCGGGCAGCCTGATCGGCATGGGCAGCGTGGTCCTCCACGACGTGGCGCCCGCCAGTGTCATGGTGGGCAACCCGGCGCGCCTGTTACGAAAGAGAGAGACATGACGCACCCGACCGCAAAGACGATGCAGGATATCCTCGACTTTCCCCTGGCCGACGACCAGGCGGCCCTGTGGTTCCTCGGCCAGGCCGGCTACGTGATCCGCGCCGGCGGGGTGAGCGTGGCGATCGACCCGTACCTGACCGATTCGGTGGGCGACCGCTCGCCGGCGTTCGCACGGGCCGTGCCGGTGCCGTTGGCGCCGGAGCAGTTGAAGGTGGATGTGTTCATCGTCACCCACGACCACCTCGACCACCTCGACGGCGACACCGTCGGCGCCTACGCCCACAAGGCGACCACACTGTTCGTCGCCCCGCGCCTGGCGGCGCGGAAGCTGGCGGCACTGGGCATCGCCGACGACCGCATCCGGCGCGTCGATTCGGGCGAGACGCTTGAGCTGGACGGCCTGACCGTCGCCGGCGTCTACGCGGTGCCCACGGGGGCGGATGTCCTCGACACGACCGGCTACCTGCTGACGTTCGCCAACGGGCGGAGCGTCTACCACAGTTCCGACACCGCCGCCGGCGAGCTGCTGTTCGAGGCGGCCCCGCGGGGTCCGGATGTGATGGCCGTGTGCATCAACGGCAAGTTCGGCAACCTCACCGTCGAGCAGGCGGTCCGCCTGGCCGCCGCCGTCCGGCCGCGCCTGGCCGTGCCCAACCACTACGACATGATGGCCCTCAACAGCGAGAACCCCGACAGCTTCGTCCACTTCATGCGCCAGGCCGACCCGGACGTGCCCGTCGAGGTCCTCCAGATCATGCGGCCGCTGGTGTGGTCCGCGGGAGCGTGAAGGATGTTCAACTCCGACGATGAGCTCTTCCGGTTCGTCCGCGAGCACCTGTACGTCGCGGCCGTGTGCGACATCCTCGACGCGCTGGGTCTGCGCCGGCAGGCGATGCACCAGCGGCTGCGGCCGCTGCTGGACGATCGGCGTCACTGCGGCTTCGTCGGGCGGGCGCGGACGTTCCGCTGGATGGAGACCGACTACGTCGACCCCGACGACCCGTACGGCCTGGAGATCGAGGCGATGGATTCGCTGGGCGCCGGCGACGTGGTCGTCCATTCGACCGACCCCGGCGGGACGAACGCCCCGTGGGGCGAGCTGATGTCGACCGTCGCCCAGCGCAACGGCGCCGTCGGGTGCGTCTGCGACAGCCAGATCCGCGACTGCAACCGGATTATCGAGCTGGGCTTCCCGGTCTACTACGCCGGCATCCGCCCGCTCGATTCGCTCGGGCGGGGCCGCGTCATGGCCTACGATGTGCCCGTCCGCTGCGGCGAGGTGCTGGTGAACCCCGGCGAGCTGGTGTTCGCGGACTTCGACGGCGTCGTCGTCGTGCCCCGCGACGTCGAGGCCGAGGTCCTCACCCGCGCCCGGGAAAAGGCCGGCCGCGAGACGGCCTCCCGTCGGGAACTCCGCGCCGGCAAGACGCTCCGCGAGGTCTACGACACCTACCACGCCCTGTGAACAAGGAGAGGATCGTGCCCCGATACGGCTTCAACTTCCAGTGGATGTACGTGTGCAAACCCGGCGCTGAGCCCAAGCCGGCCGACGAGCGCGCATTGGACTTCATGGTCGACCAGGGGCTGGACTTCGTCCGCCTGCCGACCGACTACCGGTTCTGGACGACCGGTGCGGACTACCTCCATCCCGACGAGCGGATGTGGGCCCACCTCGACGGCTACCTCGAGGCCTGCCGGTCGCGGTCCATCCATTTCTGCCTGAACCTGCACCGGGCGCCGGGCTACTGCATCAACCGGATCGAGGAGGAACCCCACCGCCTCTGGCATGACGGCGAGGCCCGCGACGGCTTCGTCGGCCAGTGGGAGATGCTCGCCCGGCGATACGAGGGCATCCCGTCCGAGGCCCTGAGCTTCGACCTGGTCAACGAGCCCAACGGGACCGACGAGGAACGGCCCGCCCACGAGGCTGTCATCCGCCGGACCGTCGACGCCATCCGGGCGATCGACCCCCAGCGCGAGATCGTCATCGACGGCTGGAAGGCCGGCGGCGGCGCCCTGCCCGAGCTGGCCGACCTGGACGTCATCCATTCCACCCGCGGCTACCATCCCGGACGGCTCACCCACCACCGGGCGAGCTGGACGGCGCTGGCCGACGCGACCGAGACGCCCACCTGGCCGATGGACCTGGACGGCCAGCGCTGCGACCGCGACGCGCTGCGGCAATTCTACCAGCCGTGGCTCGACGTCGAGGGGCAGGGCCGGACGATCCACGTCGGCGAGTTCGGCTGCTACAACCGCACGCCCAACGACGTCGCCCTGGCGTGGTACGCCGACGTGCTGAGCCTGTTCGGCCAGTTCGGCTGGGGCTACAGCCTGTGGAACTTCGCCGGCCCCTTCGGCATCGTCGAGCACGGCCGCGAGGGAGCGCAGTACGAAACGATCGGCGGCCTGAAGGTGGACCGGGCCCTGCTGGAACTCTACCTGGCGAACCGGGTGAGTGAGCGTGCATCATGATCGAAACGATCGGCATGGGACTGTGGATGGGCGGCACCGGCGGGGCGTATCTGCTCGCTTCGACAGGGCTGCTGGTCGTGGACGTCGCCAAGATCGACCTGAATGCCCACGACCGGCCGACGGAGATGCGTGTGCTGCTGGTGGGGCCGGACCGGCAGGTGCTCCAGGAGGTGCGGATCCCCGACGACGGCCTGCCGGCCGGCGAGGGCGCAGGGCCTGCCCAGGCGGTGCGCCTGCAGACGCGCGTTGAGCAGCCCGGCATCTATGCCGTCAACGTGACGGTCGTCAACGACCCGCATGGCGAACGGATGGTATGGCGCCTGCGGACGAACGCCGCGAAACACCTCATCGAGATGGGTCGCGGCCACCGCGATCGCCGGCACGACGAACCGATCGTCCTGCGCAGCGCCGACCAGCCCGGCGACATCTGCTGGCGGCCGCGCGAGGGCGACCTGGCCATCGAAGCCACCGACCTGCCCGAAGGCGTCGCATCGCTGGAACTGTACAACGCCGCCGAGGTGCTGCTGCAGTCGATCCCCGTCCGCGACGGCCGTGCGGCCGCGACGATAGACGCGTCGGTCCCCCGCGACGGAACGCCGTGGCGGCTCCACCTGCCTAAGGCGAAGGCGACGGTCCAGATCGACGGCCTGACCCGCTGGGGCGAGCGGGAGGCCGTCGGCGACCTGTGCCTCTGGACGGACGAGCCGTCGGCGTGGTTTGCTCTGGAAGACTGCCGCTGGCTGCTGACGCCTTATAGCAGAACCGTCTACGCGCCGCCGGGCGAGGCCGCGCGGATCGTCCTGAAGGTCCGCAACAATGCGCCGACGCCACGGACGGTCGACCTGGCGGTCGAATTCCCCGATGTCAACGCCTGGCCGGTCCAGCTGTCCGAACGGCGCCTCATACTCGAGCCACGATCCGGCCGCGAGGTGGTGGTGCGCGGCACGGCCCCGGACGCGGGCGCCGAGCGCCTCTGCCACGTGCGCGCCACCCTGGCCGAGGCGCCGTCCGTTTCGACCTACAGCTCGATCCGCCTTCGCGGCGGTGTCGCGCCGGCTCAACGGCCCCTGGATCTGCCGCTGGTCATCGAGCCCTACCGCCACGAGAACGAGCAGTTCGGGTACGTGCCGGACGTGCCGACCGACTGGGAGATCTACGTCGACCTGGACAACCGCCCCTCGGTCCGCACCTCCGCCGGCGTGACGACGCTCCGCGACGGCCGGTGGCAGACCGCCGACTTCGCTGCGGCGATTCGGGGCGGCACCTTCACCCCGCAGCTCGACCGCGCGAACACGAAGATCGCCTACGACCGCGACAACGACATGTACCTTCTGGCCACCGATCACGGCAAAGCGGCCCTGTTGCATTCGACCGACCGGGGCAGTACGTTCACCGCCTGCGACATCGGCACCGCCGGCAGCGGCCTGGACATCGAGCAGTTCACCGGCCACAACGTTCCCGACGGCCCGCCGCCGGTCGTCCGGGCTACCCGCACCGACAGCGGCGGGGGGGGCTTTTGGCGCCGCGTGGCCGATCTGGACCTGATCACTTTCGATAAACGCGATGGCCGCGTCGAGGCGCGCCCGCCCGTGAGGCTCTCCGACAAGGCGTTGGGCGTCGGCATGCACTCCGGCCTGGCGTCCGCGGTCGTCTCCCGCGGCTCCCGTGTGCACGTCGTGTGGGCCGAGGCGACCGACCCCGATGAAGACGTTCCCGGCGTGCCGACGTACGTCGTGACGTACGACCGCGAGGAAGGCCGTCTGCTTGGCGAGCCGGTGCTGGTCGGCTACGGGGCACCGCCGAACGACGTCCACAACCGCCCGTCGATCACCATCGACAGCCGGGGCATCCTGCACGTTCTCACCGGCACGCACGGCCATCCGTTCTCGTATACCCACTCGCTCGAACCCAACACCGCCCACGGCGACTGGTCCGAGGCGCGGAGCATGGGCGAGGGGCTCTCGCAGACCTATGTCGGCATGGTGTGCGGCCCGGATGACACGCTGCACCTGGCGTACCGCCTGTGGCGGACCGACACCGACCCGCACCCTGTCGGCTCCCACGCGACGCTCGCCTACCAGCGCAAGCGTCCGGGCGAGCCCTGGGAAGCGCCCCGGGTGCTCGTGGTCGCCGCGTTCGCCAATTACGGCGTGTTCTACCATCGCCTCACCGTCGCCCGCGCCGGACGGGTGGGGCTGTCGTACGATTACTGGGCCACCTACTGGTTCTACCGCAACGACCACCCCGGCCGGCGCCGCCAGACGCTGATCTCGCCCGACGGGGGCGATACCTGGAAGCTGCTGACCACCGCCGACCTGCAGGCCGTCATGGCCGAGAAGTAGAGGAGTCCCCGTGCTGCGAGCGCAACGTCCGAATGTCCTGTTCATCATGGCCGACCAGTTCCGCCACGACTTCCTCGGCGCCGCCGGGGCGGCGTTCGTCCGCACGCCCAACATCGATCGCATCGCCGAGCGGGGCGTGCGGTTTACGCAGTGCTGCTCGAACGCCCCGCTCTGCGCCCCGGCGCGGATCGCCCTGGCGACGGGGCTGATGGCCGGCCGGACCGGGGCGCTGACCAACGAGCGTTTTCTCTCGCGGCAACAGACGACGTACTATCAGCGGCTGCGTGATCACAACTACCGCGTCGGCTGCTGCGGCAAGCTCGACCTGGCCAAGCCCGACCCGTGGAACTCGACGGGCGATCGGCCCTGCACGTTCACCTTCGGCTTCACGCACCCCGTCGAGATCGAAGGCAAGATGCACGCGGGCAACCGCCCCACGCCGCAGGGGCCCTACGGGCTGGATCTGCAGCGGCGGGGGCTGTACGAGGCCTTCCATGCCGACTACGCCGCCCGTGCCCGCAATCACTGGGTGAAGAACGCCTCGCACGATTCGGTCCTGCCGGCCGAGTGGTTCCAGGACACCTACATCGGCCGGCGCTCGGTCGAATGGCTCGAGCGGATCGGCGACGACTTCCCGTGGCACCTGTTCGTCAGCTTCGCCGGCCCGCACGACCCGTTCGACCCGCCGGCGACGTACGCCCAGCGGTACCGTGACGCCGACATGCCGCCGGCGATCCACGATGAGCTGGCCGGCAAGCCCGCCTGCCTGCGCCACAAGCAGCGGCCGCTCAGCGACGCGGAGATCGCCCACACCCGCCGCCAGTACTGCGCCTCAATCGAGGCGATCGACGACGCTGTCGGCGACATCCTCGACGTCCTCGAACGCCGCGGGATGCTCGACAACACGGTCATCGTCTTCAGCGCCGATCACGGCGAGATGCTCGGCGATCACGGCTTGTACACGAAGAACGTGATGTACGAGCCGTCCCTGCGGGTCCCGCTGGTGGTCGCCGGGCCGGGGATCGACGGCGGGCGGGTCGGCGACGCGCTGATCGAGTTGATCGACGTCAACGCCACGCTCTGCGAGCTGGCCGGTCTGCCCGCCCAGGAGGGGCTGGACGCCCGCAGCTTCGCCGGCCTCTGCCGCGGCGAGGCCGACGGTCACCGCGACGCCACGGTCGCCGAACTGGAGCACGGCCGCTGCGTGCGGACGGACCGCTGGAAGCTGATCGAGACCTACAACGATACCGCCGAGCTGTACGACCTGCAGGCCGATCCCCGGGAGCTGGAGAATGTCGCCGCCGATCACCCCGACCGTGTCGCCGAACTGCGGGGGATCTTCCGGGCGCGGATTCTCGAGCGCCAGTGGCGGTGGTGAGGTACAATGACATCGATGACGCGTATCTCAGAACCGTTCGAGACCACCTTCGGCGTCGTGACCGGCGTCGAGGCGCCGCGACGGCTGTCGGAGGCGACACGCCGCCTGGCCGCACGCTACCTGTGCGGCGAGATCGGCGCGACGATGGCCGACCCGCCCGACAAGCTCGCCCGCGAGGCGTTTGCCGACGATTCGGACCCGATCTACGTGGCCAAGGCGATCGGGCACATCGCACGCCACGCCCCGCTGCGGGTCCTGCCCGGCGAGAAGCTCATCGGCGCCGCGACGCTCCGCCACGCGATGCGCCACATGATCCCCTACACCGACGTCCGCAGCGTCTCGCATACGACGCTGAACTTCGCCGAGGCGATCCGGATCGGCTACGCGGGGTATCGCCGCCGGATCGCCGAACGCCGCGCCGCCGGCGACCTGGACGGGTGCGGGCGCGATGTGCTCGACGCGATGGACCTGTGCATCGACGCGGCGATGGTCTGGCACGGGCGCTACGTCGAACTGCTCGCCGAGCGGCTGCCCGCCTCGACCGGCGACGAGCGAGCGACGTACGAGGAGGCCCTGGCCAACCTGCGGGTCGTGCCCGAGAATCCGCCGCAAACCTTCAAACAGGCCGTCCAGTCGCTCTGGTCGTTCTGGGCCTTCACCCGCCTGTGCGGCAACTGGAGCGGGATCGGGCGGATCGACGCCATGCTCGGGCCGTACCTCGATGCGGACCTGGCGGCGGGGCGGATCACGCTCGACGAGGCCCGCCAGTGGCTGGCCCACTTCTGGATCCACGGCTGCGAGTGGATCGTTCCGGTCGACGCCGGGGACACCACCAGTTACATCCACGTTCGCGGCAGCGGCGACGCGCAGACGTATCAGAACATCGTCCTGGCCGGCGTCGACGAGGACGGCCGCGACGTGACCAACGCGGTGACGTACCTCGTGCTCGACGTTGTCGAGGAACTGCACATCTCCGATTTCCCCATCGCCGTGCGGGTCAGCGAGCGCACGCCCGACCGCCTCTGGCGCCGCATCGCCGACATCCAGCGTCGGGGCGGGGGGATCGTGGCGATCTACAACGAGCCGCTCATGCTCGAGGCGCTGACCGACTTCGGCTGGCCGCTGCGCGACGCCCGCAACGTCGCCAACGACGGCTGCTGGGAGGCGATCGTGCCGGGCCGGACGTGCTTCACCTACAAACCCTTCGACATGCTGGCGCTGCTGCAGGATGTCCTGGGCATGGGCGACGGGGGGCCGCCGGGCGACGTGACGTCGTTCGAGCAGCTCTACGATCGTTTCCGCCGGCGCCTGGCGGCCCACTGCGAGGCGTTCCACGCCGCCGCCGACACCTGGAACCTCGCCGACGGGCCCGCCGACCGCGGGCGGGGCGACGCGCCGCTGGTGTCGCTGCTGGCCGGCGGGTGCCTCGAGCGCGGCCGCGACTACCACGACCGCGGGGCCGACTACAACGTCATCGCCATCCACGCCGGGGGCATCCCCGACGCCGCCAACAGCCTGCTGGCGATCAAGCGGTACGTCTTCGACGAGCGGCGCCTGACGCTCGGGGAACTGGTGGCCCTGCTCGAGGACGACTGGGCCGGCGGCGAGGCCCTCCGCCGCGAGATCCGGCGGGACCTGACGCTGTATGGCAACGACGATGACGCCGCCGACGCGATGGTCCGTCGCGTCGTCGACGACTACGCGGCGATCGCCGGCGCGGTGCGCTATCGCGAGGGCACCTGGCGGCCGGTGGGCATCAGCACGTTCGGGCGGGAGATCGAATACCGCCGCCACCGCAGGGCCACCGCCTTCGGCGCGCGGGCCGGGGAGATCCTCGCGACCAACCTGGGCGCCACGCCCGGGACCGACCATCGCGGCCCGACGGCCCTGATCAACAGCTTCTGCAGGATGGACTACCGCAAGACGCCCAACGGCGTGCCGCTGGAGATCAAGCTGTCGGCCTCGGCCATCCGCGGCGAGCGGGGCCCGGCGGTGCTGGTGACGCTGATGAAGACCTTCATCCGCCTCGGCGGCTGGTTCCTCCACATCGACGCCGTCGACGCCGCGACACTCCGCGACGCCCAGGCCCACCCCGAGCGGTACACCAATCTCGCCGTCCGCGTCTCCGGCTGGTCGGCCCGCTTCACCACGCTCGACGAGCAGTGGCAGGCGATGATCATCCATCGCACCGAGCACGGCGCCCGGGCGTAAGGGGCCCATCCCCCCTCGGCCACGGCCCTACCGCCGCCTACCGAAACCGCCCACGGAAGAATCATAATTTCTCCAGACGGATTCACCGGCATCCTCCTCCTAGCATTAGAGATCGATAGGGGACGTCGACCCGGCGCCGACGCTGTGAGGACAATGACCGCTTACCCGACCGACATCGAGACGGGACGCATGACGGCGATGACGATCGTCCGCCCGGGCGTCCTGGAGGTCCAGTCGGTGCCGGGGCCGGTGCCGGGGCCGGGCGAGGTGCGGGTGCGGCTGGAAGGGTGCGGGGTGTCGGCGTCGGACGTGGCGGCGTGGGAGGGGCGGGAGTGGTTCCCCTACCCCCTGGCGCCGGGGCAGCTCGGCCACGAGGGCTGGGGCGTGATCGACCGGGTCGGCGAGGGCGTCGGCCACCTGACCGTCGGCCAACGGGTGACGTTCCTGTCCGACCGCGCCTACGCCCTGGCCGACGTGACCGACGCGGCGAAGGTCGTGCCCCTGCCGGCGGCGCTGGACGGCCGTCCGCTGCCCGGCGAGCCGCTCGGCGGCGCGATGAACGTCTTCGCCCGCAGCGGGATCGAACCCCGCCGGACGGTCGCCGTCGTCGGCATCGGGTTCCTCGGCGCGCTGCTGACGCAACTGGCGGCCCGCGCCGGCGCGCGGGTCATCGCGATCAGCCGCCGGGTCTTCTCGCGACAGGTCGCCTCGCGGATGGGCGCCGCCCAGACCGTGCCCATGGACGACACCCGCCGCGTCATCGAGACGGTCGGCGAGCTGACCGACGGCCGCCTGTGCGACGTTGTCATCGAGGCCGTCGGCCGCCAGTGGCCGCTGGATCTCGCCGGCGAGCTGACGAGCGAGCGGGGACGGCTGGTCATCGCCGGCGATCACGCCGACGGCCCGCGGCAGGTCAACATGGACCTGTGGAGCCGGCGGGGGCTGGACGTCGTCAACGCCCACGAACGCGACGTGGCCCGCCGCACCGCCGGGATGGCCCGGGCCGTCGACGCCATCCTCGGCGGCGAGCTGGACCCGTGGGACCTGATCACCCACACATTTCCCCTCGACAAGCTCGGCGAGGCCCTCGCGGCCGTGCGGGACCGGCCCGACGGCTTCGTCAAGGCGGTCGTCCGCATGGCCCCGCCCGCCGAGGCCGCGACGTAAGGCGGGTGGCCCATGCGGATCGCGGTGTTCTGTCCATCATTGATGTCGGACTGGCGTCACGGCAGCGCCCATTTCCTGCGGGGGCTGGTGGCCGAGCTGCTCACGCGGGGCCACGACGTCCGAACCTACGCGCCGGTCAACGCCTGGAGCTACGCCGCGCTCATCGGCGACGACGAGTCCGCCGACGCGGTCCGCCGGGTCTATCCGAGGCTCGAGCCCGTCCGCTACCACCTGCGGACCTTCGATGCGGCCCGCGACCTCCACGAGCCCGAGCTGATCCTCGTACACGCCTGGAACGACCCGACCCTGGTGGCCCGCCTGGGGGCCTACCGCGCGGACCGAGCCGGCTGTCGTCTGCTGTTTTACGACGCGCACCACCGTTACCTCACGCGGCCGGAGGCGATGGCGCCGTACGACCTGTCGGCCTGCGACGGCGTGCTGGCGGGCGGGCAGGTCCTCGGCGACCACTACCTCCGCGACGGCCGGGTCCGGCGGGCGTGGGTCTTCCACGAGGCCGCCGACGTGCGGGTGTTCCACCCCCTCGACGACGAGCCGACCACCGGCGAGCTGATCTGGGTGGGCAGCGGCGGCGACGAGGCGCGGAGGATCGACCTGCACACGTTCCTGCTCGGCCCGATCGTCGCGCTGAAGCTCACCAGCACCGTCTTCGGCGCCGGCTACAGCGACGACACCCTGGCGGCGCTGACCGCCGGGGGCATCCGCTACGGGGCGTGGTTGCCGAACGTCCGCGTTCCCCGGCAGTTCGCCCGCCACCGCGTGACGGTGCACATCCCCGGCCGGTCCCATACCGCGGCGCTGCCGGGCGTGCCGACCTCCCGGCCGTTCGAGGCGATGGCGTGCGGGATCCCGCTGATCAGCGCGCCGTGGGAGGACCGCGAGGGGCTGTTCACGGCGGGCGAGGACTACCTGGTCGCCCGCGACGGCGAACAGATGAAGGCCCACCTGCGGGCCGTGCTGTCCGACGCGGCCCTCGCCCGCTCCCTGGCCGCCCACGGCCGCCAGACGATCCTCCGCCGCCACACGTGCGCTCACCGCGCCGACCAGTTGATGGCAATCTGCCGCGAGCTGGGCCTGGACACGGAGGCCGGCGCCCGCCGGGACACGAAAGGACCGTGAGACCATGAACATCGTCATCCTGGGTGTGTCGATCATGTCCCCCTTCGAATGGCCCCCGACGCCGTGACCCCGAGAGGTTACGGCGCCTGCGAATCCTCGCCGGCGGCCTGCCGGTCGGCGATGAACGGCTTGATCAGCGCCCAGATGGCCAGGTCCAGCGGGATCGCCAGAACCAGCCCGGCGGCGCCGAAGACGTTGCCCCAGAAGATGATCGAAAAGAGCGTCACAACCGGCGGGATGTTGACCGCCCGGCGCATCACCAGCGGGGTGGTCACGTACGACTCCAGCGCCTGGACCACCAGGTACACCCCGACCACCCCCGCCACCAGGGTCCAGCTCTGGGTCGCGGCGACCAGGATCGACAGCAGCAGCGTGATCATCGGCCCGAACGTCGGCACCGCCGCCGCGATCGCCGCCAGCATCGCCAGCGGCAGGGCGAACTCCAGACCGATCAGCCAGTAGCCCACCCCGAACGCCAGGCCGATGGTGAGCATGTTGATCAGCGTCCCGAACAGCCACCACCGCAACTGCGGCTGGAGGGCCATCATCGCCTCGTGCATCAGCACCCGGCGCTCGGGTGGCAGGAGGACCACCGCCTCGTCGGTCAGCCGTCCGGGCTTGTGGGCCAGCAGGTACATCGCCCCGATGATCACGACCACCACCGCCAGCAGACCCGTCAGCACCGCGCCGGCGGCGTTGGGGATCCACTTGGCCAACGCGCCGCCGGTGAGGAACCGCAGGGCGATGTCGCCGACCTGGTCGACGGTGAGCTGCTCGGCGATGCCGAACCGGCCGGCGAGGGCCTCCAGGCCCTCGTTGGCCCGCTGGCGGATCTCCGGCAGCCGCTCGATGTTGCGCTTGACGGGCGCCACCATGGCCACGCCGGTGAGCATCAGCAGCCCCCACACCCCCAGCAGGACGGTCGCCATCGCCGCCACCGCCCGCACCGGCGCCGGCCCCGGCAGCCGGTCGGCCAGCGGGCGGATCGCCGCCGCGATCGCCGCCGCCGCCAGCGAGCAGAGCACCACGAACACCGTCGCCGAGAAGAACCGAAACGCCAGAAACAACACCGCCGCCCAGATCGCCAGGCCTACCAGCGACCGCACGCGGACCGTCTGCACCGGCCGGCGGCCGTCGTCCGTCCCGGCGGGTCGGTCGTTCATCGTCGCCTCCTGTCTGTTCAGCCCCGGTCGCCCCCGCCGCCGGACTCACCGGCGCTGTGCGGCTGCCATCGCTGCTTGAGGGCGGCGATGTTCGACCGGTCGGTCAGGATCACCACGTCGTCGTTGCGGCGGAGCTTGTCGTTGGCCTCGGGCAGGATGAACGCGTCGCCGCGATAAACGCACACCACCCGCGTGTGGGACGGCAGGCCCAGCTCGTCGATCCGCCCGCCGGCCTCGTCCCTGGCCACCGTGAACGAGAAAAACCGCGCGTCGCCCTTGACGATCGTCGACAGCTCGACGAGGTCCTGGCCCTCGGCCATGTCGGCCAGGTAACGCCCGATCGTCTCGCCGGGCACGATCGTCGCGCCGAGATCGAGCTTGCGGCAGATGTCCAGGTATTCGGGATGATCGAGCTTCACCACCACGCGGGCGAACCCCAGCGTCCCGCCGACGGCGCCGGCGAGGATGTTGATCAGGTCCTCGTCGGTCAGGCACAGCAGCACGTCGGTCTGCTCGGGCCCGAGCTCCTGCAAAATGCCCGGACGGCTGCCGTCGCCGTGCACGAAGCCGCACGACAACTCGTCCGACAGCGCGTCGATCAGCGCCCCGTCGCGCTCGACGATGACCACCTCGTGGCCCCGCTTGAGCAGGTGCCGGGCGGTCGTCTTGCCCAGCTCGCCGCCGCCGATGATGCCCACCCTCATGATGGCCGCCTCCTTCGTCCGATCCACGTCCGCGGATACACCAGCACCGCCAGGGCCAGCACCTCGACGCGCCCGGCGATCATACCGACGCACAACAGCAGCTTCAACCCCGCCGGCAGTTCGCTGCCGGCCACGCCCGTCGACAGGCCGACCGTGCCGGTCGCCGAGACCACGTCGAACAGGCTGTCCAGCGGGTCGTAGCCGGCGGCGACGAACACCAGCCACGACGCGGCGATCACCGCCGCGAACAGCCAGGCCACCAACAGCCGCTCCAACGCCGCCGACGGCTCCAGCCGCTCCCCTTGAATCCTGGGCACGGCGACGGCGTGACCGGGCAGGGTCACCCGGTGAAACAGCGCCTGCAGCGACCGCAGGATGATCAGCAGGCGGAGGACCTTGATCCCCCCGGCCGTCGAGCCCTGGCTGCCGCCGACGGCCATGGAGAAGATCACCAGCAGCTTGCCCGCCGCCGGCAACTGGCGCGGCTCCAGCGTGTAAAAGCCCGCCGTCGTCTGGGCCGACACGCTCGTCACCGCCGCGTGTCCGACCGCCTGCCGCCACGTGTGGCCCTCCAGCAGCATCAGGCCCGCCAGGGCGGCCGCCAGCAGCACCACCAGGATCCCCAGCAGGCGAAGCTCCCCGTCCCGCGCCACCGCGCCGAAGCGGCGCTCGGCGAGGCGGTAGTACACCGGCAGGCCGACCGCCCCGGCCAGGCTCACCGCCATCACCGCCGCCCGCGCCCACCCGTTGGGCAGGCCGCCCAGGCTGTGGGCGAACGTGGAAAACCCGCCCGTCGACACCGCCGCCAGCGTATGCAGCAGACCCGTCCACGGCCCCGCCCCGGCCGCCAGGACCACGGCCAGGCCCACCGCCGTCAGGACCAGGTACACCCGCAGCACCCGCCGTGCGTTGGCGCGGATCCCCCCGGCCACGTCGTCGACCGACGACTGCGACGCCGACAGCCGGCGCAGCGCCGCGCCCGGCTCGACCACCAGCGCCACCGACAGCACCACGATGCCCAGCCCCCCGTACCACTGCATCCACGCCCGCAGGAAGAAAAACGCCGGCGGCAGCCCCTCCCTCGACGCGATCGTCGACAGGCCCGTCGTCGTGATCGCCGAGACCGTCTCGAACAACGCATCGATCGGCGCCAGGCCGAACCCCGCCATCGAGAACGTCAGGATCAGCGGCGAGATCAAAAACGCCGACGCCGTCACCACCAGCGCCTCGTTGGGCTGCACATCCCCCGCCACGCCCAGCCGCCGCAGGAGCAGCCCGACGCCCAACACCGCCGCGATCGACACCGACCCCCACAGGGCATACCGGCCACTGCCCGTCGCCAGCCCCACGGCCACCGGCGGGCTCATCAGCGCTGCCTGCACCACGCACAACTGCCCGACATACCGGCTCACCACGCGGCCCCGCGCCGCGAACGCCATCGCCCGGAATTGCGCCTGCGCCCCCATGATGAAATTCTAGGCGCGTCACCGCCGCCGCGTCTCGATCGGCGCGCACAGCGCCCGGACGTTCTCCCGCGGCGTGCCGGCGGGGATCTCGCAGCCGGCGGTGACCATGTAGGGGTCGCCGACGGCGGCGTAGGTGGCCCGCATCGTCCGGCGGATCGTCTCGGGACGGCCGAACCGCACGCCGGAGACCGGGTCGATGTTCCCCGCGATCACGACGTCGCCGCCGACGGCACGGCGGACGGCCGCCATGTCGACCATGTGGTCGACGTCGACGATGTCCACGCCCAATGCCCCGATGCCCGCCAGCAGGTGCGTGATGTTCCCGCAGATGTGCAGGCGGACCCGCCCGCCGGCGTCGTGGATCGCGTTGACCAGCCGCTGCTCGCGGGGGGCGACCAGCCGCCCGTACATCGCCGGCGAGAGCTGGCTGGCGATCGCGTCGCCGATGCCGATCGTGTCGGCCCCGGCGTCGAGCTGGGCGCGGGCGAAGGCGATCCCCACGTCGACGCAGCGGTCCATGAGCGTCTCGATGAACGGCTCGTCGTCGGTGAGGTCCATCAGGAAGGTGCCCACGCCCCGCAGGTCGGCCGCCTCGGCCGCCGGGCCCTCGATCCAGCCGAGGATCGACAGCTCGCCGCCGACCGCCTCGGCCATCGCCCGCACCGCCGCGATCCGGTCGCCCATCCGCCCGGCCGCCGGGTCGGGCTCGGCGAGGACCCGCAGGTCCTTCGTCTCGGCCAGCGGCGGCCGGTTGCAGCGGGGGACGCCGTCGGCGACGAACTCGATCGCCGCGCCGAACCCCGCCGTCTCGCGGTAGGGGTCCGAGATCGCGCTGACCTGGTCCATCGGCAGCTCGGCCGCACACCGCAGGTTCGCCTCGACCAGCACGCGGTGGTCCGACGCGAACGCCCCGTACGTCGACCCGATAAACTCCGCCGCCCACTGCATCAGGATCGGCAATCGCGGCAGGACGTCGGCGTCCCGCCCGTCCAGAACGGCATTGTAACGCTCCAGCCCGTTCATCGACGATCTCCTCTTGCCCCCACGCTTCGCCCGACACCCCGGCCGCAGACCACTATCCACGATCCACAAAGGAATGTCCACCCGCCGCCCAAACTGTCGTCCCCCAACCGCCTCAGCCACCGGATCACCGGCGGATAAGGGGTCAGACCACTGTAGCTCCTTACAATAACATCAGTTACGGGCCGGATAGTGGATCTGACCCCGTTTCGGCGCGGCGGCGCCGGCGAATGGACGGCATTGTGGCTGAGGTTTCAACTGCGGCTAATGGGGGGGGGTTGCGGTTGGTTGTTCCCGTCGGGTGCTGCCTTTTCACGTCGTGGCCGACGCGTTAGCATGGTGGCCACACGCATCAGGCAGAAGGGAGATCCGATGAACGGACCGATCGAACAGGCCCCGACCCGCCGCCGGCGGACCGGGCCGCTCGTCGCCGCGGTCGTCGTCGCGGCGGTGGGGGTGGCGGTGGTCGTGGGCGTGCTGGTGTGGCCGTCCGTGCAGGAGGCACAGAAGGAGACGGCCGCGCGGGACGACGCGACGGCCCTGCGGGCGCAGGTCGCCGCCGCCCGCGAGCAGGCCGAGCGGGCCGGCGCCGCCGTCGGCGCCGCCGACACCTGGCGGCAGGCCGAGGCCCTCCGCGCCGGTGGGCAGGAGGCGTTCGACGACGGCAGGTTCGCCACCGCCGCGACCCGGTGGGACGATGCGCTGGGGCTGTTCGGCCGGGCCGCCCGGCTCGCCGAGCGCTCCGTCGCCGCCGAGGTGATCGGCCACGAGGTGGCCCTGCTGTGCGTCAACCCGGCCTGCGCGTACGAAACGCGCATGGATCGGGCGGCCTACTATCAACAACTCGAGCAGGAGCTGACCTTCGAAGAGTTGCACACCATGATGCCGCTGCGGACGGCCTGTCCCCAGTGCGGCATGCAGTCGGTCGTCCAGGGCCAGATCTGCCCCAATTGCGGCAAGGCGTTCGCGCCGCCGCCCACGCTGTTCGCCGCCCGCCAGGCGCTCGGCCTGCCCGCCCCGCCGCCCGGCCCGTCGGACAGGGTGATCTGCCCGCATTGCGGCACGGACATCAACGCCTACTGGGCCGAGCATCGCACCCGCGCGCAGCGGTAGGGGCCCGCGGGTCCGTCCGGGAACAGGAGACCGCGGCCACGGGGGTGTGCCGCCCCTCAGGCCTCAGCCTGAAGCCTCTCACCTGCCGTCCTCACACGGTGGCGCCGAACAGCCGCCGGTGGGGGAGGTTGGCGTCGGCGCCGAAGCGGAGGTGGCCGTAGGCGGCGCCGTGGTACTGGTCGTAGCTGATCCGCTCGATGGGCTTGAAGTGGACCGATTCGCTCAGCAGCCACAGCCCCACGAACCCGTACGCGTGGTCGCCGCCGACGGGGACCACCGTCGTCAACGCCGCGGCGATCTCGGCGGCGTGCGTCCGGCGCGAGGCGTCCAGGGCGCTGACGGTCAGCGTGAAGATCCCCGGGGCGATCGGACGGCCCAGCTCGTAGTGGAACGTGTAGTCCCGCCGGGCGTAGTCGCCGTCGACCGTCTCGGCCACCGGCAGCAGCGCCCACACCAGCAGTTCGGTCTCCAGCTCGTTGTCGCCGCAGACCACCTGCAGGACCTCCGAACTGGTGGCGTCCTGCTCCTCGAAATACCCGGTGAAACGCAATTCCCGCGTGTGCATGTCGTGTCCCTCGAAATGAATGTCCCGTGAACCGGTGGCACAAGCGGTCGGCCCCGCCGGCCCGGCCCGCCGGCGCCGTCGTTCCTCCAGTCTCCAGTCTCCAGCCTCCAGCCTCTAGGCGTCCCTGTAATGCTCCCGGCACTCGCGCTCCCGCCCGCGGACGATCCGCTTGCCGGCCAGGGCCCCCGCGGCGGCGGTGACGACGGTGGCCTGCCGCTCGTCGCTGTCGCGGCTGTAATAAAGGACGACCCAGTCGCGGGTCTTGTCCAGCTCGTGGGCGCGGGCGGTGTTGGAGTACAGGGCCGTGAACTGCCAGCGGCCGCGGCGGGTGCGGAGGATCGGCAGCCACGCCTCGCCGGCGGGGTTGAACCGCTTGGGCGCGATCGTTCGCAGCCGTCCGGCGTCGGCCTTGCGGCGGTACTCGGCGTCGACGTCGAGCAGGATGTCCACCCCCGGCGGCTCGGCCGCCGTCGCCGGTTCGCCGCCGGCCCGCTGCCGCGCCCGCCGTCGTGCCGAGCGGTTGAGCCGTCCGGCCAGGGCGTCGCGGATGCCCGCGGCCTTCTCGGCGCCGATCCCGGCGACCTGTTCGAGCCGTCCGTCGTGGGCGGCCTGTTCGAGGTCCTCGAGGGTCTCGATCCCCAGCCGGCGGTGCACCCGCCCGGCGAGCGTCGGCCCCACGCCGGGGACCTCGGCGAGCACTTGCTCGGGCGTCACCTCGGCCTTGAGCCGCTCCAGCAGGCCGAACCGGCCGGTGTGGACGATCTCGCGGATCGATGCGGCGAGCCTGACGCCGACGCCGGGCAGCGCGCCTGCAGGGCGTCCACGCCGCCGGCGTCGAGGATCTCGCCGACGGGTCGCTCGGCCGAGCGCACGCTCTCGGCGGCGCGGCGGTAGCTGCCGACGCGGAAGGCGTTTTCGCCCTGCCGGTCGAGCAGATCGGCCGTCTGCTCGAACATCGCCGCGATCCGCCGGTTGTCCAGTTGTGTCGGGGCCCTGCTCACCGCGGGTCACCTCCGCCGCCTCAAGGGCGCTCGCCCAAGGGAATTCTACGCCCCGCCCGTCCGCGGCCGGCGGAACGTCCGGACCGACGCCGGGCGAACGCCGCGCCGCGGTGGTGACCGGCCGCGGCGTGGGCGCCGGGACCCGCGGATCGGGCGGATCGTCGCAGCGGTGGGACGAGTCGGACCGGTCGGAGGAGTCAGACCGGTCGGACGAGTCGGACCCGTCGGACGGGTCGGACCCGTCAGACCCATCGGACGGGTCGGATCGGCTCCGGCGCCCGCCACCGGGCGCCCGCGCCCGCTCACCAGCGCCCGGGCCGCCTCGCCGCGGCGTCGCGGGCGGGCGCGCCGTCCCGGTCAGCGGCGCCCGAGCGGGGCCGGCCGCCGCGGCGCCGCGCGGAGGAGCCCGTCCGTCCGGTGATTGCTATAACAGCCCGAAGCGGGCCCGCGACGAACAAAATCATCGTTACGGTGAACAAAAGCTATCGCGGCTGTAAGAAAATAGGCCTAGCGCTTAAAGAAATGAAGCGAACGATGCACATTATTAAGTTCGGCATCAACAATGTTCACGCCGCGCGCGAAAACCCAAGTTTGGGTTTTCGCGCCGCCGCGGGCCGTGTCAAACGTGGTAAGCTGGGTAAACTGCCGGAGAATTCGGAGAATTCGGGTTTTATGCCGCGCTCCGTCGACGGCATCTATTCGGGGACAGACTAACAAAAAAACGCCTGTTAGCCTGCCCTCGGCGCCCGGAGAATTGGGAGAATTCGGAGAATTCGGAGTATTCTGACGGCCGCAACGGGCGAACTCGCCCGGAGAATTCAGAGAATTCGGATTTTATGCCGGGCCTCGGGGGCGATTTCGGCGGGCGCCGGAGGATATAGCGTCCCCTAATCTAACACGTTAGTCCGCGCCCTCGGCGCCGGCGGCGGATCCCGCGCCGGGCGCGCCGGGAGGGTTGGTGCCGCCGCGCGCCGCGACCGGCTCGAAGTCGCCACGCCGCCCGGCGCGTGAGTGCGTGTCGCGCCGTCGGGCGTGTGGGGCGTGCCGCGCCGTCGGGGCGTGGGAGGCTGTCGGGCCGTCCGCTGGGGG